>NC_020061.1:0-300000 GCF_000330885.1 Rhizobium tropici CIAT 899
GCTGCAAAAAGCTGATGCTGTTTGGAGACCGCAGCAAGGTGAGATCCTGGCTTGTGGTCTCCCGAGTATCGCCGATAAGCTATCAATCTAAAGTGGGGTCGCTGAAAACAGCATATTCGAAGGGCCGTAACCTCGGATGCAAAGAGCTGTGTAGCCTTCTGAACGAAATCATCCGGACATCCGCGCCGGCGGAACAACGGCGCTGGAGACGCTGCTTTCGGCCGCGGGGTTCGCGGAGTGGTTTATTGATCGCAAGTTACGATCGGCTGCTTGTCGGCTGTCAGTTGTTAAGCCTGTACGGCGATCCACCGTTTTGTCGACATCCCTACATTTGCACGCGCGAACCCAAAGATATCCAGCGTCGACAGCTCTTTTTACCGCAACTCGGACAACAGCCGAAGAACTCGTGTTCGAAATTCATCAATGCGACCGTACGTGCCGATAACATCATGAGTCTTGCTATTGCACCAAGATGGGGTTTGAGGGCTATGCTAGTCTCATAGACGTTCCGCTTCTGGATGTGACACCCTTCGACCGGGCCAAGAAGTTGGGCGCTGCGCCTTTGGCACAGGCCGAGATCTCGCAATTTAAGAGCAGGTGGCCCCGAGGCGCTTTTGAGCCCGTTGCCGCCGCTCCGGTCAATTGGCCTCAGAGCGGTCTGACGTTTTCCGCCTTTAACTTGCCGGTCTTCCGATCCTGACCGAGATCGTAGGAAACGGACTGTCCCTCTCTGAGATAATCGCCATATTGCAGGGCGGTGACATGCACGAAAACGTCGCCTCCTCCGCTTTCCGGCGTGATGAAACCAAAGCCTTTATCGGCGTTGAAGAACTTAACCTTGCCAGTTGGCATAACAATCCTCGTGTCTTCGCAGTTTAGGCAGCAAACTAACGACCAGCCACAGCAAGAATCAAGCCAGTCTGCTTCCGCCGAGTGATGTCGCGCTCTTTGGATAGAGTGGACGAAAGGCCGTGCCCCAGCCGTTGTTTCTATCACTCTGGCTCCGGCAGGTTTAAGGTGTAACGCGTATGTCGGCGTTCACCGCTGCGGTTCATTGCCCCCTTCTCCACCATATCATGAAGGTCTCGAGTCGCCGTTGCCCGGGAAGCCCCTGTGATCGAGATGTAATTTTCCGCGCTCAGGCCACCTTTGAAGCCTTCAATCCCTTCGCGGAACATGCGGGAGATCGCCTTGGCGATTGTTGAACTGGTCGCGGAACCGTTCATAGAACTTTGCCTTGCGGATATAAAACGCAACGCGCGTGAGAGTCGTCTGCTGCGCATCGAGAATGGTTTGCAAGAAGTAGAGTAGATGAGCCTTTCGATTATATCGAGCTTACGCTGATTTGTTTCGAGCTCTCCGTAATAAGCCTTGCGGCTCCTTTTGATCGTATATGCAAGCGAGATCAGGCTCGGTTGCCCGATGTTTTGCGCGAGCGACTTTTGAGGGCCGAACAAGCAGCCCAGCAGGTCGCCGCGCTGAAGAAAGATCGTGACGAGCCGGCATACCATCATGCGGGTTCGAGACGAGAAACCACCTCGGTCGTTGGCAGAAGGAACAATGATGACCGGCTACACCATTGAACCGGACGGGCGTCAGGTGGAGGAGGAAATCCACCTTGGCGGGGTTGGCCGAACAGGTCGTGGCAAGCACGGATTGGAAGGAGATCTCCGCCGGGAAAGGAAGCTCGCGGGGCAAAAAGCGCGGGCGCTCCCTTATGAATCAGCTAGTCAAGGACGAACTAACCCGAAGCGATGTGCCTCGTCCAACAGCGCCCTAACGGAAGAGGGCTGCCACCTCCTGCCACCACGCGCCGGCCGTTCCCCCATCTGATCCAGTTGCGCGGCAATGTCGCGCAGCGACAAACTGGGGTCGGCGATGGTGATCGCGGCGACCAACTTCATCAAATGATCTTCGGGCGCGCGGCGCGGTGAGCGGGCCAGCAGCTCTGGCTCTGCAAGCTTCTCACGAACCATCCGATGCACCGCGCGGCGTAATCGTTGGACCGTCCAGTGATGACCGCGACGGTTAAGGACGCGCACGACGTTGTCCCAACTATGCTGTGGCCTGAGCTGCCTCACGGTCGGCAGCCAGGTCTGTGCCGACGAAATCAGTTCGTCGAGATAAAGTTTCTCGCGTGCTTTCGACACCGCCTTGATCGCCTCCGGTCGGCGCTCGCGCAGACCGGGATTTCCGGGAAGCTTCCCTCTGGCTTTCGCAGCCTTGATGCCAGCTTTGGTTCGTTCGGCGATCAGGGCGCGCTCAAGCTGGGCGACGGCGCCGAGCACCTGCAAGGAAAACATTCCCTGCGGCGTGGACGTATCGATCGGATCGCGCAGCGAGCGGAAATGAACTCCGCGCTTTTCGAGGTCTTCAATCACGTGAAGCAGATGGCTGACTGATCGGGCCAAGCGATCGAGACGAACGACGACTAGCACGTCGCCAGAGGTGAGATCCTTCAGCACTTTGGTGAGCACCGGTCTTGTGCGGGATAACCCGGATCCGTGCTCCTGATGAATGCGATCGCAGCCGGCGGCGCGCAACTCATCGACCTGGGCATCGTTGAGCTGATCGTCAGTCGAAACCCGGGCGTATCCGATCAGCCGGGGCCGCGGAGAGGGGGAGCTGGCGATTGCAACCTGGGGCATTCGTTCTGGCTCTTTTTTGATGGCCTTTGTACAGATAATGAATGCATGAGAAAATGGGGATTTGCAAGCGTGTTTTATGACAAAAATGGGAGGCGATAGAGAGCGTTCTATGACGTGAGGCAGGCATCGACCCATCGCCGCCCGAGAACGCACGTCAGCGGGCATCTATGGCGAAAACGCAGGGAAATCGGCTATTTCGGAAGAGGTCGCTCCGGCTCCGGCTTTTTGATGAGGTTCTGACGCCGAGAGGCGGTCGGGGAGGGGAAGAGCTCGACCGGTTCAGCACGCGTTATTTCCGCTCAATCAGGCAGAATTTCCAGCGACCCAAAATGAAAAGCCCTCAAGGGGCCCGGATTTGCGGCTTTTCCGCCAATTCTCACGGACAAATACGCTATCTCTTGCCGCCAAAAACCATCACCTATCGATACGCAGTACTTATCGGAAGTGATTGCCCATCCACGGCGCCGTCCCGAGTGACGGAAGCAATGGCTTAAATAGCTTCTGTTCTGGAAAAGAACAACGTTAATTCATATGGGTAACGAGATGGAAACGGCCAACATTCCCGGATAAAAGGGGTACGTGGGTGTCGCTTTTAGCTAAGAATTTCATTGATATGCAGATGGTAGGGAGGGGAGGTTCCGGGCGTGGGGAGTTGTGTAGCCTCGATGGTTTCTGGAACGATCAGATTTTGTACCGCCTCTGACCAGATAAGTATTGCTCTATCGGGATCACAAGGCCTCCTAAGTGGCGCGGCAGGGCGTAACGAGGCGAGATAAGACGCCACGTTGCGCCCGTTTGCGCGCCAATTATACCAGTGATTTCGGCGCTTAAACGGCCGCATTTCGACGTTTTTGGCGCCCTCCCTCTGCATGTCGCGGGCTATGGCTTTGGCCACCTCGCGGTCGCTGAAAGTGAGGCCGATCGGCTTTCCGTTCTGATAAATTTCATGCATGTCAGGTCCTTTCTAAGGGCGGAATGCCCGACGCGTGGAAAATATAAGATGAGTTACATTTGTCGCCGTCCCTGATTCAGCGTCCGAACCTGCTCCTCAAGATGCTCGGTTGCCGTCGTCGCGGCTCATGCGGTCGCGTTGCAGACCGGCGGCCATCAACTCCCATGAGGACGGTGGCTTGGCGGCTCCGGCACTAGCTCGGTGATGAAAGAAAGATGCGCCGTTTCCATTGGCTGCGCCACCACTTAGCAATTCCGATTTTCATCCCAATCGGCGGTGGAACATGCACTTTTCATCGCCGCGCCCATCAAAGGACGGTACCGAAAGTTCTTTACCATTGAACTGCGTCAGCGCGAGCAGGGCGGTCTTGGCGTCAAGCTCGAGGTGCATCGGACAACTGCGCACGGCCACGGGTACGTGAAGAAAAACCAAGGGAAGCAAGCGAATTGACCCTGTTGCAGTTACCGGTTGCACTCGATAATCTGCCCCCAACTTGGGTTGGGGAAGATCATGAAACGGATGATACTGGCGGCTGCAGCCGCCCTTTTTGCGACCGGCGCCAATGCTATGATGGCCCAGGATTTGGCGCGCGACTGCAAGAGCAGCATCACACTTGCCGGAAATTACGTCATGGGCTTCATGGAGAAATGGCGCGAGGATGAGATTGTATTCGATAGCGTCGTTAAGATGGGCATGAAGGACGAGCAAATGCTCGGGATCGCTCGGGAGAGCATTCTCGGGAAATTCTGCATCCCGAAGGGCGCCAATGTCGCCCGCGCCATCGTGATTGGCTGCGACTGGGTGACGACGCATCCCGAGAAGGGAACCTGGCCGGCCGAGCGTTCGTTGATGGCTCCCTATAAAGCTGCATGGCCTTGCGACCAATGACCAAGACCGCGACTATCCAATCCCATGTGAGCGTAAATTCCGTGATCTGGATCACGTCCCTGCATGAGAGCGAGCACGGGGTGACCCTCCGCGTCCTCGAAGATTTGGAACCCTTGTTGCAGGCCAACCAGATCTTCTTCATGAAATTTGAGCCGAAGAGCGCCGCTGATCTTCTGGGATTCTTGGATTATGTGGCGAAGGTGGTTGAAGACGGCCTGCTGCCGATCATCCATTTCGATACCCATGGCGATGAGGACATGGGTATTCATATCGTCGCCTCGAACGAGGATTGCAGCTGGGCCGAGATCACAGAGAGACTGCGCGCGATCAACATAGCCACGGCCAATAACCTGTGCGTCATCTCGCTGGCCTGTTTCAGCTTTCATCTCGTGAAAGAAATTCATGTCACGACCCGCGCGCCATTCTACATATTGGCCGCGCCCCAAAACAAAGTTACGGCAGGCGATGCGGAGGATTCTGTGGTCCGGTTTTACCGGCACGTCTTCGAGAAGAGCGAGCTTATCGGTGCGTTCCGAGCAGTCCTGAAAGACAAGCTGCTCCTCATGCATAGCGAGGAGCTGCTGTTCACGTCGCTAGTGCGTTACGTCCGTGCATTTTGCATGGGCAAGGGCGTTCAGAAGAGGGTTGATGAGCACCTCACCGAGGCACGGAATCTGGGCTACCTGACCAATGGTTCGGATATCGCGTCCTTCCGCAAGGCGGTCAAAGCCAATCTTTTGGCAGACCAGTCGCTTGTTGACCGATTTGTGGAGATGTTCCTGCTTGGCCGTCCGGTCGGCTATGACATCGAGGCCGTGAAGAAGGCCGCACGGGCTCTGCCAGATCCCTACGCGGACGGGAAGCGGAAGCGGCCGACCGTGGCCGATAGCATTAAGGGCATGACGCTGCCGCCATTGAAGTGACGACGCGCCCGCTCGATTTATTCCGCGCCAGGGTTGTATAGGCACGATTCGTAAAGGTTGAGAGAGTACAGATGACTGTCGCGAATTTGTTCGGCGGGGGCTTCATGTATCAGCTTATTCTTACCGTCATCCTCGTAATCGTTGAAGTCCTTCGGTACTCGCCGAAGGTTCGCTGGGCGGTCGCAATCATTTCCATTTTGACCATTGCCGGAAGCTTCTATGTCGTCTTCTATTTGGCAACAAGCCACGTGTTCGTGCAAGGCTATGAATATAAGCCGCACGACCTTCAGCCGGGCATCACTATAGGGGTCGTCTTCGCCCTGTTCATGCTCGTGATGGTCGCTTTCAGCGTGATCGACCGTGATAAGCTCAAGGCAATCGTAGATCGTGACAGCGACGACCAGCTTCTCAGGGCGTGGGCATCCAGCTTCACTCCCTTGCTCGACGCGCAGTCTGGAGGCGCGGGCGGCGATGCCAAGATGGCGCCGCAAACCGAAAGCGCTGCCAAGTCCGACGACGACATTATTCAGGGCATCAAAGCGAACCTCCGTCAGCTGATCGAATACTACATCATGAACAAAAGTCAGGCGCGCAGGAGTTACACTGCCAGCCTGACCGCCATCGTTGCCGGTTTCGGGACGATCATTGGGGGTACGTGGTGGGCGTTCTCCTCGGGCCGAAGCGATGGGACGGCATATATCGTTCCCTTAGCGGGTGTACTGCTTCAATTCATCGGCGGAGGCTATTTCTATCTCTATAACCGAAGCCTGATTCAGCTTAATTTCTTCTTCTCCCGTCTGGCGCAAATGCAGGACACGCTTTTGGCAATCCATCTTGCCGAGTCCTTGCCAGAGGGAAAGGAAAGGGCGAAGGCCGTGGACAGGCTGATATTCATTGTAGCGGAACGCAGCACGACCGCGCCCGCTTACCTTCCGGACCCAGCGGCAAAGAAGCCAGCGGCAAGGCGCACCAGAACGCAACCCGAGCCAGCCGCCGAGTAGCGCGACCGACTACGCGTAATGCTTGCCAGCGTGATGAAGCTGCACGTCGCACCTTTGCATAAGCGCGGCACGCCTTTGACGACGCCGACCACTGCTCTCCCTCGATCGAGCGAGCCGACATTGATGTTCGATCTTGAAATCGTTTTGGCAAAGAGACGTTTCAGTGAAATCGTTAGCGGAAAATCGCCCTTCATTTATCGGCTAAACCTAACAGACATATGAAGTTTTCCCATTTGAAATAACAAAGTAGAAGCCACACTTTTCGAGCCGGCATTGAGTTGGCGCGTCTCGACGAGCGCATCGCCCGCTCCGCGGTCGGACAGGGGTGGATCGAACGGTCGCACTTTGCCGACGCCTGCGCCTCGCTGTGGATCGACGGCGAACTTGTTCACCTCGAAGACCTCGTCCTCCACGACGACACCCGCGATATTCGCACACCCACCCATGAACTGACAATCGCCCGCGACGCGTTGCGCACCCGGCGACGCATTGCCGCGCAACCACCGGTCTGGGCACTGTCGCCCGACGGCATTCGCACGCTCAGGCAAACCTCGGATGTGACATCGGTCAGGGCCGATGATGCTGAGTCGGGCGCCGCCGCCAAGCGGCCTGTCGCTGTCGAGCCGATAGGGGAGGGGGACGATGCTGACGACGCCAAAGATCTGCCTGGCGTCGATTATGCCGCCATTGATGCGCTGCTGGCCCGGTCCGAGGCGGCGATCGAGAACGCACGGTCCGGACGGGCCGGCGCGCAAGAAAAAGATCCCATGATCTACGATCTCGATTGGGACGAGGACGCGCGGCTGGGCGAGTGGCGCAACGTGTTGCGGCAGACCGATGATCTGCCGGCGGTGCTGCAGGCGATTGTCGCCCTCGATGCCTGGAACGAGATTGCGGTGCTGCAGCACGCGCCCTGGCTTGGACGACTGTTGGCCGCCTCGATCCTCCGCCAGGCCGGTGTCACCACGGCCGCACATCTCGCAGCCATCAATCTCGGACTAAAAACCATTCCCGTCGATCGGCGCCGACATCGCGATCGAGAAACCCGGCTGCTCGCCATCGCCCATGGACTGGTCGCGGCCGCCGAGATCGGGCTGAAAGAGCATGATCGGCTGACGCTGGTGAAAACGATGATGGACCGAAAACTGGACGGGCGCCGGACGTCGTCAAAACTGCCGGAGCTGGTCGAGCTGGTGATGGCGAAACCGCTGGTGTCGGCTAAGATGGTCGTAACGACGCTGGGCGTCACGCCGCAGGCGGCGCGGCGGATCGTTGGCGAGCTCGGATTGCGCGAGATGACGGGGCGGGGGAGGTTTCGCGCCTGGAGCGTCCTGTGAATTAGCCGAATACATTCTTCTAGCTTGACCATGTTAATTTTTTCCTCCACAAATGAGGTAGAGAACATTAACATGAGTAGGCGGCATGGAAAATATCAGCCCAAAGACAATCACTGATCCTGAGATTGGCGACCTTTACCTTGCTCGTCTGGAACTTGAGCGTGAGAAATTGATCGCGGCAGGTCATCACGCACTTGCTGCTGCTGCGACTGCCTCACCACTGCATCCCACCAATGCCGCCGGCATGTTCGCGTATATGGACGGAGTGAAGGGCCTTCGAGCCGAAAACCTCGGTGGAAATTGGGAGATCTTTAGCGAGGAAGGTGTGGAAGGCATCCGCAATGACGTCCTCAAGCTTCGAGTTCTCTTTGTAAATGTCAATCAAGCCTGCCGCAAAGCGGATCCTAGAGCGCGGTCTCGAAAAGGCGCTGGCTCCGAGCGCGTGGCTTGTGGCGATATGTTTGAAGCTGCCGGTATCGACCTCCCTATCAGCGTGGTCAAGTTTCATGGAGACCACAAAACATATTACCTGATGGTCGATCAGTTTGGCGCAATGGAACTCAGCTTACCTGTGGTGAAGAATGGCCAATTCCTTCGCTGTATCGATCGCGTATTTTTGATTGAGGGTGGCGATCTGGACGCGGTCGATTTTGGCATCAATGAACCGACCAACGATCCGGATCTGGATATCGTCGTCAGTCGAAAATAAAGCCGAACAATCATGTTCAATGGAAAGAGACTCAGCCTCGCCAGGAAAAGGCAGAAGCTGACAGCGAAGGAACTCGCAGAAAAGGCCGGCGTATCGCCGGTCACAATCACGCGGCTTGAAACCGGTCAGAACCAGGCGGATTCTGGAACACTTGAGAAGCTCGCAGAGGTTCTCGGTTATCCCGTGCAGTTTTTCTTCAAGGAGGACCCCGCACTCCTTTCAGCAGAAATCGTCAGCTTTCGCAGCCTGTCGAGCATGACCGCGAAAGAACGAAACGCTGCCCTTTCGGCCGGCGATAACGGGGTCGAAGTCTATGAGTGGCTTGAAAATCGATACAATCTACCGGCGTTGGATTTGCCGCATTTCGACCCGGAATTGACACCTGAAGCTGCCGCCGATGCTCTCCGCCAGCACTGGGGCCTCAGTTACCAACCCATCGCAAACATGATGAAACTGATGGAGGCCAAAGGCATCCGCGTCCTGGGGCTAGAAGAAACCACCGCAAATGTCGATGCATTCTCGTTCTGGCAAAATGACAAAGCGTATGTGTTTCTGAATTCGTTCAAATCGGCGGAGCGTAGTATTTTTGATGCGGCTCACGAACTGGGCCATTTGGTCCTGCACAGGCATGGCCAAACCTCAGGCGCGGACGAAGATACACGCACGGCCGAGGTGGAGGCAAACCGCTTCGCTTCCGCCTTTCTAATGCCGGAGGAAGACGTCAGGGTCAGAATGCCCCGTCTTATAACGGCTGATCTCATTTTACGGGCGAAGAAAAGGTGGCGCGTCTCGGCAATGGCGCTGGCATACCGACTGGCACATCTTACCAGACCCATGCTCTCCGAATGGCAATACCGTTCCATATGTATCGAGCTTGGGAAACGCGGTTATCGCACGAGCGAGCCTGATGGCATCCCCAGGGAAACGTCTGTGCTATGGGGGAAGGTTTTATCCCAGCTTTGGGCGGAGCGGAAAAGTCTCGTGGACGTTGCCGATGAGCTATCGCTTCCAATGACTGAGGTCGAACGACTTTTATTTTGTATTCTGCCCCAGCACGGTACCGACAATGAGGGTGGTGAAGTCCGACGCTCAAAGCTCAGTATCGTGAAATAGACGTCAAGATTGAGTGGACGCGATGACCAGGGATCACACGAGTCATGGCAAATGGTCCGAAGCTGGGGTGCCCAAAAAGGGATGGTCATGTGTCGGGATCGAGGATTTGGGTGAGCCTTCCCAGCTTTGCGAAATGTGCGAAAGCGTCACCATCCGCTACGTCCATTATATGGAGCACGGCCAGACCACGGAAGCATTGGCCGTTGACTGCGTCTGTGCCGAACATATGGAAGAGGACTATGTCCGTCCGAAAGAACGGGAGAGGGGATTAAGGAGCCTCGCCAAACGCCGTAGGACATGGGCCGAGCGCTCATGGAAACGTTCGGCCAAGGGCAATGATTACATCAACACCGAAGGGTATAATCTGACGGTATTCCCTAAAAATGCAGGCTTTGGCGTGGTGGTGACGAACCGCAAGAACGGTGCGACCCGCAGCGGCAACAAGGAATTCGCATCCGTGGAAGAGGCAAGGGCAGGGGCGTTGAGCGCGCTGGTCTGGGCCAAGACGCATTTGCAGTCAGAGTGAGGAAGCATGACGGAGACCACCGAGGAAGAGCGACCGATCACCGTGCCCAGCATTGGTATTTCAGTCCAAGGCATGGAAGAAAAAGCAGGCGAGAAGCTCGCCTATTGCGTCGGCGATTATGTGCGGGAGTTGAGCCGTTACATCAATCTCGAGCGGCTGGACGGCATCACCATCGCCGTCGATTACAAGGAAGCGCTTCTCGCACTCGATAGAGGATATGAGACGGACCACCGCCTAACGCCCAGCTCCGAGCTGGTCGAAGGCGTTGCGATGGCGCCGAGCGTCATCCGTGACGGTATTCTCAAATCGCATTTGGTACTGAACGCTGCCTATATCTATTCACTGCCGGACGAGAAAGATGAGCACTATGCCCATTCCCTGCATCTGCTCGCTCATGAATGCGCACATGTCGAACTCGCCATGACGACTGACAAGGCGTTCCCCGATACGCTGCTGAAAAAAATCTACGATGATGCCGCAGATGCCTGCGAAGGGCAGGCCGAAAACGCCTGCTGGGATGAGTATGCGGCTTGCCGCATCGCAGCCCCGTTCGGCCGAGATCCTCTGCAGGATTACACCAATGCATTCATCACCCATCTCGAGGAGACGATGAACCGGGCAAACGAATGTATCCGACGCTATCGCACCGATCACGACCATGACCGAATACTCTCCGAGGTCCTGCGGTATTACCAGAACCTGATGACGAGCGGCAGTTATCTGCTCGGCCATATGGACGGTCACGGCTTGACGATAGACGATGTGCCTGCGGTTCGCAGGGCGCTGGGAGGGCATTGGTTCGCGCCGTTTTTCGAAAGGCTGCGCACCGCGCTAAGAGAACTGTGGGCCAGGTACGGGCAATGGGAAGATCGAAGCGAATTCGCACCGATCGGCGAGATCATCATCGATGTGCTGGGCGAGGGTGGCTTCTTCTTCCAATGGGATGAGCACGGCAATTGCGGCTTCCGCATTCCGTTCACGTTCGCCACGATGTAGGAACGGCCATATAAAGACACGGGTGCTCTCCAGTACCAGGCTGACGGTACGGAAAAGGCTGCTGCGGTCCAGTTCGCCTCTCTCGACAAAGGTTTGGCGCTGACGGCTGCCGACTTCCTGATTATCGCATAGTCGCATCGCATTCCGCCGAACCATTTGGCGGTGGGATTATCCTCCGGATAGCTATTTGACTCCACATGTACCGGTGGCAACCAGGAAGAATCGCATGAATGATGATCAGCCCCAGATAAATGAAGCATGGCTGCAATGGATGAGGGATTTCCGCATGGCTCGGCGAAGCTCGCGGACGTGGACAGCTTCGATGCGCCGGAAGGCGAAGAGCCCGAACTGCTGTTCGTGAAATTCGCGCTGTTCGCCCGTGCCCTGACATTGTTCGACACGGCATTGTTGCTCGCTGAGCATGACAAGGTGCTCGATGTGCGCAGTACCTGCCGCAAGGTCGTCGAATGCGCGATCCATATGGATGCAGCGTGCCGCAAGCCTGACTATTTGCAGGCGCTCAAGGATGACGAAGCCACGAGTAAATGGTCGAGAGCCAAGGCGTTAAAGGACATGCAGACGGACCTTGATGCCGGCTCGCATAAGCTGCTGCAGGAATTCCTGAATGACAAGAAGGGCGCGCAGCTCAAGCCGAGTGACCTGAGCAAGGACAGCCAGTTCCCGCGCATGGCGCACATGTATCGTGAGATCTCGGCCGACACGGCACATGTCACCTACAGCTCGCTATTACGGCATCGTTCGTTCCTGCCGGACGGGACCGCATTGTTCAGCCTCGATCCTCTGCTGGAGGAAGACGAGCTGCAGGAGACGCTGAACATACTCGGCCTCTCCGTTTTGCTGTGCGTCTTCAGCCTTGTGCGCATGATACTCACCATGGTGGGCGACGAAGCATTCTATAACCTGCATGCCCGCTATAAGGTGCTTGCCGCCGGCGGGCAGGCGCAGCTGGGTGAAACCGCATGAGGTGAGGGGAGAGAGGGGCTAATATGGATACGAGCGACACGCCGCGACAAGAGGTGCCTGCCTCCACGCTTCCGCAGATTCAGGTGACGGTACAGGGCATCACCAACCAGTACGGCGCCGAATGCCTCGGGCAGCAGATGTTCCACATTCTGCGCGAGGTCGGGGAATATATCGATATCAGCGCGCTCGACGGTGTGACCGTAGCGGTCGATTACGACGAGGCGCTGCGCGACCTCGATCGGGGCGTCGAAGGGCTGGCGCCGTTGAGCCGCACCAATGACGAGGGCCTGGCCGGCGTCGGAAAGAGTGTCGTGGTCATGCGTGGCGACGCCGTGAAGACACATATCGTTTTGTCCGCGGGTCCGGTATGCCCGATTGTGCTCGAGGGGGCCGATCGCGATGAAGAGGATTTCCGCACGGCCATTGCCATCATCGCCCATGAATGCGCACATGTCGAAGAAATCGCCTTTCGCGAGGACCAATTCCCGGCATCCATTTTCGTCCGCCGACCGGGCATTTCATCAGCGATCACGAGCAGCACTTCGCCGAAGCCTGCCGGGGTGAATATGCGGTCTGCCGTTTGTCGGCGGGGTTCGCGGTCAACGAGGAAGCCCGTTTCCGCGACAATTTGGCCGTTCGGTTGAAGGATTGCCGCGGCAGGGCGCACGATGCCATCCGGTCCTATCGCCTGCATGGCAATGTGGTGCGGGTCTTTCAGGAAGTCGGTATTGTCATTCTTGAGCCCTTGCGGATCGCATCCTACCTGTTCGGCCATCTGGACGGGATGAACGAATCCGACAACCTCTGCGAGGTGGCGCCAGAATTGCCGACCGAGGATCAGGCTTTGGTCAGGGCGATCGGCCGGCTGGTGGAGCAGCTGCGCGGCCTATGGGATACGCGTGGTGAGTGGCCGAGCTATGATGCGCTGATCGATGTCGGGGCGGTCGGTTACCGGCTTTTTGAGGAATTCGGCGTGCATGCGCAGCCGCAACCTGACGGGCAGGCCTATATCAATGTCCCTTTCACAGTGGATACGATGCCGGCAGGGTCTGCACAGGCCGATATGTTGCGCGCCCTCATGGGCGGCTACAGAAGCTAGGCCGGTATGATGAGTCATCATGGCTGATTGACATATGATTATATATAAAATTGTTCAGTGATACAGATCTGTATATCAGAGTTGCGCTGCCTTACGGAATTGTCTATATATTATCCTGTATATCTCCCATCATGCGATACAGGATAATGATCGTGGCATATAAAACAGAGCATATAACACAGCAGTTACGCGCTGCCCGGGAAGGACAGAAAGTAAGCCAGCGTGAGCTGAGCGCTCGTTCGGGCCTGACGCAGAGCCATATTTCCCAGATCGAGCGGGGTACAATGGAGCCTGGGCTCGGCAGCTTGGTGGATGTGGCGCGCGCGCTCGACCTCGAGATCGTCCTTGCGCCGAAGAAGCTGATGCCGGCGATCCGCAACATCCTCGAAAGTAGTTCGGCGTCGAATGACGTCCTCACATCTGACCAACGCAAACTGGTCGCGCGTCTCGAGCGATCGTCTGCGCAGTACGGGTATGGGGTCGGGACGAGTGCCGACGCGGACGCGTTCAAGGATAGCCTGGGCCTCCTACGCCATCTGCCACTGACTCCCGACGAGCTGGACATCCTCAGGCGGGCAGCCAACCGCCTTGAAAATTCTCAGACCGACAAGATGTCACGTCAGGAAATGGGTGCGATCGTTCGCGAGATAAGGCAACTGCGCAACGCCGCGGTGCATCGCGACCGGGATGACGCAATCCCGCGCTCGGCCTACGCGCTGGATGAGGAGGACGATGATGCCTAAGGTCACGGTACTCGATGTCAGGCTAAACGGAGAACCGGTCGCGACCCTGACGAACCTGCAGGACGGGCGCACCATCTTCGCATTCAACGAGGACTATATCGAAAACGAAAAGCGGCCGACACTCAGCTTGTCCTTCAAGGACCCGTTCGGCGCCCTGATTACGAAGTTCCGCCCATATAACATGGTGGTCCCACCCTTCTTCTCGAACCTGTTGCCGGAAGGGCCGCTGCGAAAATACCTCGCCGAGCGTGCTGGCGTAAAACAGACGCGGGAATTCTTCCTGCTCTGGATGCTCGGTCGTGATCTGCCCGGTGCAGTGACGGTCCATCCCACCGTGGGTGATGACCTGCCGCCCGATGACGAGCAGGCTTCTGTCGAAGCGCGACCGAATGCATTGCGCTTTTCGTTGGCCGGTGTGCAGCTGAAATTCTCGGCCTTCAAGAACACCACGAAGGGAGGCGGCCTGACTATTCCGGCCGAGGGTACCGGTGGATCATGGATCGTGAAGCTGCCCTCCCAGCAGTATAGCGGCGTGCCGGAGAACGAATTCTCCATGATGACCATCGCCGCGATGATGGGCATGGACGTGCCGGAGATCCAGCTGGTCGAGCTGGATGCGGTGAGCGGCCTGCCACAGGGGGTAGGAGAACTGCACGGGCAGGCGCTCGCCATTAGGCGTTTCGACCGTACGCCGGAGGGTCCGGTGCATATCGAGGATTTTGCGCAGGTGTTTGGCGTGAAGCCGGATGACAAGTACAGCAAGGGCAATTACCGGATGATCGCCCGCGTCCTCGGCATCGAGACGAGCACGGCCGACGTGGCGGAGTTCATCCGCCGGTTGGTCTTCAGCACACTGATCGGCAATGGCGACATGCATCTGAAGAACTGGTCGCTGATCTACCCCGATCGCCGTACCCCTGCGCTCTCGCCGGCTTACGACCTGCTATCGACAATCCCCTATATCGAGGGAGAGGATACGGCCGCGCTTAACTTTTCACGCACGAAAAGAATGGCGGAGCTATCGAAGGACGAGCTTGCACATCTGGCCGCCAAGTCGGCGCTGTCCGAAAAGCTGGTCCTCGACACAGCACGCGAGACGGTCGGACGGTTTATGGATGTGTGGAAAAACGAGAAAAACAACCTGCCGATGGCCGCGAAGGTGCGCGAGACTATCGATGCACATCTGCCCACAATCGAGCTGTATCGGGAATTCAACGAAGCTACCTAGAAAAAGGTCATCATCGGAAGATGATGCCCCACCGCCAAGGATGAAATCATAGATCTATATAGGGTGCATTTTCCGGAGATTTTCGCTACTGGAACAATGTGAATCCTGGAACGACTTCACCATCGGCAAGGTCATGGACCACCGCTACCGTATGCCTTGCGCGGGTTAGGGCAACATAGAGTTTTGCACGGGTTTCGGCTTTCAACGCCGATTGGGCGCTCTTCAGCCAGTCCATCATTTCATTCGTCGGATAGATAATGACGCGGTCAAAACCGAGTCCCTTGGATCGTCCGAATGTAAGCGACGGCAGTTCTACAGATGCGACCTTAACGGCGGAACTCCATCGCAGCTGTACCGGTCGTCCGGTCTTGAGATAGCGTGGCAGATCGTTACGTCGGACGATGTGGAGACCCGCATCACCAGGGACCGGCTGCCTGCAGTCGACGCATTTACATGCAGTCGCAGCCGCCAACTTTGGATAGAGCTTCGACGATAGTTCACAGATAGCGGTGCTATTTCGGTGCGATGTCATGAGGCTGGTCACATCAATATCGCAGGTAACCTTTCGGGGAAGTTCCGCCCGAATGAAGTCGGCAATGCCGCCATCCCTGTACTTCTTAAGGCGAGCCTCCAGATGGGTCACATAGGTGACCTGACGGGGATCACCCACCATGACGACGTTGACGGGGCTTTGGAAGAGCGCCGCCAAAATGTCGAGGTCGTGGCCTGCCAGATCCTGCACCTCATCTACGAAAATAAAGTGATAGATACGGGAAAGCCGCTCGATGACAGCGCCGTCCGATGCCTCGTTGCACCGTATCATCAGCCTCGACAATTTGTCTGAATAGACGCGATTTCGACGGTCGAAGTAGCAGCGTCTGAAATCTTCCTCACCCCAATACATGGGACGGCCTTGCCGGTCGCGCCCGCGCAAACCGGATCTCTGCGAAACTAGAAGCATGCCAGCGACATCCCAATCGAACAGCTTGCCTTGAAAGGGCTTGATGCCGTGCTCGATCAGCAGACTGAACCAGGTCTGGATATGCACGTTGCCCGGAACCGAGCCATTGATTTCGAAAAATTTGCGCCGGATCTCTTTTTCGTTCGATTCCGTGTAGGTGGTGATGAGGACCCGTTTTTGTTCAACGGCAAGCGCCTGCCTGACGAGGTAGGTGGTCTTCCCCGAGCCTGCCGCAGCAATGACGAGCTTATTCGGCCCCATCATTTGGCGATCGCATCCAGAATATATTTCGGATAACTGATTTTCGTCTTCGCCGAGAAAATCGCCAGCGCGCATTCGGTCTTGTTGTTCTTCATATAACGATGAAGGTTATCGAGATCATGCTTGGTACCGAACAGCGTGTTGAAGGTCTCGACGCTATTGGATTTGACCAGTTTCGGCTCAAGGGTGTTATAGTTGAAAGGCTTGCCGCCGAGGACCAGGTCGCCCTTATCCACCACAGGATCATAGCAGATTGTGATATGATCGACGTCCTTGTATTTGGCGTACTTCTTTTCAAGCGCAGCAGTATCCCCGTCGTTGTCGGTTGCGACCACGACGGGGATTTTCAGCGCCGTCGCCAGTTCGAGAAAACGCAGGAACGAAAGCCCGACCGAGATGACATCGATCTCGTCGTCGATCGGCAATTTTCCCCCGTTGGTATCCATGTAGGCCCGTTGGACGACCAGCTCGTCCGCATCGCCCTCTACAAGGATCGACTTCTGCGACAACACGAGACGCAGCGTGTCATAGCCAGGCAGCTTATGGAAGAAGTCGCTCGCGTCCAGATCCTCGATCCGTGTGACCTTCGCTTCCCGTAACAGGATCAGGTGGTCCAGTCCTAGTTTGTTCGCGACGAAGCTGCTATGCGTGGTGATGATGACCTGCTTGCCGCTATTGTCGGTGCTGATATCGCTGATGAGCTGGTTGAGCTTCGAGTGCGAGAGGTGGTTTTCCGGTTCCTCGATCAGCAATACGGTCGCTTCGCTGTTCTTTTTGCTGCTCAGCGCGAGTCGCGTTTTGACGATGCACTGCTCGCCCTTGCCGATATAGTGGAAGGGCACATCCTCGATATAAGTCATGAGGCTGTTTTCCCAGGCATTATGAGACGACATATCGACCGAGATGCTGACCTTTTTTCGGCTGATCTTCGCCGCTTCCGCCAATCTTTCATTAATGGCGCCGACATTGCCGTCGGCCTTGAAGGCGTCTTTCAGCTTGCGGTGGGCTTGGGATATCGCAACACGTTCCTTGTCGTCCAAAAACTCTCTGACGATGCGGGAGATGTACATATCCGAACCGCTCTGCACACGCGTGCTTGTTGAATCGATGAGGGCCGATTTAATGGGAATGGTGCGAGGCATCGCCGGTTGGCGGGAGAATTCCGACCATTGCACCTGATAGAATTCCAAGGGTATCGAGTTGATCTCCCTGTTCTTCAGCAACTCGGTATAGGCACCGTCATATTTCTTGTCGAACTCGATCGAGAAGAGAAGGCCGCGAGCCTTGTCGTTTTTCTCGGAATTCCCGTTTCCGCGCAGGTCTTCCAACGCGTCGCTATCACCGCCGAAAAACAGCTCGATCTGGATCTCCGGCGGATCGAGAGGTTGTTTCGCGGCGATGCTGTCCAGATACGCCCGCTCGACCTTCCGGTTAAAAAGATAGGGAGATAATTCGTTGCGCAGGTATTTCCCGTTCAGCATACCCGTCAGGCATAGATGGATAGCTTCGAGCAGCGTGGATTTTCCGGCTTCGTTGTTGCCGACGATGATGTTGACGCCCCGATTGAAATCGGCTGCGAACCAGCCTTCGAAACACTTGAAGTTCTTTATCTTGACCTTCTCGATGTACATCGACTTCCCTATTTCCAGCGAGGCAAGAATTTCCAAATTGACACAGCTTCGGCGCGAACAATACGTTGCAAATGTAGGGTGACGCGAATCATCGGTGCGACGTCTCGGTGCGATGGTTTTACTATCGACAGGTGCGACGGGGGAGGCCTTGAATGTGGGCAGATAATGAGACTGAAAAAGACTTCCTTAATTTTTCGGGAGTGGCCGACACCGTAGCGGAAATCATCGTCCAGGCGCGGGGGCGCCCAATTTCAATCGGTGTCTCGGGATCATGGGGCATTGGAAAATCCTCCATGATAAAACTGACCCAAGCATCCCTCGCTAACCGAGAGAGGAAAGAAGGCGAGAAGGACTTCGTCTTCGTCGAATTCAATGCTTGGCTTTACCAAGGTTATGACGACGCTCGCGCCGCATTGATGGACGTCATCGCGACGAAGCTAGAGCAGGAAGCAAGAGCGCGCGAAAGAGGAGTAGACAAGGCCAAGGCGCTCATCAAGCGCGTGAACTGGCTGCGTGCAATGAAGCTCGCTGCCGGTTCGGCGATAGCGGTGTCGATGGGACTTCCTCCAACTGGGCTCATCGGCGAAGTGTGGGGGCTGGGGCAGCGGTTTCTAGGTGGTTCCGTCGACCAAAAACTAATCGAAGACGCCAAATCGAAAGCGGGTGAGGTGGCAAGTGCTGCCTCCGGGCTTCTCAATCCGGCAGAGGAAACCTCACCACCTAAGGAAATCCAAGCCCTCAGGGATAATTTCGAGGAGACCCTTGAGGAGCTTGGGGTAACTCTTGTCGTGTTGATCGACGACCTTGACCGTTGCCTCCCCGAGACGACGATCTCGACCCTTGAGGCCATACGGCTGTTCCTGTTTCTGAAAAATACGGCATTCGTCATCGCGGCCGACAACGACATGATCAAACACGCCGTCCGCAAGCATTTCGAAGGCGTTCCCGACGATCTACTTGTAACGAGCTACTTCGACAAATTGATCCAGGTGCCTATCCGCGTTCCTCCCTTGGGAACGCAGGAAGTCCGCGCGTACATGATGTTGCTCTACATCGAAAACAGCGACTTGAAGGACGACGTAAAGGAAAAACTGCGGGTTGGGATAATCGATCAGTTGCGAAAGACGTGGCAGGGCGCGCGCGTCGACAAGGCATATGTAACGGGACTGCACGAGAACATACCGGCAGATCTTATCGGACGTTTTGATACGGCTGAAAGGCTTGCGCCTATCATGACGACTGCCTCGGGCATCGTCGGTAATCCCCGACTGATCAAGCGTTTCCTGAATGCACTTTCTATCCGCATGGCGATCTCCAATGCTCAGGGCGTCGGCGTGGATGAGGCGGTCCTCGCCAAGCTTCTCCTGTTCGAACGTCTCGGTAGCCCGTTGGCTTACGCCGAACTATTGAAGGCCGTTAGCCAAGACGATGACGGCAAACCCAGATTCCTGAAGGATTGGGAAGAAGCGGCCACAGAGGGAAAAGACCTAAACCTTGCCGCGCCCTGGGATGCTCCTTTCTCGAGGGAATGGCTGGCTTTGCCTCCGCCGCTACACGATGCGAAGTTGTTGGGCGCTTTGTATGTGAGCCGCGAGCACGCGCCGCTCATAACGCCCGGTGACCGTTTAACGACCGAAGCGGCCGAAATATTGACCGCAATGCTCACCCACCCTGAAATGGCTGCGGCCCTGGTCGACAAATTGGCACGCGTGTCGCGCGTAGAAACCTCGATCATTATGGATCGTCTCCTGGACCGTGCTCATCAAGAACAAGAATGGGGAGTTCCAGCTATCCTGGAAGCCTGCCTCGCGGTTGCGAAAGCCGATCCTCAGCAAGGACTACGATTGGCGGCATTTCTGAACGATCGTCCACCGGCGCAGATTACTCCGGGGATCGTTCCGAAAATCGGAGACCAACCTTGGGCGGACGGCGTTTTCGAGAAATGGAAGCGCACGGGCGTGCCGCTGGTGGTCAAAAGAGCGATTGAGAAGGCCGAACAATAATGGGGACATCTCAATCAAGTAACGGACCCAAGGGAGGCGTCCACATGGTGCCCGCGTGGACCCCCGCGCCACCGGCGGAAGATCCGCCTTCCGGTGATCAACCACCGGACGCGCCGCCAGACCCCGCTCCAGATCTAAATCCGCCGGAGCAGGAGCCGGTAGATGCCGCTCCCAACAAACCCGTTGCGCCTAACGTGCCGCCACCAGCGGCCCCTCTCGCGCCCGGTCACCGGTTCGCTGGTACCCGCCGAAGCCTTGGCGAATTTGCGAAGGCCGGAAACTTAAGTGATATGCGCCGCAGCTTGGGAAACTACGTGCGTAACGGCTACGGCGGATCGAGGACGACCACCAGCAGATTTGGTGGGACCGCTTCCACAGCCAGTGCACTCGGCGGCATCCTCGAAACTATGGGGCAACAGCCCGCAGGCAGTGCACTGGATCCGGCGCTTCTTGCGGGCCGCACCGCGAACGAGGTGATGGATGCTGTCGTCGAAGCGGTTCGGCCGGTCGACGGCACTCAGGACGCCGAGGCTGAACGAACCGCCATCAAGGACTCGCTTTCGGATCTCTTGGTGAAGTACCCTGATGCCGATTTGGCTGCCCTGACACCGGAACAGCGTGAATTCGCCATCGAGCGTTTCACCGCAATGGATGTTGCTCGTCGGTTCGAACTCGATGTCGGAAAAACAATCATCGAGAAAGCGCCCACCGCCACAGTGGCTCTCAGTCGCCTGAAACAGGTGCGTGACTACATCAAGCAGACCGTAGCTGCTTCCTTTCGCAAACTCAGAGCGGCGGGCAAGAGCGTAAACTCGAACCGTATCGCCGCGGTGGTTAGAGATGCACTACGGGATACCTTTCAGGTTTTCGAGGGATACGCAGAATGAGGCTCGTTTGTGGACCTGGATCGTTCGAGCTTCCATTGGAAGAAGGCGATCTGCGTGTTGTCCTGTATGGTCAGCCACGCATCCCCTCGGAGGCAAGTGCGGGTGAAGCCGTCAAGGCAGAGCTTCGGCGAAAGGGGCTGAACCCCCATCGACGGGCATGGGATCTGCTTTCGATCGCACTTTCAATCATCACCGCCGACTTTTCGGTACTGCGGGATGACAGCGCCGATGGCTGGACTAGAGAGATTGAACTCGATGTCGCCGTTTCCGACCGAGCTTTCTGGAATACGATGGCCAACGAATTTCGGCAGGCGCTCGCGTTCCTGACAACGGACCGCTGGAAGCTTCGGTTTCATGACGGCGGCGTTTTACCCGCTCCGCCGAAGAAGATTTCGGTGCTGAAAGAAGACTGCGTCGTGTTGTTGTCCGGCGGATTGGACAGTCTCGTTGGCGCAATCGATCTGACTCGTGATGGATTGAAGCCGGTGGCAGTCAGCCAGAACGTTCGAGGGGACGGTCTGAAGCAACGGGATTTCGCACAGGAAATTGGTCTGACGAAGCACCTGCAGCTCAATCACGTTGCGACTTCCCCCACCGTGCAGGAAACGTCACAGCGAGCGCGCTCTCTGATCTTTTTGACCTTTGGCGTGGTCGTAGCTACATCGCTGGAGAAATACGCAAAAGGCAACACCGCCCCGCTCTACGTTTGCGAAAATGGGTTCATTGCGATCAATCCGCCGCTCACCGGTTCCCGGCTTGGAAGCCTGAGCACGCGCACGGCGCACCCTGTCTTCCTAACGCGATTCCAGAAGATCCTCGATGCCGCAAGCCTCAACGTGAAGATCGAAAATCCCTACGCCCAAAAAACGAAGGGCGAGATGCTTATCGAATGCAAGGACCAGATTTTCCTTCAGACCGAGGCCGCGCATTCGACCAGCTGTGGGCGCTTTCAGCGGTTCAATTACCGGCACTGCGGTCGCTGCGTTCCCTGTCAAGTGAGACGGGCAGCATTCGTCGCATGGGACGCGAAGCGCGATACGACGGATTACGTCTACGAGCCCTTGGGAAAGGATGATGAAGACCACGCGTCGTTCGATGATGTTCGTTCCGTTGCCATAGCGTTGGCTTCGGTGAAAGCTGACGGCCTCGATCGGTGGCTTGGCCACACCTTGTCGCCTCCGGATATTGGTGATCGTAACGGTGTCCGCGGCATGCTAGATCGAGGGTTAAACGAACTCGGTGAGCTGCATCGACTATATGGTGTTAAGTGATTGACTTCCATTGCCATCTTGATCTGTACCCGGATCCTGTTGCGGTCACGCAGTCCTGCGTGAGCCGGAATATCTATGTTCTCTCTGTCACTAACACGCCCTCGGCTTGGGAAGGTACGCTTGCTCTTTCACATAAGGCAAAGCGGATCAGAACGGCGCTCGGGCTGCACCCACAGATTGCACATGAACGCCATGGCGAACTTCCCTTATTTGAAAAACTCCTGCCATCAGCCACATACGTAGGGGAGATCGGGTTAGACGGCTCACCCGAGTTGCGACCCCACTGGGAAACCCAAAAGCGGGTGTTTCATCGCATTTTAGATCTATGCGACCAGGCGGGCGGTCGTGTAATGACTATTCATAGTCGGCGGGCGGCCACGCAAGTAATGGACGCACTCGAAGCGCACAAAGGCGCAGGAACACCAATCCTTCATTGGTTTTCGGGGACAAAGCGAGAGCTGGATCGCGCCGTCTCCATGGGCTGTTGGTTCAGCGTGGGACCAGGGATGATCCATGGTCAGAAGGGCCGGGATATCGTCAAAATGATCCCCCGTGATCGCCTGTTAACCGAATCTGACGGACCATTCACACAAATCGAGGGCAGGTCTGTTCTACCATGGGAGCTCGACCGCGTATTGAACGCGATCGCAGAACTGTGGTCGGAAGATGCGCTTTCGGTCGAAGGGCGGGTGGCGGAGAACTTACGACAATTGGGCTATGGTCGAGCCGAAAGCTAACCGCGCATAAGGGGCGCGATCGCTTGTCGAGAGCATCCTCCTAAAATATGCGTTGCGTCAAAACCATGGGCCATTCGATTTATCGCGAAATGAATGTGTTTTCAGTACCTTGCAAAATTTCGTTCCGGTCGGTAGTTCGAATTGGTTCAAGGCGTGCGAGGTTGGCGATATGGCGATCCTTGCGGCACCGTCGAGGACATCTCGAGATCTGTTGAGCGGACTGTCTTCGATCCTTCGCAAAGGCTGTTGAAAAGATCAGGTCTCGGCACGGTTAAGAGCGAGATGCGAAGGGTCAGGCAGGTGCGCCAGCCGGCTGATTGCGACGAACGCAAATACGGCAATCGCGCCGACAGTGGCGGCAACCGTTAGTGACCAGAACACCCCGACGTTCGTCATCAGGAATGCCAGGATAAAGGGCGCCGTCGACGAGACCACCAGACGGATGGCCAATACCTGTCCCTGTCGTTGGCCGTAACCCTCACTGCCGAAGAGCGCCAACGGCAAGGTTCCCTGCACGATGCTGCTCAAGCCCGAGCCGAGGCCAAAGACCACGGCGAACACCAGTGCGCCTGGCACGGAGGGGGCGGTGACAATCAGGATGACCAGCGCGGCCGGCAACAGCACGGCGGAGATCAGCGCCAGCACCAGCTGCGGTAGGCCGCCTCCGAAGACCATGTTGATGAACCGGCTCAGCACCTGCGACGGGCCGAACAGCGTGCCTACCATGAGCGCCATCGCTCCGAGCCCAAGTCCCGACAGAACCGGGACCATGTGGACGAGGAGCGCGGCATTGACAAAGCTCTCCAGCGCAAAGCCTGTTACCATTAGCATGAAGGCTGGCGAGCGGATCGACGGAGAGAGACTTGGCTCGACATGCTTTGCAGGCTCGGCCGATGCACGCTTGCGGCTTCTGGTGACGCTGGACGACAGCCACGCATGGATCGGCAGGCAGACAGCGACATTGAGCGCAGCGAAGACCAGATAGACATTCTGCCACGACATATGCGCGTTGAGCGCCGTCGTGATCGGCCAGAAGATCGTCGAGGCGAAGCCGGCGATCAGCGTCAGGTAGGTAATGCTGCGCTGGGCGACCTTTGGTCTGATCTGAACGAGAAGCGCGAAGGCCGCACCGTACTGCACGAGATTGGAAGCCGTCTCAAGCGCGATCAGGGCGGCGACGAAGGCAATCTTGCCAGAGGCAAACGCACAAGCCACAAGGGCGGCGGCGGCAATCGCCGAGCCGGCTGTCATGACGCGACCGGCACCAAAGCGGTCGATCCACTTGCCCATGGCTGGGGCCGCCAAGCCGCCGATCAGGAGACCGGCCGACAACGCGCCAAAAATCCATTTCGACGACCATTTCAGATCCCGCGCTATGCCCGGTGCGAGGATGCTGAAGCTGTAATAGAGCGATCCGTACCCGATGATCTGCGTGAGACCGAGGGCAAGGATAGCCGCGACGGGCGGTCGTTCGGTGCTGATCATCGTCATATGGATTTGAGGCTCACGCGCTGTTCGAGTTTTTCGGCCTCCTCTTTCCGCTCGCTGTAGCGGTCTGTCAGGTAGCCGGACGCATCACGCGTCAGCCAGGTGAACTTTGCCAGCTCCTCGCAGACATCGACGACACGGTCATAATAGGAGGATGGCTTCATCCGGCCCTTGGCATCGAATTCCTGGAAAGCCTTTCGAGTGCTGCGGCAACCTCCCGCTCGCCCCAACCGGCGTCGACCGCCTTGCTGACAAGGCGAAGGACAGATGCAGCGCGTACTGGCACCAAAGGTGCCGGTCCGGATCTGAACTCTCACAGCGAGGAGGTTGAATATAGTCATCTCTGAAATGTCGCGATTATCTTTCTCCGCGTCAAGTGATGGCCGCCTTGCCACCAAGGATATGCGCACAGTTGAACTTGGATATCCGCCACACCGGTAGTGCTTTCCTACAACCCCTGATCAACCTAATTATGCGCGATTTGCAAGTCATTTACCGTCGCTGCAAGACCATTGGTATGGATGGAGGGGGCTGCGTATGCCAGCCTCGGGCTCAGGTCTAAGTGATTTGCCAGCAGGTTCCTCTTTAACCGATTGGCTATCTTCCGAGACCTCATCGCGAGCAGGGGCCATGGCCCCACCCACGCCTCAGAGCATCTATTTCCGCAACAATGCTTGGTTGGCTTTGTCCAGGCAGACGGCGGCGAATGCCAACAGGATCGTGCAAATCGATGAATAGATGGTGCTACGGAACACGTCGGCCATGCCCACATCGATCCTCAGAAATTCAAGTGTGGCGCCGATCATAAAGAAGATTGCGCCAAGGCCGAGCACCAAGACTGCGGCATTCAAGGTCAGGCGTACCAGTCTCATCCGTTCATGTCCTCTCCCTTTAGGCGTCACGACACCGAAGTGGTGATTCTGTCCGGCTTTTGAGAACGAGTGAAGAACCGCTTTTCACTGGTTATGGATGTGGGAGCGGAAAGCAGTGCCGATCCGATAGCGCGGCAAGGATCTTGTCTTTCTCTGCGATGAAGATGCGCCCCTCATAAACCCCTGTTTGATGAGGCGAGCTGTCTCCCTCCGCTAGTACCAGCAAGGGCAAGGACTGGTTTTGCTCTCCAACAAGGGCGATGACGCTTTGTCTGGGTCTCGGCCATTCTATGCGCTCGACATTAAGCTTCATCGCCAAATCCGGGAACGAGGCCAGCACCCCCTCCAGAAGGGCGCAGTGCCAGCAATAAAACTGCTGACCTGGATAGGCAGAATCGTCAAAGCCCGGGCGCAGCAAGAACAGTCGGTCGCGGTTCGCCATTTCATTTCCTTTCCGATTTCAGTGCATTGTAGAGCGCGGGCTTGCCAATCTTCAAGTGCGCGGCAGCCTCTTGCACGGCCCGCAAAACGTCCGTTTGTCGGACAGGCTTTTTCCAGTTCGCCACACCTCCGCAACGAAATTGAAAGATTAGGCAAAGGTGCGGTATGGGTCAATTTAGGCCGAATAGGCTGTCCGAAATATCTCCTCTGTTCGAAAGCCTGCCAAGATAATTTATGACCAGGTCATTTTGCCCCGTACGGACAGTTATTGGACTGCGTGTCAGTTTCTGCAGTCGCTGCCAGTGATCAAGTCCCTGATCGGAAACATATCTTCGCCGTAGTGGTGAAGCCGGGTGTGATGCCGTCGGCATAACCACCGCACCCTTAAAGGCTCATCGTATTGATCATGATGGGCATCGACCGCTTCGATCCCGCAAACCTCGCATATTTGCTTTTCTAGCTCGCCTGCCTTCACCGCTCGCTGCACAGCAAGGTGAGCATCGTATTTGCCTGGATTGGCACGGCGCCAATTCGCTTGGCGGGTATCGGTTTTCAGCATCACAGCATCCTGCTTGTCTATCCCTGCATCACCTATGAAACGAGGTGCCGTGAATAGGCATAGCACGGCGTAAATCGTTCTTCATTTGTTTTCCCATCGGTGCCACGTGATTTCACAGGCACGTCCTTCGGACCAGGCTCTATTCCGCCGCAGCCTTGCTGCAGCTCCACGGAACCCCTGACGGGTTGGTGTTCCCACAGGTGGCGGTCCGTAATGTATTTAGGCGTGCTGGCTATGATGGACCGAGGTAGAAAGCGCGTGTTGTCGACTATGTAGCTGACGCTTCCGCTGACGCCCTCGAGTGCGGATGCTATGGCCCGATCGCACATCCTGTGAATAGTACTGCCCCATGCACCTGAAACCGCCTCCTGGGACCAGGCTTGCTCCAGCCCTTGCTTCAACACGATTGATCCGACGTCAAGGGAAGCGGTTTCGAGGCACGGCTCTGAACTCGGGTTAACGTTTCTTCCCTGAACGGTTTGGGTGTGATTCAAGAGTGTCGGTGATTTGGAGGCCGACATGTTTGAAGACGATCGCCCGCGGCTGCGGGTTTTGCTGGACCATTTTAGTCTCGTTGAGGATGAGCGGGAGCAATGGCGGGTCGCCCATCCGTTACCCGAGGTGCTTCTTCTGGTCGTTTGCGGGACGATCGGCGCATGCGACGATTTTGACGAGATCGTCGAATGGGGAGAGGATAACCTGGCGTTTTTACGTCGGTTTCTTCCCTATCACCATGGCATACCGGGTTCGCGCTGGCTGCGCATTCTGCTCAACCGGATCGATCCGGACCTGTTTTCGAACTGCTTCATATCCTGGGCGGCGACGCTTCGACCCGATGCTCCGGCGCTGGTGGCGATTGACGGAAAGACCTCGCGCGGCAGTCATGACCGGGCCAACGGCCGGGCGGCGCTGCATCTCGTCTCGGCTTTCGCCACCCGTGAACGGCTGGTTCTTGGACAAGAGGCAGTGGCAACGACAAGCTGTGAGCAGGACACCATCCCCTTGCTGCTGGAACGGTTGGCCGAAAAAGATCGCCTGAAAGGCGCGCTCGTGACCATCGACGCCATTGCCTGCAATGCCAAAACCGCCTAGGCGGTGCTCGATGCAGGCGCTGATTACCTCCTGGCGGCCAAGGCCAATCAGCCCGGCCTGATGGGTGAGATCGAGCGCTTCTTTGCCGACGCTCCGGCAAACCTCACCTCAACCGTGACCGAAGTCGACAAGGGCCATGGCCGGGTCGAAGAGCGGCGGGTCACCGTCTCCACTCAAATCGACTGGCTCTCCGGCGACAGGCGCTTTCCCGGCGAATACCGCTTCCCGTCCATCGCCACCATCGTCAAGGTGCAAGCACAAGTCTATGAAAAGTCCAGGCAAAGCAGCCAGGTCCGCTTCTATATCTCCTCACGGTCGATGACCGCGCTCCAGTTCGCCGAGGCCATACGTGGCCATTGGGCCATCGAGAACTCCCTCCATTGGGTACTCGACGTCACCTTCAACGAGGATGCCGCCCGATCTCGAACCGGGCATGGACCAGCCAACATGGCCGTCGTCCGACACTTCGCCATCAACATGGTTCGAAGCCATAACGACAAGCGCAGTATCAAACTCAGACGAAACAAAGCAGGCAGAAACCCACAATACATGGCCGAAATCATCCGAGCATGACTGTTAACCCGGATTCAGAGCCGTGGTTTCGAGGTGCCGCAGCGCGTCCATGATGATGGCCGCCGCGGGCGCCTCGCGGACCTCGAGAACCTTTTCACCGGTTGAAATGTGTTCGAGCCCGACAAAGCGGCCGTGTCCGAATTTACCAACTGTTTTATTTAGGAGCGGGATTGTGTCGATCAGTGCAACGTCATGGTCATCAATTGACACGAGATTTCCGTCGATAAACCCCAGTTTGATCTCTACCGGCTGCTGCGCGGCAATGTTACGGGTCCAATCAAACGCCTCTTCCGGGATAGAAAAGTTCTCGGGATCGTCCAAAGGTCCAGACTCAAATTCCCGGCACCAGAGGTTTTCGTCCCCGCTCCACGTGCGATCCGTCACAAAAGTCAGTCCGAACTTGGAGAGGGCGGCGGCCTTCTGCTGCCGGCAAATCACCGAGCATTCATACGGACTGCCGAAGTTATCGGAGTCCACGCGATAGATTTCCGACGCGGTGAGCGACACAGCACCGTAACCTTTGGTCCTGATGGTCTGGGGTGCCTGAACAACCGCAATTTGCTTAGCACCCGAGGAAAAGAACTGACCTATCTGGGATTGGGTCCAATATTGCGCTCCTTGCCCTTTTGATGCGCCGCGAACAAAAGCGAGAATCCCATCCTCGGTGGATACGAGATTCCACATGCGGCTCTACCAGCTCGCAGTCCACACCATCAACGGCGTCGTCATGGCAGGCGAGACGCTGATGCTCGTCGTACCGGAGGCAGATGATCTGACCGTCGAAGCCCGGGTGGCCACCCGTGACATCGACCAGATCCACGTCGGGCAGTTGGTCGAGATCCGCTTCAGCGCCTTTAACCAGCGCACCACGCCCGACGTCGAGGCGGAGGTCGTGACGGTCGCTCCCGACCTCGTAACCGATGAGCGCACCGGGGCCACCTATTATCCGCTGCGCATCCACCCCGATCCGGAAAGCCTCGCCAAGCTCAAGGGCCTTTCGCTCTACCCCGGCATGCCCGCCGAGGTCTTCATCAAGATCGCCGACCGTACCGTCATCTCCTACCTGACAAAGCCGCTCACCGACCAGATGCAGCATGCGTTTCGGGAGGATTGAGCAGCGCGTGGCTGGAGCGGCGAGTAGGTATCGGCGAATGAGGTGGGCGCCTCGGGCGGGGCAGCGGTTTTTAAGAACGATGCGTTCCGGGGGAATGCTTCGTCGGCGTATGGGGGTTCGCAGCGCCTCACGTGCAGGCTGTGGCTCATATGTAATTGGGGTTAGGACAGGAGCAGTTCAAAATCCTGCGCTAAGGACGAATGGATCATGAACATCGGTTATTGGCCTCTGAGTAGCAACGGTACAGAAAACCTAAGCGATCGGGCGGTTTATGGTGAGGTCAATCCTTCTCTACTGTGCGTCCTCCAAACTGGTACCGGAAGTCTTGACCCCTGCAGAACGGTACAGCCGTAACTGCGCACAATCGAAGAGAGAGGAATCCCAAGATGCCGCATCCAAGCCAGACCGGAAAACCAAGCCAGACGAGCGACGACTGGTGGATTAACGACCAGACGCCCGACAACCCATATGGCAAGAGCGAGGATTATGAGTCCTTTATCGACCATCTTGGGTCATTGCCCAGTTGGCTGACGCCCGAGATCGCTGCGGGAACGGTGAGGATCAATCTCTACGAACTCAACAACCACCCGGAATACAAGGCCGCCGCGATCGGCGCCTTAGAGATGTGGGCGTCTGTCACACCCCTGAAATTCGAAATCATCGACGACGCGCCGTTCGACGGCACCACGGACCAGATTGAGGTTGTCAGCCCCGAACTTGGCGAGGAGGACGATGGCATGGCCTATTCGAACGGTCACCATGTCAGCATCGGCCAGGGTTTCGACGACAAGGAAGCCCACAAGACCGATGTCGGCGGCTATGTCTTCCAAGCCTTCATGCATGAATTCGGCCATCAATTCGGTCTGAATCATCCTGGAGACTACAATTACAGCGGTCCCGACGGCGCGAGCCGATCACCTATCGGAACGATGCGACCTGGATATATGATCGGTGGCAATACAGCGTCATGTCCTATTTCGATAGCAACGCTGTCGGCGAAACCAGCCTCTGGTTTGCGTCGACGCCGCTTATGGCCGACATCGAGGCCTTCATTCGCCGCCTTTTTTCAACCGTTGACGCGAATGGAGTGCGCACCTACCAGCACATCGACCTCAACACAGAGAACAATATCTACGGCTTCGGGAGCCCACAGCGTAGCTACCAGCTGACCTCCTCTGGCAAGCAGCATGACATCGGCTTCGCGATCCATGATACCGGCGGGACCGACACGATCGATTTCTCCGGCTCGACGGCGGGTACGATCCTCGACTTGCGCGCCGGACATTTCTCCAGCGTCAACGGTTGCAGCAACAATGTTTCGATCTTCGCTGGACACAACGCGGATGCGACCGACTATTACGTCGAGAACGGCATCGGCAGCAGCCATGACGATGTCCTGATCGGCAACGACGGCGCCAACGTCCTCGACGGCCGCGGCGGCGCCGACCGCATGGCTGGCAACGGCGGCGACGATATCTATTTCGTCGATTCCCCGGACGACGTCATTCACGAGAAGGCCAACGGCGGGAACGACACCGTCATCCTCCTGTCCAAGAACCTGAAAATTCCGCAAATCGCCAACGTCGAACACATCATCTACGCCGACGAATTGCCTGGCAACGATGGCAACATCCTCTGTGGCGGAGCTGGCGAGGACACGCTGACCGGCGGCGAGGGTCAGGATACATTCCGCTTCTCGCCTGAGCTTGGGAACGGTAATGTCGAGCGGATCAAGGACTTCAGGGTGATCAACGACATGATCCTGCTGGACAGTCTCGTCTTTGAGAGCGGCGGTGGAGACGGCGCTCTCGCCTTGGGCGCGTTCCACGGGAGCGCGGAGGGCATCGCTCATAACGCAGGCGACCGCATCATCTACAACACCGATAGCGGCGCGTTGTCATATGACGTCGACGGAGGCGGAGAGCTTGCGGCCATTCAGGTTGCGCAGCTGACCCCAAATCTGAGGCTTTCGGCAGCCGACTTCATTGTCATCTAACTCGATACCAGGAGGGGCGCTTGCAGGCGCCCCTTCCGATACTACATTTGCAGTGGTTTATCTTTTCGAGCCCTTAGCTGAGCGGCAATCTCGCTACCGCAGGGCCTTGCGAGGCAATCATGGAGAGTGTGCGATGAAGCACCGGACCGACCGCCGCACAGTATTACAGGCCGTTGGGGCTGCGGCTGTTGCGGCGGTCGCCGGACCAGTCGCTGCTCAATCGTCGGATATTCGCGGCACGGTCACGTTCGAGGGCGGCGCGGTGATACCGAAGGGTCGTCTTGAGATTTATCTCGAGGACCGTGCCATTCAAAATAATGCGCGACGTCGCGCCACGGAAACGCGCATCAGAAGCGACGGCGGGTCAAAGGCGATAGCCTTTTCCTTGTCCCTGCCCGCAAGCTCGGCTGCTTCGAGAACGCTGCAGATCGTCGCGCGCTTGGAGCGTGCGGATGGCCTGCTGGTTGCGCGCGGGAGCACCCAGCTCAAGGCGGCTTCGCCTGTCGACGTCACACTCAACATCGTGATGTATTAAGGGGGCAAGACCAATGACTGACGACAGAACTCGTCTCGAAAATCGATGTCGACAGGTGACCGCCTGACTCGCGCGTAGACACTGGCTAATAGCGGCAGGCTTTGCTCCACCAAACTGGCGCACCATCAAATCCCAGGTTGAGAGATCGATCTGCGGGTGAGGGCACCCAAGGGCTAGGGACTTTGGTTGTTCGGCCGCCTTTCAGAAGGGGCGTGTGAGCTGCTCATAGGTCCGCCGGTACAAGGCGTCGCCAAACAGCCGCAGGACAGCGTTCCGGATCGCACTCGAACCCGGCCTAAGTTTATCGCAAGCGCGCGATTTCTCCTGTACCCAGCAGACGCGACCAAATTTCAAGGGCGGCTACCCGCTTTCCGACGTCACGCGCAGAGCGCCTGCCCCATCTGGCCGGACCGATGCGTCACTCATTCTCGTCAGGTTGCTTCGAGCACCATGTTGAGGGGCGTCTGGGCTGCACGCCGGATATGAGTGAAGCCGCCTGAGCGGATCACCTCGGCCAATCGCCGCTCTCCAGCTTGCGCACCGAGCGCGAGCCCTGTCTCCTGGGCAAGCGAGGTCGGAACGCAGATCATCGTCGAGGCTGAGTAGTAGAGCCGTCCAACCGGATTGATATTCTCCTCCAGGGTATCTCCGGCCGTTGGTTCGACCACCATCCAGACCCCGCCTTTTTTTAACGCCTTTCGGATATGAGCCGCAGCGGCTTTCGGGTCGCCCATGTCGTGCAAACAGTCGAAGCAGGTGATCAAATCGAAATCTCCGCCGTCGAAATCCTGCGCCCGGCCAACCTCGAAGTGCAGGTTCGTCAACCCGTGTGCCTGGGCGTGCGCGATCGCAGCGGCAATCGAGCCTGCATGGAAGTCGTAGCCCACAAAGCGGGAATTGGGAAACGCCTGCGCCAGAAGGATCGTGGATAGCCCGTGCCCACATCCGACGTCCGCCACCTTCGCGCCCGTTTCCAATCTATCGATTACACCGTGGAGTGCCGGCAGCCAGTCCTGCACAAGGGAATTAATATAACCTGGGCGGAATAGTCGCGCGACGGCGCAGAACATGCAGCCAGCCTGATCTCCCCAGGCAACGCCTCGGCCGGTTTTGAAGGCGGACTGCACCTTCGGCTGGTTTTCGACCATCGCAGCAGCGATATCGAACGCGCCAACGAGATTGACCGCGCTGTCCGGCTCGGCAAACACGAAGGCCTGCTCCGGCGTCAGCGAGAACAATCCTCGCTCATGATGCACATAACCTGAGGCTGCCTGTGCCGCCAGCCACTCCCGCACATAACGAGGTGCGCATCCCGAGGCATCGGCAAGTTCGTCGGCCTTCACCGGCCCGACTGCCTTCAGCGTCCTGTATAGCCCGAGAGCATCTCCAATCCGTACCAGCGGCACGCTGAGCGCTCCGCCAAGGTCGTCAAGGACGCGGCTCACGAGTTCATTGAGCGTTGTTTCGTTGATTTCTGTCATGTGAAATTCCTCGTGATTTGTGGCGGCCTCATGCGCCGCTTGTGGTTCAAGGGGTCGGAAACAGATGAACTCGATGCCCTCGATTTCGGATGTATGCACCGCCTACGCTTTGCGTAGACGCTCATCTAGAACCTGCGCATCCCTCTAACTGCATGGCCTTCTCGCACGACAGTAACGCGTAGACGCTTGCGGTGCGCAAACTGGGCGGTTTAATCGCCATCCGTTTTCAGCGAATAATGCCGCCGATGGTACCTCCGTCGCGCTCTTGGGTTTAGCCCCCCGGCTTCTTCTGAGCACTACTCGTGCCAATCAGGTCGCCCCCGCAACCGTCCGAGATTGCGGATGTTTCATCGGGGGGGTGTAGGGTTGCGGACATGTCGTGTCGCAATCCGCCCCCGATCAGTGCCACGATGAAGAGGAAGTTTTGGGAGGGGCGACAACAAATGGGCGAAGACGGTATTAACGAACGCCCGGATCTCGATGCAAGCTGCGGGTCTGAAAGCCGAGGAACTGAGAATGGCCAACACTGATCTAATTCCGGCATCACTGCTCGCACGCAAGGCTGTCGTATGTCTGCGGCAGTCACAACCAGAGGTCATGTCTAACTTAGAATCATAAGCGGCCGAAGAATTCGTTTTTCTTTCCCAACCTGATTTCGCGATTCAAAGGTGCAGACGGACAGGCTGGTTGCGATTTCGCTCACTGGGGCGACCAGCCATAATCCCCATCGGCCTCCCCAACGCGTGCACTGGGTTGGACGCCGGGCGATCAACGGCCAATATAAAGTTTGTAAGGCGCTTAAGAAAATGACTGCCCTCAGAGCTCGTATGTCGATCAGTCCCCGCACTTCGGCGTCAGTTCTTCAGCACCCATCGTGCCATGCACGACAGATTGCGTTTGAGAAAATTCTTCCGATAAGCCATCGCTCAAAACAGTAATTCAATCCATTTTGCTCGGAAGATTAGAACATCTTCGCCTTTCTAAAAGCTACTAAATATATAGGGTAAATTATCTAATCAATCGGGACTCGTGGTCATCATGAACATCCTCGCGCTGAGTGGCAATGTCAAAAGACCGTCCCGCACGGCGTCCTTGGTGAAGGTCGCCGCCGATCGCCTGCGGCAGCGCGTTGGTGGCCACGTGCAGTGCATCGAGCTTGTCGATGCAGCACCGGTGCTCTTTCGGGCGCTCAGAGCTGATCAGCTCGATACCGAGGGCAGGGCGGTCATTGCCGCGGTGGAAGGAGCCGATATCATCATCGCCGGATCACCCGTTTATCGGGCGTCCTACAGCGGCGCGCTGAAGCATCTGTTTGACCTTGTCGATCATCGAGCGCTGACGGGCAAGCGCGTCGTCCTCGCCGCAACCGGCGGCACGCCGTTGCATGGCCTGATGCTTGAGCACCAATTGCGGCCGCTCTTCGGCTTCTTCAATGCGCTGACCGTCCCGACCTCGATCTATGCGCTTGAGGCCGACTTTACCGATCACGAGCTCAGGAATCCTGCCGTCCTCGAGCGCGTGGATCGAGCCGTCGAAGAGGTTTCTGAAATCACGCCGGCGCTCGACATCGGAGCGATCGCGGCCTCGGCAAAACACAGCGGATTGGCAGCTTAGCCATAGAACGAAATTCCAGAGGGAGCCTTACATGACTTTTTCCAATGCCTCAAACGATCCGGTCAAATTTGCCTATTGGGTGCCGAATGTCTCGGGAGGACTGGTGATTTCGAATATCGAACAGCGCACAAGCTGGACGATCGAATACAACAGAAAGCTTGCGCAGATCGCCGAAGCGAGCGGTTTCGACTATGCCCTAAGCCAGATCCGTTTCACGGCAGGCTATGGAGCGGAATTTCAGCATGAGTCCGTTTCGTTCAGTCAGGCCCTTCTTGAATCGACGACGACATTGAAGGTGATCGCAGCGATCCTGCCTGGTCCTTGGAATCCGGCCGTTGCCGCCAAGCAGATTGCCACCATCAATCACCTGACCAACGGGCGCGTCGCAGTCAATATTGTCAGCGGCTGGTTCCGCGGTGAATTTGCCGCCATTGGCGAGCACTGGCTTGATCATGACGAGCGCTATCGCCGCTCGGAGGAGTTCATCCGTGCGCTTCGCGGTATCTGGACCGAGGATAATTTCACCTTCCGCGGCGATTTCTATCGCTTCAACAATTATTCGCTGAAGCCGAAGCCGATCGATCCGCAGCCGGAAATCTTCCAGGGCGGCTCCTCACGCGCAGCTCGCGACATGGCGGCGCGTGTGTCGGACTGGTACTTCACCAACGGCAATACGCCGGCCGAGATCCGCAAGCAGGTTGACGACATCCAATCGAAGGCCAAGGAGAATGGCCATTCAGTGCGGATCGGGGTGAACGCCTTCGCAATCGTGCGCGAAACCGAGGAAGAAGCCAAGGCAGTGCTTGCCGAGATCATCGAGAAGGCCAATCCCGAGGCGGTCAATGCTTTCGGGCATGAAGTTAAGAACGCCGGCAAGGCGTCGCCGGAAGGCGAAGGAAACTGGGCGAAATCTTCTTTCGAAGACCTCGTTCAATATAATGATGGCTTCCGCTCGAACCTCATCGGCACGCCACGGCAGGTTGCCGAGCGGGTTGTGGCGCTGAAGCAGGCGGGTGCGGATCTGATTCTGCTGGGCTTCCTGCATTTCCAGGAGGAGGTCGAGTATTTCGGCAAGCATGTGATTCCGCTGGTTCGTGAGCTCGAAGAGGCCGCCAGCACGCAGCCAGTGGCGGCCGAATAGGCCTCGCTGCAGCAAAATACCTCGTAAAGTGAAACATGATGGGTGCGTGGGCCGATTGGTCCACGCCGACGGGATTGGCGTGCCATGTTCAAGCCGCGCCCGAGCCGAATGGAGGACACTGAATGCCTGCCGCGACCTATTCCCTTGACGTGCTGGATCCCGGTACGCTGCGGGACTCCGGCGACCAGATTGCCCGCGCGTTGCCACCGGGCAAGACCGGCGGCATCCCGCAGCATGACGAAGAGACCCATGCTCTCTCTTTGCATGGCATCAGCCTGTCATTCGGTGGCGTCGCTGCCTTGGTCAATGTAGACCTTTCTGTTGAGCCGGGGGAGATCCGGGCGATTATCGGTCCAAATGGCGCAGGCAAGAGTTCGCTGATCAACGTCATCAGCGGTGTCTATCGCTCGAACCATGGCCATGTTCGTATCGGCTCCAACACCTATCGTCATGTGCCGACGGAGCGATTGGCATCGCTTGGCGTTGCGCGCACGTTCCAGAACCTCGCCTTGTTCAAGGGCTTGAGTGTCACTGATAACGTCATCGCCGGTCGAGCCTATACCGTGTGCTCGACCTTTGCCGAACAGATCCTCGGGCTTGGCCGCGCGCGCCGCGAAGAGGCGGATGCACGCGAGCGGGCGGCCCGTATTCTCGAGTTCCTGCATCTGGGCCAGGTCAGCCATCGTCTCGTAGGCACGCTGCCCTACGGACTGCAAAAACGCGTCGAGCTCGCCCGCGCCCTGGTGGCGGAACCGAAGATCCTGCTTCTAGACGAGCCTATGGCGGGGATGACGGCGAGCGAAAAGAACGACATGGCCGACGTCATCCGGTCTGCCCGAGATCTGTATGACACGACGGTGATCCTCATCGAACACGATATCGGCGTGGTCATGCAGCTTTCCGACCGGATCGCGGTCCTCGATTACGGCCGCAAGATCGCCGACGGCAGCCCGGACGAAATTCGTGCCGACGAGCGCGTCATCGACGCCTATCTCGGCGTCGTTGCGGAAAACGAGGATGGGGAGGGCATCTGATGGCAGATTTCGACTGGCCGTTTCTGATCGAAGTGCTGGTTGGCGGCCTGCTGTCGGGCGTTATGTATTCGCTCGTCGCAATCGGTTTCGTGCTGATCTACAAGACGTCGGGCGTGCTTAATTTCGCTCAAGGGGCAATGTTGCTGTTTGCCGCGCTGACCTTTGTCAGCCTTCTTGAGCGTGGCGTTCCCTTTGCCTTGGCGCTCGTCATTACATTCGCTGTCATGGTGCTGATCGGCATTGCCATCGAGCGTACCGTGCTGCGACCATTGACCAACAAGCCGCCGATTACGCTTTTCATGGCGACGCTCGGGCTCTCCTATATCATCGAGGGGGCGGCTCAACTCATCTGGGGCACGCAGGTCCACGGTCTGGAGCTCGGGATCGAGGATGTTCCATTCGACATTGGCGGCGTGTTCATCAGCCAGTTCGATCTTTTTGCGGCGGCAGTCGCTGCTGCGATGGTGGCGGCGCTGTCCGCCTTCTTCCGCTACACCCGAATTGGGCTGGCATGCCGGGCTGTAGCGGACGATCAGTTCGCTGCGCTTGCAGTCGGACTGAAACTGCCCTGGATTTGGGCAACGGTCTGGGCGGCTGCCGGTGTCGTGGCGCTGGTGGCTGGCCTGCTATGGGGCGCGCGGCTCGGCGTGCAGTTCTCCCTGTCGCTGGTGGTGCTGAAAGCGCTGCCCGTTCTCGTGCTTGGCGGCTTTGATTCCATTCTGGGTGCGATCGTCGGCGGCCTGCTAATCGGCGCGACAGAGAAGCTCGCGGAAGTCTATATCGGCGAATATTTCGGCGGCGGCATCGAAGGTTGGATTGCCTATGTCGCAGCACTCGCCTTCCTGCTCATCCGCCCCTCCGGCCTGTTTGGGCAAAAGCTCGTGGAAAGGGTCTGATATGGCCGTCGTTACCACCGATCATCATCCCACACGGCTTTTCAGCCGCTGGATGACGCCGATTGCCATCCTTGCCGGCGCCTATCTCGTGGTTCCCTTTGTCGGTTCGACCTATTTGTTCGAGGCGATCCTTTTGCCGTTCCTGGCGCTCAGCCTTGCCGGCGTCGGGCTGAATCTGCTTACCGGCTATGCAGGCCAGGTCTCGCTCGGAAGCGCCGCCTTCATGGCCGTCGGTGCCTTTGCTGCTTACAATTTCAATCTGCGCGTCGATGGCCTGCCGTTGATCGTCAGCATCCTGCTGGCCGGCCTTATGGCGGCGGTGATCGGCATCGTCTTCGGCCTGCCGAGCCTCAGATTGAAGGGCTTTTATCTTGCGGTGTCGACGCTCGCCGCGCAGTTCTTCGTGCAGTGGGCTCTCACCAAGTTTAGCTGGTTTTCAAACGACTCTGCCTCCGGGGTCATTGATGCGCCGCCTCTGACGCTTGCGGGCGTCGAGTTTACGGGCCCGGCAGGTCGCTATCTCTTTTCACTTACGATCGTGGTGGTGCTGACCTTCCTGGCGCATCGGCTGACGACCTCTCAAACCGGGCGCAACTTCATCGCCGTTCGGGACAATGAGATCGCGGCGCGCATCATCGGCGTGCCCGTACTGAGAACCAAGTTGCTGGCCTTTGCGATCTCCTCTTTCATCATCGCGGTTGCGGGAGCGCTTTGGGCCTTTGCTTACCTGAGGACCGTCGAGCCGGCCGGCTTCAATCTCGACCGATCGTTCCAAATCCTTTTCATCATCATCATCGGCGGGCTTGCCTCGACGCGGGGCGCCTTTCTCGGCGCCGCCCTGATCGTCGTCTTCCCGCTCGTGCTATCTCGATTGGGCTCGTTCCTGCTCGGTGATGTTTTCGATTCCGGCGTGCTCGACATGAGCCAGCGCATCGTGCTCGGCGCCTTGATCATTCTGTTTCTGATCCTGGAACCGGACGGGCTTTCCTCGCTTTGGGGCAAGATCCGAAGGCGGTTGGGCTCTGCCATCGACAGGCCGGCCTGACCAAGCCGGGGCACAAGCTCCGCAAACATCAAACCCATCGCTCATTCAACCCAGTTCCGGCCATCACACCGGACAATACCCGGAGTGTATCCAAACATGACCATGCTTGCGAAATTGAAGGCCGCTGTCATTGCGGCTGGACTAGCCGTCTCGGCCGCGATACCGGCCGCCCATGCCGATGAACAATATTTCCCGCTGCAGAGCTATCGCGTCGGGCCCTATGCGGCCGGCGGCACAGGTTTCTTCGGTGGTTTTATCGATTATCTGAACCTCATCAACACGCGGAATGGCGGCGTCAACGGCGTCAAGCTCACCTGGTCGGAAGCGGAAACGCAATACGAGGTTGAACGCGGCGTCGAGGCCTACGAGCGTCTCAAGAGCAATCCGAATATTGCCGCCTGGAACCCGCTTTCCGTCGGTATCGCCTATGCCATGATCGACCGCATCACGCAGGACAAGGTGCCGTTGATCACCATCAACCATGGTCGCACGGATTCCACTGATGGCCGCGTTTTCCCCTATGTCTTTCCGCTGCTGCTCAATCCCTATAGCGAGACCTCGGGCATCGTGAACTACATCGCCTCGAAGCTCGGCGGTCTCGACAAGCTGAAGGGCAAGAAGATCGTCGTGCTGTATCACGGCTCGCCCTACGGCAAGGAAACGATCCCGATCTATGAACTCTTGTCGCAGAAATATGGCTTCGAACTGCAGCAGATCGAGGTGCCGCATCCCGGCAATGAGCAACAGGCGCAATGGCTGACGATCCGCCGCGCCAAGCCGGATTACGTCGTCCTGCGCGGCTGGGGTGTCATGAACCCGGTCGCCCTGAAAACCGCGGCCAAGACCGGCTTTCCTGCCGACCATATCATCGGCAATGTCTGGTCGAACTCGGAAGAGGACGTGATCCCGGCCGGCGACGCCGCGAAGGGATATACCGCCATCACGACCCAAGCCTCCGGCACGGAATATCCGATCGTCCAGGAGATCGTGAAGACGCTCTATGACAACGGCAAGGGCAATCTGGAAGACAAGAAGCGCATCGGCTCCGTCTATCATAATCTCGGTATCGTCAACGGTATCCTGAACGTCGAGGCGATCCGTATTGCCCAGGAAAAGTTCGGACATCGGACTCTGACGGGCGACGAGGTCCGCTGGGGCTTCGAGCACCTGCAGCTTGATCCGGCTCGCGTCGAGGCGCTCGGCGCCAAGGGCCTGTTCCATTCCATAAACGTCACCTGGGACAATCACGAGGGCAACGGCTACGTGACCTTCCAGCAGTGGGACGGCAAGAAGTGGAACGTCGTCTCCGATTGGATTGCGCCGGACTGGGCACTGCTCCGGCCGATCATCGAGAAATCCTCGGAAGCCTACGCCAAGGAAAAGGGCATCAAGTTGCGCACGTCCGAAGACGCACAGGCCGTGACGAACTGAGCCCGGTGGCTGGGCATCGGCAGCGCGGTCCTGCTGCTGTCTGCCGGTGCCCGGCTCGCATACGAAACCACACTGAGATTGGGTGGACCATGGCTGGAAAAGACGTTCTGCTGAGCGTGGACGGGATCAAAGCGACCTACAATGGAGCAATCACGGCGCTTCACGGTGTCAGCTTCACACTGCGCCGCGGCGAGATTCTGGCGCTGCTGGGTGCCAATGGCGCCGGCAAGACGACGACGCTCAAGGCGATTTCGAACCTGCTTCCAGCCGAGCGCGGCGAGATTACCGCCGGCGGCGTCCTGTACGAGGGCCGCGACGTCACCACTGCAACGCCGGCCGAATTGGTGCGCGCCGGCCTCGTGCAGGTCCTTGAGGGCCGGCATTGCTTCCGCAATTTGACCATCGAGGAAAATCTCGTTTCCGGCGGCCTTGGACGGAGCGGCTCGCGCTCCGAGATCGCCGCCGATCTGGAGAGAATATACACGATTTTTCCCCGACTAAAGGAGAAGCGCCGCGCGCTGGCCGGTCTTACCTCGGGCGGTGAACAGCAAATGGCGGCGATCGGCCGTGCGCTGATGTCGCGTCCAAAGCTTTTGGTGCTCGACGAACCGTCCATGGGGCTGGCGCCGATCGTCGTGCAGGACATTTTCCGGACGTTGCGGCGGCTGAATGTTGAAGGCGGTCTTTCCATTCTCGTTGCCGAACAGAATTCGGCGATCGCCCTGCGTTATGCCGACCGCGCGACAGTCCTCGAAAACGGCGCTGCAGTGCTTTCGGGAGATGCGGCCGAGTTGCGCGGACGCGACGACGTCAAGGCATTTTATCTCGGTCAGAAATCCACACCGGCATCCATACCCGCCACAACAAGCCTCCCACAGGCCTGATCGGCCGCCATCGTCAACCAGGAGAATCCATCATGACGCTCTCACAGGTCAATACCGAAAATGCCGTCAAGGCTGTGCCGGCGGTTCCTCGTCCGGCTGAGCCCGCCCATGTCATCAAGGACGATGCCGAGGCAATCGCTGTTGCCCGCCGGCTTGCGGCCGAATTCGTGAAGGACTCCGCCAAGCGCGATCGCGAACGCATTTGGCCCGTCGCCGAGTTGGATGCCTTTTCGCAAAGCGGCCTATGGTCGATCAATGTGCCAAAGGCCTTCGGCGGCCCGGAGGTTTCGTACGCCACGCTTGCAAAGGTCATCGAAATCATATCGGCGGCGGATTCATCGATCGGTCAGATCGCCCAGAACCATCTGGGGGTCGTCGCTGCCATCCGGACTGTATCGGATGTCGCCCAGCAGAAACTCCTGTTTGCCGAGGTGCTGAAAGGCACCCGTTTCGGCAACGCTTTTTCGGAATTCGGTTCCAAACGGGCGGTCGATTTCGAAACGCGCTTCAGCGATGCCGGCGACCACGTTGTCGTCAACGGGCGCAAGTTCTATTCCTCCGGCGCTCTGCTCGCGCATCTTGTGCCGATCGTCGCGCTCGATGACGAAGGGCGGGCCTGGTATGCGATTGCCGAGCGGGATGCGCGGGGGCTCACCGTCATCGATGACTGGTCCTCGTTCGGGCAGCGCACGACGCTGTCCGGCACCGTGCTGCTCGACAACGTCAAGGTGCCGAAGACCCATCTCGTGCCTGGATACAAGGGCTATGAAGTGCCGAGCGCAGATGGTGCGATCTTCCAGATCATCCAGGTTGCCGTCGACACCGGTATCGCACAGGCCGCCATTGACGAGACGGTCGCCTTCGTGCGCACCAAGAGCCGGGCATGGGTGGATAGCGGCCAGGATCATGCCTGGGAGGATCCCTATACAATCCAGGCCGTCGGCGACCTGACGCTGCGCCTGCATGCCGCGCAAGCGCTTTTGGAAAAAGCCGGCTATGCAATCGACCGCGCCGTACTGAACCCCAATGCGGAGACGGTCGCCGAAGCGCAGATCGTCACGGCCGAGGCCAAGATCCTATCGACCGAAATCGCGATTGCTGCGACCAACAAGCTGTTCGAACTCGCAGGCACTCGCTCAACACTCGCCGAGCACAACCTCGATCGCCATTGGCGCAATGCGCGCACCCATACGCTCCATGACCCCGTGCGCTGGAAATACGCCATTCTTGGAAGATATTTCCTGAATGGCGAAAATCCCCCGCTGCATGCGTGGAGTTGACGATCCGCAAAAGTCTCTTGCGCCGTCACGGCGTGAGAGACCTCAAGGTTCGTGGCAAAGTGAACCAAATGCGGCCTCTGCCAAACATATGTCGGAGGCGTTGACGAATAAGCCAATATGATCTGCATTATCAAAAGCCGGAGCAGCCGATGGCGCGCATGGATTCGTCTTCGCGCCGCATTTACCTCCTGGCGGCTTTGACGAATTCGTCGGAAAGGTCGTGCCGCTTTTGCAGGAGCGGGGCGTGTATCCGCACCGAAGGCGGAGAAGAGACGCTCCATGCCAACCTCGGCTTGCCTAAACAGTTGCCGGCGGCTGCCCCGTCAGGCTTGGCGGCGGTGATATGAATGATGACGGCCGCCGGCTGTTGCGAGATCGCCAGCGCTTTCGCTGCGACATCCGGCCCTTCGACACGAAAGGCTCTCCTTTTTAAGGGGGTACTTTGGTCAGGCGGCCGGTTCAACCGACAGTCGCTGTCGTGAGTCGGTTCAGAGATTGCTCATCTCGCCATCGAAACCGATTTTTATTGACACTTACCGGCCCCGCCACTGAGGTTCTAGCGCATTTGGCGCCACAGTTGACGATTTGGCACGGTTCTTGAGTCTCGCTTTGGGATCGATCACGGTGACAAGCGCATTGTCCCTTCCGAACCTCTCGCCGGCTCAAGACTCCACCTAGGAACCGCACGATGCAAAACTCGGCCATGAACACGGAATATCCAGCCATCTCAAACCGCGAAAAAGCATGCCTCGCATGGACTGCGAAAGGTAAATCATCGTGGGCGATCGGGAAGACATTGAGCATATCGGAGCACACGGTAAATTTTCATCTTAGGAATGCCATGCGAAAGCTAAACTGCAGCAGCAGAATGGCTGCTGCATTGAAAGCTGTTGAGCTCGGAATCATTGGATGGCATTAGGAATCTGTAATTCGCATCGGGAAGTGCAGGACTAACCGGAATTCGAGTAGAGGGTCGATGAACGAGAAATATCTTCCCATCGCACCAGCAGGTCAGAAGCTCAGAACGCAGGCGGAGCTCGCCTTAAACCCCCTCCGGCGGGGGGCGGGTATATTAACTTCTGCCTTATCGAATCGAGAAATGGGCAGGTCTCCCCGACTTATGAAACTATCTTGCGGCTATCAAGTTGGGCTTGAGGTCAATATTGCTGAACTCGTTCGAAGCTAAATAAGAGATCTTGCGCGGGGGGCGGATCACTGTCACGGGAAGCGGTTTAGGTATGCGAAAAGAACACGCCGGTACGCATGCGAGATGCTCGCCTCGGATCTGGCGACGAAGCAGTTCACTCCCTTTGTCATAAGACTGAGGCGGGTATGGATGCGCCCGAGCTTCTCTAGCGAGGGTGACGGCTCGGAGGAACAATCCCGCCCACTCCTCGGAATTCTCGTGCTTGCACCGTGTCCAGTCGTCATTTGAGGCCGCCATGGGCAAGACCTGCAACGAGATAACGCTGCAGGAAGAGTGCCACCAGATAGACTGGTGCGATGCCCGCGAGAGAAGCAGCCGCCATCTGTCCGAAATTGACCAGCCGATCCCCCTGGAAGAGCGAGATGCCGACGGGAAGCGTGCGCGTCTCGTCGGAAAAGGTGAAGGCGGAGGCAAAGAGGAACTCGTTATAGGCGAGGACCGAGACAATGATCAGCGTCGCCACGATGCCTGGCACAATGATCGGCACGACGATATGGACAAGGATCCGGAAGGGGCCGGCTCCGTCGACTGCTGCCGCCTGTTCAATCTCCAGCGGCATGCGCCGGAGAAAAGGCGTGAGAAGCCAGAAGGCGACGGGAATATTGGCAAAGCCGTAGAGCATCACAAGTCCGGCATGCGTGTTGAGGAGCCCGGTTGCCTTGAGAAGATAGAACAGGGGAATCAGAGCCACGATCGGTGGCGCCATGTAGCTCGACAGAGTGAGATCACCGAGCCACTTGCCACCGATGCCGAGTCGCAGCACGGCGTAGGCGGCGGGGAGGGTGAGCAGCAACGTCAGGGCGCCGGCGAGCAGCGATACGGCAACGGAGTTGGCTATGAATCCTGAAAGACAGGCAGCCTCGAAGGCGGCCGGCCAATTGTCGAGCGTCGGGCTTGTCGGCAGGAAGTGCCCGCTCAGCACGTCGTCTTTGGTCTTGAAAGAAACCGAGATGAGATACGCGATCGGCAGAGTGAAGAAGATGAAGATCGGCGCGGTCGCGGCAACGAGCAGAATGTCGGAGCGGTTGATCTTCATGCGTCTTTCCTCTCGAGATGCTGGTGAATGCGGATGACGGGCCAGAGCACTGCGCCAATTACCAGACTATAGATCAGGGTCTCGGCGGCGGCGCGGGCGACATCGAACTGTTCCAATGCGCGGCGATAGATGGAGAAGCCGGTCGTCGTAGTGGCAAAGCCCGGACCGCCGAACGTCAGGACATAGACGAGGTCGAAGACCTTGAAGGAGAGAATGAGCTTCAGGAGATAGATTGAGGAGAGCGGCGCCGCCACGAGCGGAAGCGTGATGTGCCAGAAGCGTTGCAGAGGTGATGCTCCATCAATGATCGATGCCTCGTGGACGCCTTCGGGAATGGTCGAAAGGGCGGCGAAGCTAAGGATGACGACGAAGGGCGTCCATTGCCAGACATCGGCAACCGCGATCGCGAACCAGGCAAAGACAGGATCGCCCAGGAAGCTTACGGGCGCGTCGACAATGCCAAGGTTCAGGAGCACCCCGTTCAGGAGCCCTCCGGCCGGCGCGAGGATCAACTTCCATGCGACTCCCACCATCACCGGCGGCGTCATGAGCGGCAGCAGGATCAGGCTTACCAGGAACCGTCCGGCCTTCAGGAGCTGGCTGAAGAGCAAGGCGATCAAAAAGCCGATAGCCAGCTGGGTACTCGCCGTGATGAAAGCATAGGCGATGCTCTTGGTCAGAGAGGTCACAAACAGCGGATCCTGGAGGACGTCCCGCACATGTCGCAATCCGACAAAGCTGCGGAAGGGTTTCCCGAGCGTGCTTTTGCTGAGCGCAAGGGCCACCAGGAAGAGTGTGGGATAGACCAGGGTCGAGGCGAGCCCGAGCAAGATCGGAGAGATCCACAGCCAACCGATGACCCGGTGTGCCGAAATACCGTGATCTGCCGTCGTTGAGGCGGCGCGTCTTCGAGCGGGGGGGAAATCGATCGCAGTCATGTCATCGTGCCTGTGGTCTTCGTCGTTCTTCTCTGGAAAGGCGTGCCCCCTCGGCCGCGAGCCACGCCTTTGGGACTGGTGTACGACGTCCGCAGGTGGGCCGGGGCTCAATGATCAGCCATTGGCTTCGATGATGTTCGTCCAGGACTTATGGGCATCGGCGATCGCCTGTTCGGCACTTTTGGTCCCGGCAAGGGCGAGGGAGAGTTCATCGGTCAGCGCGTTTTCCAGCTTCGGGGCATAAACGGCCGTGGGCCAGGCGAGGCTGTTTTCAAGTGCACCGTCTGCCAGCAGCGGCTGGACGAGCGGCTGGAAGGCCTTGAACTTTTCGGAGTTAAGGCCGGAGTGACGGTCGGGATCGATACCGGAGCCGGTCAGCGTGAGCAGTTGTTCGTGGTAGCCCTTGCTGGTCGCGAGCTTGATCAGTTCCCAGGCGACGTCCTTGTTCTTCGACCCGCTGGTGATTGCGAAGCCGAAACCGGCGTTGAAGGCAAGACGCGGTGTCTTGTTGGCGCCACCGACTGGAATGCGGGTGACGCCCCACTTGTCGACGATCTTCGAGCCCTTGGGATCCTGGGCGTAGCCGCCGAGGTCAGTCCAAAAGTCGATCTGGGCGGCCTTACCGCTGAGGAAGGCGGGTAGACCTTCCTCGAAGCGCGTCTCGAGCGGCGTCGGCAATGCATGCGGTGCGGATGCGAGGAGCGACTTCAGCGCCTCCACGGCTTCGGCGCTGTCGAGGGCCGAGGTGCCGTCTGCTTTCAGGAAGTTGCCGCCAAAGCCGGTGAGGCGGTTGGCATAGGTCGACAGGATGATCACCGGGATCTTCGCGCCCAGGACTGCAGCACCGTAGATACCGTTCTTGGATTCCGCGTCGGTGATGATCTTGGCGTTTTCATTGTATTCGTCCCAGGTCGTTGCTGGCTTGAGGCCATAACGATCGAAGAGTTCCTTGTTGTAGAACAGAAGGTGGCTGTCGCCGTCATAAGGCAGGCCATAGCGACGGCCTTCATGCAGCGTGTACTGGTCATAGATCGTCTGGATGAAGTCGTCGGGTTGGATTTCCGCCTTGTCTTTCTCGATCAAGTCAGTGACGTCCTCGATCACGCCGTCCTCGGCCAACTGGCCCTTGTAGGTATAGAAATAGTCGATGACGTCGAATTCACCGGCTCCAGATTGAAAGTCGAGGGTCGCCTTGACGCTGACCTGGTCGTAGGGAACGGCGGTTACGTTGACCCTCGCACCCGTAAGCTTCTCGAAATCCTCGGAGATCTTCTTGCCTGTGACGACATGCGGCTGAATGATCAGGAGATTGAGGGTGTGTCCGGCGAACCGATTGCCTGCGGCCAGGGCGGAGGACAAGACGCCCGATGAGAGAAGAGGAAGCGCTCCTGATGCCAGCATGGTCTTCAAGACCGTGCGGCGGCGATATGCTTGGTCGATGATGGGGTCGGACATGAATTGATCCTCGGTTGCGATGGTGCGGGCCGCAGGAATGACCACGGAGCGGTATTCCGTGTGGCACCCGCGTCGGCCTTTGGGGGATCATTCGCCAGATAACTCCTGCCGTTAACCAACAGGAATTTAAAGTACACAAAAAACATAGAATTTCTTTTCGGCGCGACGCTTCGAGCGGCTAGAGCCGAAGTGGCGACGCACGAGCGGATGCTGTCAAATAAGGCCGATCAGCGCGATAACCGAGACGAGAGCCATTCACTGCCCATCAAACTCCGAGAAAAAAATTCCACGAAATAGTCTATAAAAAACATATAATAACTGTTAAATATGTGCAGTGTCTGGATGCTTCGGGGCCAAGCCTGAAATTCGGATGGGATCGAGGAATGACCAAGCAGATACATTTCAACGCCTTCGACATGAACTGCGTGGGTCACCAGTCGCCCGGGCTTTGGGCGCATCCCCGGGACAGATCCTGGAAATACAAGGATCTGGACTACTGGCAAGGTCTTGCGAGGACGCTCGAAAAGGGGGTCTTCGATGGCATCTTCATCGCTGACGTGATCGGCTACTACGACGTCTACAAGGGCAACAACTACCACGCCATCCAACAGGCGGCGCAGATTCCGGTTAATGATCCGATCCAACTCGCGGTCCCGATTGCGCTAGCCACCGAACATCTCGGCATCGGCATCACCGCCTCGATCTCGTTTGAGCACCCCTATCCCTTCGCACGGCGTCTGGCCACCGCCGACCACCTGACAAAGGGGCGCGTCGGCTGGAATATCGTGACCTCCTATCTGGAGAGCGGTGCCAAGAACATTGGACAAGGCGGATTGCGTGCGCATGATAACCGCTACGAAGTGGCGAGCGAATATCTCGAGGTCATCTACAAGCTCCTTGAGGGTTCCTGGGAAGAAGGTGCCGTACTGCGCGACCGCGAGAAACGCATCTTTACCGATCCGTCGAAGGTGCACGAGATCGGCCATAAGGGCCGCTTCTTCGAAGTGCCGGGCTACGCCCTGACCGAGCCGTCGCCGCAGCGTACCCCGGTGCTCTATCAGGCCGGTGCTTCCGGGCCGGGCAAGCAATTCGCGGCGGAGCATGCAGAATGCGTCTTCGTTGCGGCACAGACCAGGACCATTCTGAAGAACTATGTGCGTGATGTCCGGCTGCGGGCGGCGACCGTCGGGCGCGATGCGTCGAAGTTCCGCATCTACAATCTGATGACCGTCATCGTGGACGAAACCGACGAGAAGGCGCGCGCCAAATTCCGCGACTATCTCGATTACGTTTCCTATGATGGCTCGCTGGTTTTCATGTCCGGCTGGACAGGCGTCGACTTTTCGCGCTACGCACCGGACGACCTCGTGCGCAAGGTCGAGACCAACGCCATCCACTCGGCGATCGAGAGCCTTTCGGAAGGCGATCCGAATAAGCGCTGGACGATCAGGGAGCTCGCCGAATGGGGCGGTATCGGCGGTATGGGACCGGTGGTCGTGGGATCGCCCTCCACCATAGCCGACGAGCTGCAGGCCTGGGTTGAGGAGACCGACGTTGACGGCTTCAACCTCGCCTATGCCGTAACTCCCGAGACCTTTGAGGATATCGTCGGCTATCTGGTGCCGGAACTACAGAAGCGCGGGGTCTATCCGACCGGCTATCGCCCCGGAACGCTGCGGGAGAAGCTGTTCGGCGAGGGACCCCATTTGCCCAAGGCCCATCCGGCCGACCGTTACCGCGACATCGAATCCTTCAAACGCAACCAGGCAATTACGCTGGCCAATGCCAGCTGAGGTCCTTAACCGACGAGGTTTTTCCTTATGGGAAGCATCACCGAGACCAAGATTGATCACAGCGTCCATCCGCGCGTCAATTCAACAGACCCATTGTCGCCCCGTCCGCGCCCGGTCAAGCCGGCGCATGTGATCAGGAGCGAAGAGGAGGCTATCCAGATAGCCGAGAAGCTGGCCGCGAGCTTCAAGGTCGGGGCGGCGCTGCGTGACCGGGAGGGACTGCTTCCGATCGCCGAGCTCGACGCGTATTCGCAAAGCGGTCTCTGGAGCATCAACGTGCCGAAAGCTTATGGCGGTCCGGAAGTCTCCTATGCCACGCTCGCAAAGGTGATCGCCATCATCGCTGCGGCCGATCCGGCCATCGCGCAGATCACTCAGAACCATCTGGCGATCGTCGCGACCGTCGATCTCGACGGCACGGAAGGGCAGAAGAAACTGTTCTTCGGCTGGGCGCTCGAAGGGATCCGTTACGGCAACGCCTTCTCCGAACTGAAGAGCAAGACCGTCGCCGATTTCGAGACCAAGGTCGTTCATGATGGCGACGACGTGGTCGTCAACGGAGAGAAATTCTACACGACTGGCGCGCTCCTTGCCCATATCGTGCCGATCGTCGGCGTCGACGAGACTGGCCAGGGCTATCTCGTCTTTGCCGACCGCGACGCCCCCGGTCTCACCGTCACCAACAACTGGTCGAGCTTCGGTCAGCGCACCACCGCGTCGGGTTCGGTTAAGATCGAAAACGTGCGCGTGCCTAAGGCTCGGGCGCTGAAGGTCACCTCTTTCGACCATCCGACAGTCGGCGGCCCTGTCTCGCAGATCATCCAGTCGGCGATCGATGTCGGCATCGCCCGGGGCACGATCGACGATACGATCGAGTTCGTCAGCAAGTATAGCCGGCCTTGGATCGACAGCGGCAAGGCGACCGCCGGCGAAGACCTCTTCACCATTGCCCAGATCGGCGACCTGAAGATCAAGCTGCATGCGGCCGAAGCGCTGCTAGAGATCGCCGGGCACGCCATCGATGTGGCGCGCGCCAATCCGACGCTGGAGACGGTCTCGGAAGCAACGATCAAGACAGGCGAGTCCAAGGTTCTGACGACGGAGATTGCGATCCTGTCAACGAACAAGCTGTTCGAACTTGCAGGAACCCGCTCGACCCTCGCCGAGCACGGACTTGACCGCCACTGGCGCAATGCCCGCGTCCATACGCTGCATGATCCAGTGCGCTGGAAGTTCTACCATGTCGGCAATTATTATCTGAACCGCGTCCACCCGCCGCGCCACGCCTGGAACTGACCCCAAGATGAGCACAAATGATCGCAAGCTGCACCGGGATGCAGCGCTCACCGCCGGCCGTCCCGCGCCGCGCATAGCCGCGCGCGGGGGCCTGGCCCATGTCATCCGCGATGATGCGGAGGCCATCCAGATCGCGACGGACCTTGCGCTTGAATTCGCGGTCGGTGCCGCTCAGCGCGACCGCGAACGACGCCTTCCGCTTGCGGAGATCGACCGCTTCTCGCAAAGCGGTCTCTGGGCAATCACCATCCCGAAGGAATATGGCGGCGCCGGCGTCTCTGCGGTGACGCTGGCCGAGGTCACCGCCATCATCTCGGCTGCGGACTCTTCAATCGGGCAGATCCCGCAAAATCATTTCTACATGGTAGAGGCGCTGCGACTGACCGGCAGCGAGGAGCAGAAGCAGCACTATTTCCGGGGCGTGCTGCAGGGTGACCGTCTTGGCAACGCCTTCACAGAGATCGGCACGAAGACGCCGGTCGACTTTAAGACGCATTTCGCCGAGCGCGACGGAAAACTCTATCTGAACGGCCAGAAGTTTTACGCGACCGGCTCACTGTTCGCCCATATCGTCGTCGCTGTGGCGAAGGGACCGAATGGCCGCGTCCATTTGGTCTTCATGGACCGGGCTGCTCCGGGGCTCGGCTTCGTCGACGACTGGTCGTCCTTCGGGCAGCGTTCGACAGGGAGCGGGACCGTCACCTTCGACGACGTCGAGGTGGCGCCGTTTCAGATCGTTGACCATGATGGAAGCTTCGAACAGCCGACGCCGATGGGTCCTTTTGCGCAGATAATCCATGCTGCTGTGCAAGTCGGCATCGCGCGCGGGGCGCTCGCGGAGACGATTTCCTACGTTCGTGCCCATGCACGGCCATTTTTTGAACTGACGATCGAGCACGGTTATGAGGATCCGCACACCATACATGGCGTCGGCGACGTCGCGATCAGAGTGCATGCGGCCGACGCGCTGCTCAAAAGGGCGGGGCGGATCATCGACCGCGCCATCGCAGAACCGACGGCGGCGAGCGTAGCGCAGGCATCCGTTGCTGTCGCGGAGGTTAAGGCGCTCGGGACGGAAGTGGCACAGCTTGCCGCCACCAAGCTTATCGAGTTCGGTGGTGCGCGCTCGACGCTCGAAGGCTATGGGCTCGACCGCTTTTGGCGTAATGCCCGCACGCATTCCCTGCATGATCCGGTGCGCTGGAAATATCACCATATCGGAAACTTCTATCTGAATGGCATCCTGCCCCCGCGGCATGGCGCCCTCTGATTTTCAGATTACCTATCGAATTCTGTGGAGATCCGAATGAGATCGCCTTGGCGCTCTGATATCGGTGACGGGTCTGGCCTATGGTACAAACGACCCTGCGCACCGGATAAACGTCTCCGCAGGTAAGATGACACTCTTTCCGGAGCGACCCGACGATTTCCTGAACTGCTCGCAGAGTGTTCGACCGAGGTTGCCGACGAAAGACTGATCGGTCGAGATGGCCTGCCTTATCCCTGGCGTTCCGTTTTCGGTGACTATGTGGCTGCCCGACTGCGCCCCTTGATCGCAGAGGGTCGGATCGTGCACTGCCGAGCCACAATCCAGACAGTTGGCCGAGACGGTCAGGAATATCGCTTGCAGGCTGCCGACTGATCCGAGATTCGAGCCGATTTCCTGGTCCTTGCCGTCAGCCATCCGCCGCCGGCTTTGCCCACGTCCTCGTGCCGTTGCGCGGAGACGGCAAACTCGTCATGGATGTCACGGTCGCTGGTGCGCTGGCCCCATCGCGGCGACCGACCATGTGCTGATTATCGGGAACGGACGGACCGGGCAGACGTCGTGGCATCGCTGAAGCGTCGCGGACGTTATGGCCACATCATCCATCTCTCGGCGCGGTCTTCGTTCGCGCGGGCACAGCCGGCCGGACAGGAGGCGCTGGGCGATCTCGTGACGGAACCCGCAATGACGGCGAGCCGCCTCTTGCGGCACGTGCGCACAGCGGACAGGAAGGCTGAGGCCAAGGGACTGTCCTGGCACTGTGTGCTCGATGCTGTTCGCTTGCAGGGACAAGAAGTGTGGGCCGCTTTGCCGATGGCCGAACGCCGGCCGATCGCCCGCCATGTCAGGCCGTTCTGGGACGTCCACCGCTTCCGCATCCGCCGCAGGTGGAGGATGTCATCAATGATGAGCTCTCCAGCGGCAAACTTGAGATCCTCGCCGCTTCAGTAGCGGCGGTTGAGAGAACCGGCTCCAGCTTCAAGGTGAGCCTACGACAACGGCACAGGCGAGATAGTCGGGAAATCATGGTCGAGGCCATCGTCGTGACAACAGGGCCGGGGCATGGCGCTATTCTCGAGAGCCAGGACTTTTTACGCGACCTTAGCGTCGCCGGCCTCCTGCAGCCCTGCCCGACGTGGCTCGGTATCGCCTGCAATGGTAAAGCACATTCGATCTCTCGAGGGAGTGAAGCCGTGTCTAATGTGCTCATTGCCGGCCCCTTGGCCGAGGAACCTCTGGTGAACTGATGGGTCTGCCCCAGGTCACCGAACACGCCGTGTTCGGTGCGAACCGTATCAGACAGACACTTACTGATCACTTCGGTCACTAAGACCGCCGCAAGAGAACCGATCTTTTCGAAAGCCGCACGATAGTTGGAAGAAAATTGCTTATGAAAACTATAGAATTTAATAATATCGAGAAAATCTGTAACGGTTCTGCCGCTTTTGACAGGAATGGGAATGACGGTAATCGATAGGCCTCTCGACTTTCTTTGGTTCATCCCTTCGTCCGGTGACGGTGCGTATCTGGGGTCGGACGATCTCAGCCGCCCGGCGGATCCCGCCTATTTCCGCGAAATCGCGAAGGCTGCCGACCGGCTGGGATATTCCGGCGTGCTTATCCCAACGGGGGCGGCGTGCGAAGAATCCTTCATTCTGGCCGCCGATCTCGCCGCCCATACCGAGCGACTGAAATTTCTGGTGGCCATTCGGCCGGGTACGGCATCGCCGGCTTATTATGCGCGCCTTGCCGCGACGCTCGACCGCGTTTCCAATGGCCGCCTGCTGATTAACATCGTGGTCGGCGGCAGTGCCCAGGAGCTCGCCGGTGACGGCATTTTCCTGCCGCATGACGAACGCTACGATCATGCGGGCGAGTTCTTCCAGGTGTTCAACTCGCTGGTCGAGACCGGAAAGGCCAACCTCGACGGCAAGTATATCAAGGCCATCGATGCGAGACTTGGCCTGCCGCCTATACAGGAACCGCGCCCTCCGCTCTATTTCGGCGGATCGTCCGACGCTGCAATTGCGTTTTCCGGCGGTATCACCGACAAGTACCTGACCTGGGGCGAACCGCCGGCGCAAGTGGCAGAGAAGATTGCCAAGGTCCGCCAGGCCGCCGCGGCGAAGGGCAAGCACGTCAGCTTCGGCATCCGTCTTCACTTCATCGTTCGCGAGACCGATGAAGAGGCCTGGGCCGCGGCCGACCGGCTGATTTCCAAGCTTTCCGACGAAACGATTGCCGCAGCGCAGGAAGTGTTCGCGAAGAGCTCGGATTCGGTCGGCCAGGCGCGCATGGTCGCCCTGCATCAGGGACGCCGCGAAAAGCTCGAAGTCTCTCCCAATCTCTGGGCGGGGATTGGTCTCGTCCGCACGGGTGCGGGGACCGCACTGGTCGGATCTCCGAAGACCATCGCGGAACGTCTCCGGGAATATCAGGAGCTCGGGATCGATACCGTCATCGCCTCCGGCTATCCGCACCTGGAAGAAGCCTACCGGGTTTGCGAGTTGCTCTTCCCCGAAATAGGCCTGCCCGGCCCTCATGGGCAGATCCGCTCCGCATTCGGCGAACACCGGGTCTTTGGGGGAGGCGGACATGGCGGAAACGTGAAGATCGCATCCGCCTCCTGAAGAATTTACCGGCGAGCTCCTCCTGTCTGGAAGGAGCGCACAATGGCTGCCGCTGGGAGCCGAACCAGAAACCGACGCGGGCGGAGAAGTCGATCCACGGGCCCCGTTGGGATCTTTCATTAGACCTCGTTATTTAGGAGGAGACGGCCGTTTCAGAAGAGTGATTGACTCTAACGCCCCAAATCGCATGGGAAAGGTCGGCTTGCGCTAAATATTGCCTGCGGGCTACCCTCGACAACAGACTGTAGTCTCGTGTCCACCTCGCTCAAATGACCGACGTCTGAGCCGATCAATTCGAAGAGGTGATGGTTCAAGAAGCTGTAGAGATCAGCCGCTAGCCGGGCTGCCTCTTCTCCAAGGCAGGCCAGGTCGTAGATTCGATTGCCAGACCGGGCCTCGACCGTATGCCACAAAAGCGCCTTGCTGACGGAAATGGCGATAACATCCAGGCAAGGAAGACTGACGCCGTCGCTGACATCGAGCTGTACGGTCGCGGAAAACGATGAGTTAAAGCGGCACCTTCCATTTTCCCTATGGAAGGAGGGGTGCAAAGAAACCAGGCTGGTATGTTCGAACGCGCTCAAACATCAGAGCTCACGTGCTACCAGAAAATTCAATCCGGTAGCCACGCGCAATCAATCCAGTGCCGTTCATACCGTTTCGCGAATTCTGTCATCTCCCGGACATTCGCTTGAGGGGTTTGGCAGGCGCGGGCGCAGGTGGTGACCACATCCCGGTAAAAAGTAGGGGAGACCGGCCGAATGCCCTCGTAGTTCATGATCAGGTCGGGAAGGCGCTCCGCGATTGCCTCGCCACGGCGCGCCATGACAACGGTCGGCGGCGTTCCATATGCATTGATCAAGACGTATCGCCAGCTCGGATCTGCCTCTCCCTGCGCGGGAACGAGTTCACAAGGACAAGCATCACCAGCGCCGGAAATCTCCTGATAGATCGCGTCGAGCGCCTGTGCTTTTCTGGCGATCAGGACGTAAGGTCCCGAAGGAGTGTAGCCGCCCATCCGCTCGTCATACGCGACGCCCAACAGGCGTGAAAGGTCGTAGCGGGCCGTTCTGTCCAGGGAGGAGCGTTCCGAGAGAAACCATTGGAGTTGTCGCAGGGTAACGCCGACCGTAGCCGCAATCTCTTTCGGCGGATTGGGCCAGCAGGCGACCAGATTTTTGGCGATTTCCGCCGTATTGTCGTGCTCTTCATAAGCTGGAAACTCGTCATCATCGTCCATGTCGCCTAATGGCTCCTCTCCCGAAAGCAGCCAGGTTCTGCCGCATAAGTTGTCATGGTGAAAATAACGCGGCCGATCGGGCGGCAGCGAGATCTCCCAGGATGACAGCCATGGACCGACTTCCCAATCGACGTCTTCGAGGGGAATGGATGGCGGGGTGCGCATTGGCAACTCCAGCCACCGCTCGATGTTCTCGAGTTTTCGGTTGCTGAGCCTGCGAGGACCCCGGCCGGCCCTCCAGTCGTGATCCTTATGTGCATCGCGGCAAAGGGCCTCGACGGACGCGGCCAGAGACGGATCAACCGGGTCGTGCTTCTTCAAGTACCCCTCCGCAGAGATTATGACTCTTTGACTGGATAGGCCTTGTGGAGTTTTTCACGGGCTTTTTCGGTGGTGAACATCCATTGGATTTGTGCCCTTTGCGCGTTTCTCTGCTGCTGCCAAGCATTGATCTCTGCAATCATCCTGTGTTTGTCGTCGATCCTGCGGTCGAGGCATTGGCTTTTCAAAACGCCAATCTCGATCTCGACCATATTCAGCCAACTTGCGTGTTTCGGCGTGTGGTGGAATTCAAGCCGCTTGAGCACACGACGGGCTTCGGCGGCAGGAAACGCGTCGTATAGCGCGCCGGGTGAATGGGTAGAGAGATTGTCCATAACAACACGAATGGTCTTTGCGTCAGCATAGTCAATGTCGACCAGTTCGCGCATGCACTCGGCGAAGTCCTTGTTGGTGCGCCGATCGGTGACCTTCACCCGCCGCCATGGCTGATGCGCGTCCAAGAAAACGAAAAGATTGACGGTGCCATTGCGGCGATATTCACAATCGTAGCGCAAGGGCTGCATCGGCTTTGCAGAAATGGGGTCCCGCGCCTCGCCAATCAGTTGGACCGGGCTTTCGTCAAAGCAGACAACCGGCCTTTGCGGGTCTGGGGCTTCGGCATACAGGTCCAGGACGTCTTCCATTCGGGCGACATATTCCCCGTCGACCTTGGGAATGCACCACATGTCTTTTCGCCATGGCTTGAGATGATTTTCACCAAGCCTTCGGCGCACGGTCTCGCAGGAGATCTGCGCGTGATCGGTCAGCTTGATCATCTCGTCAGCCAGAAGCTCAAGCGTCCAACGTGCCCGGCCGGGCGGCGGAGTTGAGCAAGCCGTCGCCACCAGCAGTGCTTCCTCCTTGGCTGATAGTTTGCGGGCAACGCCGGGCCGTGGCTCCTCACTCAACGCGCCTTCGAGATTGGCCTCTACCAGGCGGCGCTTGGTGCGATAGATGGTCGATCCGCTGACATTCAAAGTCGCAGCGATGACCTCGTCGCTCACACCCTCATTCGCCGCCAACAGGATTTGTGCACGCTTGAGCCTGCGCGCCGAGTGACGGCCACCGCTCAAAAGAGCGTTCAGTTGCTCACGTTCAAGCTGGTTGAGTTCCACATGATATCTTATATTCATTTGAGCCTCCTGATGCGATGAAACACAGGTTAAACTCAAATGAATCAAACGTTTGGCAAAGAGCCTCCTGCCGGAGCGCCACAGTTCACGCAGCTGCAGGGCCAATACCTGGCCTTCATTTATGCCTACACCAGGATCTTCAAACGCTCCCCGGCAGAAGCGGACATGCGTCGCCACTTTGAGGTGACCGCACCGTCTGTACACCAGATGGTGATAACCCTGGAAAAGGCCGGTCTCATTCAACGCCAGCCTGGAGAAGCGCGAAGCATTCAATTGCTCGTACAACCCGAAGCGCTGCCAATCTTGCGATAGCTCAACCCGTCAGAATCTCTGCGGAACGGTACTAGAAGCATCCTGGGCCGAGCGCAACGATGCGGGTACCGTTTTGTCCGTGGTGTCGGCAACCTCAAGTCGGATTCCGATTTTAGTGAGATCCGCCGCCAGCGATGGATCGGCCTGCATAAGATAGATGGTGTAACGGGCGGATCCCAGCCAGGCGAGTTTGAAGGCTTGGTGGTCGTCCCTCACAATGATGGTGTCGCGGAGTCAGGAGTGGCCTGCTCCATAGCATCACGGAGAGACGACCATGAAGCAGTATGCCGGAATCGATGTCTCGTTGGAATACTCGAGTGTGTGCGTGGTGGATGCGGATGGCCGCATCGTGCGCGAGGCAAAGGTCCACAGTGAACCCGATGCGCTGATCGCCTGGTTTGGCGAGCAGGGCGCGGCGATGGAACGAATTGGTCTTGAGGCTGGCCCCTTGTCGCAATGGCTTTACGCGGAAATGGCGAAGGCGGATCTGGCGGTCGAACTGATCGAGACGCGCCACGTGCGGGCGGCCTTCAAGACGATGCCCGTGAAGACCGACAAGAAGGACGCACGGGGTATTGCGCAGTTAATGCGGCTTGGCTGGTTCAGGCCGGTCCACTGCAAATCTCTTCCGGCCCAGGAGGTGCGAGCGCTGCTGACCGCACGCAAGCTCATCCAGGGAAAACTTCACGACATCGAGATGAGCCTCCGGGGCATTCTGCGCGGTTTCGGCCTCAAGGTAGGGCCGACCACGCGGCGCACCTATGCGGCACGGATCCGCGAGCTGATTGAAGGTCATCCGACCTTGGAGGCGATCACCGTTTCACTGTTGAAGGTGCGCGACGCGCTTATGGACGAATTTGCAGGTTTTGAACGAAAGCTGCGTGTCATGGCCCGTCAGGACGATAATGCACGTCGGCTGATGACGACGCCCGGCGTTGGCGTGCTGGTGGCGCTGACATTCGTGTCGGCTGTTGACGCGCCTGAGCGCTTCCGATCATCACGAGCGGTGGGGCCGCATTTCGGATTGACGCCCAAGAAGTATCAATCGGGCGAAACCGATTATAGCGGCCGCATCTCGAAGATCGGTGATGCGGGCGTACGAACCGCGCTCTACGAGGCGGCCAATGTCATCCTGACGCGCCCCGTGAAGGGTTCGGATCTCAAAAGCTGGGCGCTGGCGGTTGCAAGACGTGCGGGACCCAGAAAGGCGCGTGTTGCGCTGGCCCGTAAGCTGGCGGTGGTGTTGCACCACATGCTCAGGGATAAAACCAACTTCATTCCCCACAAGGCGGCGTCAGCCATGACCGCCTGAGCAGGAAGCGAGACAACAAGACAAGGTTTCGGGCGGGCACCACCATCAGCCCACCGGAGCAAGGTCCCTTCGCCGGGACGATGGAGCGGATAGGCCGATGAACCGCAAGCAGCACTGAGGTGACTGCGCGTCCTTAGATTGGCCAGCCGGTCCTCAGCAGACCCCATAAAGCAGCGACCCCGGCGTCGACTGCGGACAGAAGCAAGCACTCGGCGAGGGATTAAGCTCAAAAGGGATTGACTCGGGACAGCCCGTTACAGAAGCGGTTCACACGGAGAATGTCTGGCAAGCCACGCGATCCCTGCGCGCTTCCCCATGCCGTCAGCAACACTTCGCGAAATGTTCTGCGATGGGTAACGGTAGAGAATGTCAGCCAGCGGATTGGCAGGCGGGCGACAGCAACGCCATAAAGCAAAATCGGACTCAGTCCATATTGCTTAGCGTCCGCGAGCTTAATGGGATCACGCGCAGCCACAATGCCATGCTGAGGGTGGTGGAACAGAAACTTGGCAGTTGAGACGCAAAAGTGATGTTCGCGGTTTGGCTGTTGCGCCTGATTGTCCATGGGTGCTCTCAAAATACTGAAACCAATATAGACCATGGTACAATTTCGGCGCAAAGGTCCAAAGAATTTCCCTGCTTTGAACAGCGCTTGTTTGCAATACCTTGGCAGCACGCCCCGAGCAAAATACACCGGATCGGGGTTGCCGTCGCTTGCGCTGACGCTTTGCATATTGTGCACGCATTCCCGTCTGAACCGAGCGCAGCCGTCTGGCTGCACTGATATTTTTTTACGATCTTTACGGTCGGCGTAGGCTCTGAGAGTCGGATTCGAAAAGCGTTCAACGATATCCATACCTTGCTAGCCGTCTGGTGATGAGACGAATGTGGGCGATCATGATCCACGCTTCGGCTGATGCGATCGAGCGTTCGACGTCTTTGGCCAATCTGCGGCATCTGCCAAGCCAGGCGAAGGTCCGTTCGACCACCCATCGACGCGGCAGAACCTCGAAGCCTTTCGCCTTGTCTGAGCGCTTGATGATCTCGATCGTCCAGCGCCCGATCTTTTTCAGTCGCCGCTTCAACTTATCGCCCGCATAGCCACCATCGGCGAAGACATGCAGTAACCATGGCCACCTGTGGCGGATGGATTTCAGGAGATCGGGAGCACCGTCGCGATCCTGGATGTCGGCGCTGTGCACCATGAGACCGACCATCAGGCCGAGCGTATCGACGATGATATGGCGCTTGCGGCCTTTGGTCTTCTTGCCCGCGTCATAGCCCCGGATGCCGCCGCTTTCGGTGGTTTTGACGCTCTGGCTATCGATCACACCGGCCGTCGGGCTTGCCTCCTTGCCCTCAACTCGCGCGTTTCCATCACGAGACGATGGTTGATGCGTGGCCAAAGTCCCAACGCTCTCCATTCATAGAAATAGCGCTGGACGGTCGAGCAGGGTGGAAAATCCTTCGGCAGCATCCGCCATTGGCAACCAGTTGTGGCGATGTAAAGCAGGGCATTCACCACCTCTCGCAAATCCGTGGTCCGCGGGCGGCCCAAGCGGCGCGGCATTGGCAGGAAAGGCTGAACCAGACCCCATTCCCGATCCGTCATATCGCTTGCGTAGCGTGCCGTTCGCCGGGCATATTGCCGGCGGGTGATTTTGGTCCAGGCCATCGTGTTCTCCATCGAATCTCGCAAATCCGAAGGAATCATAACCTGCTGAAATCACCCACCTCTTTTTGAGGCAGCCTCTGAGAGATCGCCGATGCAGCCGTGAATGAACTGCGCGTGTCTGAGCAGGCGTCGTTGCATTGAGGTCTCACCATATTGCGAAAATTCGGCAGACCGGCCAATTCGTCTTCTTTGATAACGATGTTCGATTAATGTCGCTCGGGAGACGTGACGGCCAGTGCATCATTCGGTACGGTGTCCGGCATCTTGATCGTCAGGCACAGGTTTATGGAGATCCATGCCATGCAAAGTTACTCGCTAGTTGAAGATGAAGATCATACCTACGCCGTCGTCGACGCTCGTTCCTTCGAAACAGTTGTGCGATCCGGTATCATACTTGAGCATCTGTCTCCGCAAGTAGCTGAAGGAATCATCCCGGTGCTTGAGGCGCTGGATCGCCACAGGGAAATGCCCAAGTGATCCACAGGGCAGGGCCGATCGGGCTTTGTTTTCCACCGCAATTGGCGAGACAATGGCGAGTCGTGGATATCCATCGCCAGATCTCGGTATATTCGAGGCCCATGGTGTTTGTCCTAGGGATGAGCACGGACAAGCATTATAGCAGGGCCGGCCAAGAGCGTCAGACCAATCAAGAGCGAAACAACGAACTTCAATATCTTGATACGCCGTGTTCTGGCGCCGTTCCAATCATATGCCACGTAGAACCTCGCGCGCGAAACAAAAAGGTCTGGGCTACAGATAATGGTTGCAAGCGGGACCGGCCAAGAGAAATCGACTTGGCCTTTCGTTGTAAGGCCAAGCGAAAAGACAAGGCAACGCCCGAATTTAAAGGCCGGAAAACAACCGAGCCAGCTTCAGGCTTGCCGTAATCCCCATTCCCTTTCGAATTCGTCCGTAAAATCGTTCGGCGGCTCCTTCATCGTTCGGGCGGGGGACTTTGGATCAGCGCTGATAGTCACTGGCGAGAGCTCTTTTGCCGACCTTTTGCCGTCTTCAATCTCAAGAGTATAGGAAATGGGTACGCCTGGAGTCAGATGAGGCAGCTTCGCCTTTATAGCTTCACTGAGATGCACGAAAATATCCGGGCCACCATCGTCAGTTTTATAAAGCCGTACTTCTTGTTCGCGTCAAACCATTTGACTTTCCTTGCCATAACCTTCCCCATGTTGGCTTTATTGGTTGGAGTGCGAGCGCTATCGCAGCTAACCTCTTGAAGCAATTCTTCGGGCATCGAGGTTGCTCGCGGCGTTCAGGCGATACTGTATGTCTTTTCCCGCCTTGAAAAAGGGAACCCACTTCTCCTCGACGAATATCGATGTGTTCGTCTTTGGGTTTCTGCCTGATTTCGACAAGCGATGGCGGACACTGAACGCGCCGAACCCTCTTAGCTCAACCCTGTCGCCACGCATCAGCGCTTCAGCCATTTCCTCGAGGATCGCATCAACGATCCTTTCCGCATCCTTCAAATGCAGAAAGGGTCTGCGATGAGCGACAATTTCGATAAGTTCGGATTTGATCATGTTCCAATCTCATGTACGGAAAACTTGACGTTCGTTAAAACAGGCAACCTAGCCGGTACCGGGCGGAACTGCGAAGCGGCACGGCACTTTGTCGAAAGTCCCTCTTGCGTGAGAATTTTGCAAGAGACGAAGCACCGTCATGGGCAGATATGCTTACTTGCTGCGAGCCTTGCAGGCGGATTTTCCCTACTGTGGCTATCGAGCGAGTGTGGGCAGACATCAGCCTGCACGTAGGCCCAGCCGTCCTCGCCAGAGCTTCCAGATGACCCACGATATGCACGCAGTCAGAAATGATGTGAACATATTAGCCTGACTGTCGTGACGAGTGCGCGGCGGAAGAAGCGCCATCGGTCATCGCGCTGAACATGTGGGCTGCGAGTGCCGTTGTACTGGAGTTTATCGCCCGTGCTTTTCCATTCCGTCATGATGGGACGGCAGCCATAGCAAGGAGTGTTTTCATGCTCGTGCGGCGAGGACCGCTGATCATGTCCCAGGACGTGGTGTAGCTTAGACGACCACGGCTCATCCCAGAGGGTCGGATGAGTATCAGCTTGCTGCTGGCAGGCTGATGAGCGGATCATCGCTCATTGTGGCGATTGTCTCAAGTGTCATGTAGCGGGATCGCTGGACGGCCCATTCATCGTTCTGTTCGAGCAGCAGCGCACCGACCAGGCGCACGATGGCGTCGTCGTTGGGGAAAATGCCGACGACCTCTGTGCGCCGCTTGATCTCACCGTTCAATCGCTCAATGGGGTTGGTCGAGTGAAGTTTGGCCCAATGCTGCTTGGGAAAGGTCATGTAGGCGAGCACGTCTTGCTCGGCACTGTCCATGAGACTGGCGAGCTTCGGTACCTTTGGCCTGATCTGGTCGGCGACGTTGCGCCACTGAGTGCTTGCGGCCTCCGGCGTGTCCTGAGCGAAGGCCGTTGCAATGAACGCGGAGACAACCCGGCGTCCGCTCTTTCCAGCATGGGCCAAGGCATTGCGCATAAAGTGCACCCTGCAGCGCTGCCAGGTGGCGGAAAGCACTTTCGATACTGCGGCCTTGATGCCCTCATGGGCATCGGAGACGACGAGCTTGACGCCGCGCAGCCCCCGCCTGATCAGCTTTCGAAGAAACTCGGTCCAGATCGCCTCGGCCTCGGACGTGCCGATCTCCATGCCGAGCACTTCGCGTCGGCCATCGGTGTTGACGCCGACGGCGATGATTACGGCGACGGAGACAATACGACCACCGCGCCGAACCTTGAGGTAGGTCGCATCGATCCACAGGTAGGGCCATTCTCCTTCGATGGGCCTGTCGAGGAAGGCCTTCACCTTCTCATCGATCTCCTCGCAGAGCCGGGACACCTGACTTTTGGAGATGCCCGACATGCCCATGGCCTTGACGAGGTCATCAACAGAGCGGGTCGAAACACCCTGGATATAAGCCTCCTGGATGACCGCCGTCAGAGCCTTCTCGGCCATGCGGCGCGGCTCCAGGAAGCTCGGGAAGTAGCTGCCGGTGCGAAGCTTGGGAATGCGCAGCTCGACGGTGCCCGCCCGTGTCTCCCAATCCCGGTCGCGATAGCCGTTACGCTGGGCCAGCCGGAAGCCATTCTTCTCGCCATAGGCCGCGCCGGTCTTCGTGCCGACCTCCAGCGCCATCAGCTTCTCGGCAGCAAAGCCGATCATCTCCCGCAGCAAATCGGCATCAGCGCTCTTCTCAACGAGTGAGCGCAGGTTCATCATGTCGTCGGTCATCGGTGGTGTCCCTCAGGTTGGCTCTAAGCAACCCGACCCTACCGGAAATCACCGATGGCTATGAAATCAAGCTACACCACTCCATGGGACACGATCGGACCGCTTCGCAGAGGAGAGTTTTGAAAAATGGCGCGCCGGCTGTTGGCGTGATTTGTCGCGCTACGCCAAGGACAGGAGTGAAACTGCCCGCGAAGACCCTCAAAACGCCTTCCACCATCCATTGCTTAGATCATTGCGATCCAACCAATCAATTTTACCGATCTTTCGGAGATGCTTATTAGAGGTCGAAACTGAAAATCAAGGCGCCGAATTGCCGGAGCATGAGAGTAAATATGAAGATAAATCGGATAGTTGGGATCGATGTGGCTCGTTCATGTGCGATTTTCCTGGCTATGGGAAGTCACGTCTTGGCGGTGTCCAAATTGGCAGACGTTTTTAAGGGAGCCTATGTTGATGGTCTTAAATTAATGATGGCGCTTGCAACGCCAACGTTCATTGTTCTTTTCGGAACGATGCTTGAAGTCGTATACAGACCACGATTTGATACCGACAAGCGCAGTATATCGATCGCTCGTCTGTGGTCGCGGGCCATTCAATGCTGGCTGTTATACAGTCTTTCCGTCGTCGTTCTTTTTTTCGCGAAGTCGGAATACTCGTTCTTCTTTTCCCTATCGACGATCTTCATGCTGGGGGTGACCCCATTCACTGACATTCTGAAGTTTTACGCAATCGCACTGACTGTGGCTCCCGCCCTTTTATGGACGCGCAATCGCCTGGGCCTAGTTCCGCTTCTGATCCTGGCCGTCGCCATTCACATTCTTCATCCGGTCTTGCGCGGGCTGCCAAGCCCCGTAGTATTTGGCTTGCCAACGGAAGTGGACCGTCTCGCGATGTTCCTGTTCGGAATAGGGGGAGCCAAGCTCGGTGGCCCCTCCGTCCTGCATGGCATGACGCTTGTCATATCCGGAATGGCCCTCGGGAAAATTCTGATGGGCTCGGCTTCGGGTGTGGCCGCAGGGATGACTCGGCGCGCTTGGCTTGTGCTCCTTGGCACCGGACTGTCGCTCATCGCGGGCGCGTGGATACTCGATAGCGAAACGAAGAGAGGCCTTGGGAACATGGCCATGCGACTGGACAGCCATCCGCTTTACTTCGCCGCCGGCATTCTCGGTGCTTTTGCCGTTACGGCCGCCGCTGTCCTGCTTACCCTGCGCCAGTCGATTGCGCCGACCGCGCTGTGGAGATCGCTAACGTTCTTCGGTCGCACGAGCCTCTTCACCTTCGCCTTTGGCAACATGCTGCTCTATTGCGTGCCATTTGAACCAACCACCATAACCCAGTCGGCTCTGCTCACAGTGCTCCTGATGGCGGCGATTACGTTGCTGAGCTTCTGTTTCGACAGAGCATCGCAGCAGGACGGCCGGATGGCGAAGACCGTTTCCGGCGTCCAAACCTCCATCCACCGACTGGCGACGATGTTGTCAGACCAAGGATTGCGTTTGATTGCCAGATGAGGAGCGGAGATGATCAGGGTCGCCGGAACCTACGATGATTCCGTTAAGGAGGCTGCAGGGGTCGCCGAGGCCAATGAGTGGATTATCGTCTCCGACACGTCGTGGCGATGCCCGAATGCTACGAGCCGTCGCTGTCGCCTGGCGGATACTGGCGCGTGTTGCCGACGCATTCATGACGGTGGATGAGGACGACGCTGTCGCGACAATGAAGCGTCTGGCCAATCCAATTGTCGGAGACCCCGCGGTAGTGCGGGCGAAGGCGGCGGCGTGGGCCTTGCGGGGCTCATCAGCGCTCTGCGGATCCGGAAGCCAAGAAAGCTTCGCCTCGATCAGGATCGCCCCGGCGCCCAAGAGACCGGCGCCCTTTGCAGCCCAATCCCGCGACGAGCCGGCGCCCTAGCGTTCTCCTGCAACGATCACCGTATCCAGTCCGCCTTTTGATATCGTTGGCCTACCTCCCATAACGGGCCTACCTCGCCTTAAGCGCTATGGATCGTGTGGCGCGCGGATCGGCCGTCGATGAGGAGGTTGGCCGCCATTCCGTTGTGGGAAAGTCCTTTGACCATCGCTTTCCAGCTTCCGCGTCGGGTGGCATAGACGTTCAGGGTCGTCTGCAGGATTGCCCTCGACGATCAAATGCCTGCCCGCTTCGCTGCCGGCGGATATCTGGCCTGCCGGCGATATGTGGTCGGTTGTCATATCATCGCCGAGGACAAGCAGTGGATGGGCGACGAAGTTGCCGAGACGGTCTGATCGCCGAGGCTGTCGATCATGGCGAGCGAAACTGGCGAATTGCTTCTTGGTTTGTCGTCACTGATACGCGTCTTGCTCGCGCCATGAGCGGCCCGCTTGCTCAAAGGTCAAATAGCTTCGTCCGAGGAAGAGACATGCGCGAAATAGCCTGAAATGGCTATTTGAGGTCAATCAATTTTTCATTAGAAGCTGACAGGGGGCCAGTTGTTTGCCGTCACTCCAAGCGCGCGACAAAACAGTGAATTTGGTGGAGCAAGTTGACCGAAATTCTGACGCTTAAGCTCGAGGCGACGTCGCTCACAACCAGTGAGGTCTCCGAATGGCTTAACGGTGAAAAGCACGACAATTTCTATCGGCCTCTCAGTAGCGATAGCCGCGGTCTTTTCTCATTCGGTGTCCATGGCGCCGGCGAGATGGTGGGCTGGACGGGATCGACTTCAACGGACCGCGCCTTTTCCGTCACGATCGAGAATGATGGCTTCATGTTCTTTGTCGAGCATGGAACCTGCTATGACCTGGCAACAGGCGGCATAAGTCATGCTATCACGCCCTGCACGGGACTGCTGACGACGGCCGACCGCTATTCCGCGGTGAACATTCACGCAGGCTCTGTTGCGGAGGGATTCTGCATCCCAAGGAGCGCAGTAAACGCCGCTCTGATCAGCACCTTCGAACGCCTGCCACCTGTCGATTTCGAATTCGCTCCCCTGCAGGACCTGACAGCGGGACCGACGCCACCTCTTTTAAAACTCATGCGTTTCTTCCGAGATGAGATCTGCGCCGATCAAAACCTAGAGGTTTCTCCCCTTGCCCTGACGAGCTTCCAAGAGATGTTCTGTCTGCTGATGGTGCAGAATCTGCCTCACACGTTTTCGCAGACGAAATCGCCGGTGCAGACCATTGCGCCTCGCCAGCTTCGAAGAGCGCTGGAGTTTGCCAGAGCACATATCGCAATGCCTATCACGATTGCGGACATGGCAGCGGCAGCGGGCGTCAGCGTGCGGGCACTTCAGATCAATTTTCGACGTTTTTTGAACGTCACTCCAATGGCTTATCTGAGGCAGCTCCGCCTTGATGGCGCACGTCGCGATCTTTTAACTGCCACGCCATCTGCGACGGTCAGTGAAATCGCGCGTCGCTGGGGGTTTATACAGATGGGCCGCTTCTCTCAGGAGTATCGTGCGGCTTTCGGCGTCCTGCCGAAATACGATCTAGGGCGCAGCTATGATAAGAATCGGACTACGGCGTTATAAAGCGCATGTTGACACCCGTTCCATGTCGACGCGTGTTCGCGGATTGATAATGGACAGATCGAGGGCGATGGATCTGCCAGCTAGAGAAACTGAGCTCTCTGGGCAATTGCACCTGCTATTTCGCTCGGGCTGAATTCCCACGCAGGTACCCTTCGTTCCAAGAGCGCTTTCCGACCCCCCATGGTCGGGGCGAACATACATAACGCGATCACTGTCAAGCCGAGAGCGCCATCGTCGCTCGTCGATGGCCGAGAGCTTGTCATTGCTTAGGAAAGTTGTGAGCCAGATGTAACGGGTAGCATAGTTGCCCGGCGCCATCGCATCGGGCCGAACCCGTTATTCACCTGGCGCACATCACCAGATCTAGAAACAAAATTTCTCACAAATGTCATTGCCTGGAAACATTCAGACGTCCCCGGCCGCCGGCAATAATCTAGGATATCGAGGCTCTTTCAGAGCGGCAGCTCTCAGATCGCTTTAGTCAATTCTGACATATAAGAGATTCGTTACGGAGCCTGATTGCCGATGTATCAACCTGAATGTTATCGTCAATAACGCTCTGATCCCGGAATTCTCCAATATGTCGGACAGCACGTTGCCTGTGATGGCAAGGGCATATTCGATGTTGGTCAAGGCGCAGGAACGGGATTCTCTGATGGCCTTATACGGCTATGCCCGTCGGACTGAAGCCAAGCTTCATGTAGCCTCTATTGATTGCCAGCTTCACTACGATATGTCCGATCCGTTCAATGAAACATATATGCGTTCGATTTTCGACCTTGGCACGCGGGAAATGTTGTCAGACGCGTTATGGAAAGACGAGCCCCTGTTTACGGTCGCCGCGTCTCCATACGGCGGTCAACTGCTGGCAGTAATCCTCCCATCCATCCGAGAGCCAGGCTACTATTCCCCCGGAGGTAATGCGGTACTCCCCAAAGCCTCGAGCGCTCTATTCGCTTGGCGCAGGCCGCTCGGCAATGTCGAAGACTGCGGCGTTGTCCTGGATTTCCCTTAGACCCTTGTAGGAGGCGTGACGAAGGCTGCCGTCATGTGTCCAGCCGCGGAACTCGATTTCGGCAATAATTGTCGGCTGAGCAAAGACGAGATTCTTGCCCTTCAGCGGCACGACCGGCCTGGCTGTCTTCAGCTTATCGAGGGTCTTGCGCAGGTATTCGGCATCTTTCGTGTTGAAGCCGGTTCCGACCGAGCCGACATAGGCCCAATCATAACCTTTCCGCGCGGCGAGCAGCAGGCTACCGATGCCGCCGCGTGCCGAGGACGACTGTTCATAGCCGACGACCATGAAGCTCTCGCTTTGGATGCACTTGATCTTCTGCCAATCGCCGGTGCGCCCGGAGCGATATGGCCGGTCGCGGTGCTTGGCGATAATGCCCTCAAGCCCTGCCCGGCATGCGTGCTCCAGCAGGACCTCGCCGTCCAAGGCCATCTCCTGCGACAGGCGAACGGCGCCGTCGCTCGTCGGTGAAATGAGATCCTCCAGCAGATGCCGCCGCACCGAAAGCTCGGTGCCAGTCAAGTCGTGGCCGTCAAGATAGAGAAGGTCGAACGCATATAGGATCGCTTCGTCTGACGCCTTTTTGCCGCCGCGGCCACCAAGCGAGCGCTGCAATGCCCCGAAGTCGGAGCGGCCTTGATTGTCAAGCACGACGGCTTCGCCGTCGAGAATGGCGCTGTTGACCCCGAGTGCACGCGCCGCATCGACAATTGCCGGAAAGCGGTGCGTCCAGTCGTGGCCTCCGCGAGTGATGACCTTCACATCCTTCCGATGGATGTGGAGCGCCAGACGGTAGCCGTCCCATTTCACCTCGAACAGCCAGTCGGCTCCCTTCGGTGGTGTCGGCTTCAAAAGCGCCAGGCACGGCTCGATGCGCTCGGGCATCGGATCGAAGGGCAGGCTTGGCTGGGCGGGATCGCGCTTTCGCACCTGGCGTGACTGAAGGGTCGAGCCGGATTCGTCGAGCAGCGGCATCGAGGCTTTGCGTCTTGTCGTCATCTCGTCGATTGCTTCCCTGAACCCCGTTCGTTCTCGATGGACTTGCGCAACGCATCCATGATGTTGATGACATTGCCCGTCAAAGCTTCAGCCTTCTTCTTCGGCATGGCTTTGGACGGTTTCTTCAATTGCTTCTTCTTTGTGTTGATAATGTCAAGCAGCGTCTCCTGCATCGGATCGGCGACCATCTTCGGGCTCCAGCGCTGAGTCTGTTTCTTGATGAGCTGTTGCACGAGCGGCATCAGTTCCGCTTCTGGCTCTTCATCATCGATTGCGGCAAAATAGTTTTCCCCATCCCGCACCTCATCACCATAGCGCAGCGTCCAGAGCACGATACCCTTGCCGCATGGCTCGGGCATGACGGCGCGTTCCCGCCGCGAAGGCACCAGCCTCGATATGCCGACCATGTTCTCTGCGCCCATGGGGTCTGGCAAGACTTTGAACGCTGCCGGTCCAGGGGAGGGTGAATGTGCGACCGTTGGCCCTTTGCGGATATACTTGAATGACGACCAGCGGCAGCAATTGTCGGAGCCGAAATCGGCCCCAACATGATGGGAAACGGGAGCGTTGATCCCCTATTGTGTACATTTTTCGGCGCGACACTTGTTCTATAAAGGGACGACAAAAGCGTTTCGACGCGAGTCGGTATCGTCTTGTCAGACCGTTGGTCAGTTTGAAGGTCGACGTGTTCCAGCCAACCGCGCAATGGCGATCCGTTCGCGGCGCAGCGGACGGACAGAATCGCTCCCAAAGCTGGGCGCAATCGGGTGACGTGCTTTGCGGCAGAACTCGCCAAACTCGTGAATTTCGCATCAAGAATATGTAATCGCATCACAAATTTGAAAGTCGAGACGTCTGGTTGCCCCTATCATGCCCTTTTGCGACCTTAAGGGAGCCGGCATGAGTGATATCACAGACTTCGAATCTAGTTTCACGCGGCAAAGGCCGTCGCCATCGGATGCGAGGATCCATCCCGTCGATCGCCACGTCGGACAACAGATCCGCATTCTCCGAATTCAAGCCAATTTATCGCAGAACGAGTTGGGCAAGGGCGTCGGCGTCAGCTTTCAACAGATGCAAAAATACGAAAGCGGCAAAAACCGCGTCAGTGCTTCGATGCTCTATGAAATAGGAAGTTGCCTGCATGTGCCAGTGGCGCGGTTTTTCGAAGGCCTGCCGGAGCCGGGCAGCGGAGTTCCCCACCAAGAAGCCGCGGAGATTGACGAACGTATCGCATACCTGTCGACGGCTGACGGTCGCCGACTGATTGAAGGCATTTTGCGTCTGTCGCCCCGAATCAGGAACCGGGTTCTTTCGATTGTCGGTATTCTCGCCGAGGAACAGGAACAGGCCGGCGAGCAGACGGCCGAAGCGTGACAATGTGAGCAAAGATAGATTTTCTCTGTATAGCTCTTTTGCCCGCCGCTGCCGCATCTCTCTACCCGCGGCAGGACACCCCGGCTTAGTATTCCTCGGCCAGCATGATCGCGAGGACACGGACGATTTGCATCGCGTCGGTCGGATCTTCGGAGCCATGCATCATATCGCTGACGTAGTAGTTGATTTTCCAGAACACCTCGTGTCCATCAGCCAGCATCGCCCCCAAAATCGTACTTGTCATGGGGATCGTTGTCGGGCGTGAAGCTGTTAAAGTCCTGCACGGCGTCGGCAATGCGGGACCGGGTGGGATCGGGAAGCCTGCGGATACCTTGCGTTACGAGCACCTTGCCGGTAGCCAGCTCGAGCGGAGAAGGTCGTTCCGGCTCTGGATTCGTGGCGTGCGGTTGATCGTCATAGCTTTTGCTTTCGTTGGTTGATTGCGCCGATGGTACATTCCGCACGAATGCGAATGGAGAGGCCTGTCCTGCCCAACACGGATCGGAGCGGGCCCGGCATGGATGGCAACACGAGGTTTGCTTAGGAAGGCCGCCACTCATGGCAGCCGGTCAACCCGAAAGCCTATGCCGAAGCTCCTCCCAGATCGCTATAAGCCCATCCTTGTTTGCCATTGACCGACGGCAGCGCGCGCATGTCGCCGCTTGCCGCGCGTTTAGGCCTGCGCACACTGGCATTCCCCCGCAGCGTCATTGCGGTAGCGGCTGGTGGAGGTCTGATAGTACTGGGCGCGGAGGGCCGCCATTGCCTCGATTAGCGGTCCCCACGGCGCCGGAAAGCATTCTTCCGCCATCACCCGGTGCAGCATGCGCGTATGGCCGGCCAACTCGTCGTTGAGGAACTCTACCACAGGCATAGCCGGGTAGCGCTGCGACAGCAGGATCGCCGCGTTGTCGGCCTCGCCGCCCGACCTGTCCTTCTCGCGTCCATGCAGATCGTTCTGCAGGCGCCCTATCGCGGAAATGAGCCGTAGGACCTGGCGGAACGCCGGACGCGCGCGCAACGTCGCCATGTCCAGCCCCCAGAGCAATGACATGCAACAGAACACGTTCGCGTAGGCGATCGAATCGACGCCGTTGTGCAGGTATTCGGTGTAGGACCAGCGTTCCGCCCCTTGCGCCTGCGCGCGTCCGGCGCGCAGAGCCGCGCAGTAGTACCGGGTATCGTCGAGAAGCTGAGCATAGTCACGACAATCGTAGGCGAGCGCGGCCAGCGAACCCCGCAGCGTAGCGCAGCCCTCGAATCCAGGGAGCGCGCACGGCACATCCTGTCCCAGCGCCCGCTCCACCGCGGCGAGCTGCTCTGGCGTGATCAGGCCAAGGTCGTTACAATCGTCGAGCCAGAACAGCAGCGCCAGTTCGCGATAGAACGCCACAATCAGGGTTTCGTCCTGCGGATCGCGGCCCGTGCGAACGCTAATGTCTCGCAGGCTCGGGTCGATGCACTGCAGGATGTACTTGCCGCCCCTGACCGCTTCGACGGCATGCTCGTCGGCGAACCCGGTCAGGGAACGACCCCACTCCAGCACCTGCTGCAGCGCGCCTTCGGTCTGGATCATGGCGCTGCTCCTGCTTCCTCGGCAGCGCGCCGCCCCCAACTGAGCGCCAACCATAATCCGGCGAGTTCGGCCACGCGCACGACCCGGGTCGGGCAATACAGTTCCTTGCCGATCCACAGCGGCGTCTGCGGCAATCTATGCGCCGCATGGCGGGCGAGCATCCATTCCAGCGCACGCGCCACCACCTGAGCGATGCGCGCGCGCCCTATGGGTTCTTCCCTCCCATCCATCACATGTAACGCAAACAGCGCATAGGCGGTTTCCTCGAATGTGGACGCACGACCGGCGCCCCAGCCGCCGTCGTCGCGCTGCGCCTGCAGCAGCGCCGCCAGCGCGCGCTCGTCGCGCCACTGTTGCTTGCCTTGCGCCAGCGCAGCGAGCGCATGTGCGGTGGGATACAGCCATGAAACGTGCCATTTTTCGTTGTCCCACAGTCCGTGCGGGTTGCGAGTGGCCTCGACGTAGGCGCTGGTGCCGGCGGCGCGCTTTCCCAACAGTCGCAACGCATGCAGGGCATGGATGTTGGTCGACACCGAGGCATTGCGCTCGCCGGGGAAGGTGACGAACAGCCCCCCAGTTTCGAACTGGCGCAACGCGTCGACTGCCGGGTCGCGGCCCGCAAGGCGCAGGACGCACAACACAACGGCGGTGTCGTCCGCGTCGGCGGCGAAGTGCAAGGCCGGCCCAAGACCGCGTACGCCCAGGTGGGCTTCAAGCTGCGCAACGATTTCGCGCACCGCGTCTGCGAGCGCGGGATGCGCGAACAGCCCCGCCAGATGCAGGGTGTACAACGACCAGCATGGCTCAAACACATTGATCGGCCAGACATTGGGAACGACACCTTCGATGCCGCTGCGCGTCGCCCGCGATGCCGCTTGCAGATACGCGTCCGCGCGCCCGACCTGCGGCGTACTCCCCTGTACTACGGCGTGCGCACGCCACGCGGCGGTGGCCGCCGGGCTGATGCCGATGCTGCCGTACTCATCCGGGCATGCGGTGGTTGGCGACGTCCCCCAGGCTTCCCAGGTGTGCAGCAACGGATGGCCGCTCGGCAACATTGCCATCGCCCCCAGCTTGACCAGGCACTCTTGCCGCAACGGCAACAGCGCCGAGTAGCGCGGAAACGCCACGCCGCCCGGCAAGGATGGGGCCTCGCCGCAAAGCTGCGGCAGGATCAGCTCCGCACCGATCGGCGCATCTTCCGGCACCGCATGCGCATAGGGATCGGGCTGGCGCCGGAGGAACCGGGTTGCAGCCTGGACTGCGTCGGCAGCACCGGGAAGAAGATTGGCACGCTGCAATGCCAGCAAAGCCGCCCACGTGGGCGCATGGCGGAACAGCGGGAAGTCCGCGCTTCCCCATCCGCCATCAGGCTGTTGCTGCGCGATGAGCCACGCATATGCGTCCTGCCAACCGGCGACGTTGCCGCGGAACTGCAGAGCTCGCGCCGTGTCGTAGACGGACGGACCGACGCCGCCGCCATCGCTCATCTCGCTCAGCAGGTGGCGCAATTCGGAAAGGATCTGTTCGGACAGCGCGTTCACGCGGGATGTTCCTTCTGCAGACGGTTGACAAAAACCAGAATCGGGCAGTCGCCGCGTGCGCGCCGCGGCAGTGCTAGGCAACCGCTGCGATCGGCGACGCGGACTCGGAAACCGCACAGCATGCACCGCTGCTGCCACCGATCGCAGCGGCACAGGGGCGGTTCCACGCGGGCGGGCGCGCTCATGCGCATGGCGCGTGCGTGAACAGATATGCGTTGGCCCGCTGCAGGATCTGCGCCAACCGTTCCGCACGCGGCCCCAGCGGGGCGATGGCATCCTCCGCGTCGCGCAACAGATCCGCGACGAACTGGCGCGCTGCCTTTAGCCCCATGATCGACGCGCAGGTCGGCTTCTGCGCCGCCGCGTCCTTGCCGGGCGTCTTGCCAAGGGTCGCTTTATCCGCTGTCGCGTCGACAATGTCGTCGACCACCTGCAACGCCAGGCCGAAACAGGCGCTGTAGCGATCGAGCGCACAGTACAGCTCAGCGTTCGCGGCATCCTCCGCGATGGCGCATAGTGCGCCCATGCGAACGGACGCGCGCACTAGCGCTCCGGTCTTCATGCGGTGCATCGCCAAGATCCTGCCCAGCTCAACGTGCTTTCCAACCAGCGACAGATCTATGGCCTGCCCGCCTGCGGCACCCTCGGCGGACACTGCCTGCGCCAGTTCGCGCACGAGCGCGATACGGTTGTCGCCCGGGGCATCAAGGCTCGCCAGGGTCAGGAAGGCGTGCGCCTGCAGTGCATCCCCGACCAGGATCGCAGTTGCTTCGCCGAACTTGACGTGCACGGTCGGAAGGCCGCGGCGAAGCACGTCGTCGTCCATTGCGGGCAGGTCGTCGTGGACCAGGGTACAGGCGTGCATCATCTCGATGGCGGCGCCGACGACGTCGAGCATGTGCGCCGGGGTGTCGGCCAGTTCGCCGGCAGCCAGACAGAGCAAGGCGCGGGTGCGCTTCCCGCCATGCAAGGTAGCGTAGCGCATCGCCGCCATCAGCTCGGTCTCACCGTCGTCCTCGGGGCAGAGAAGACGCGTCAGCGCCTGTTCGACCCGCTTTGCGCCGTCCTGCATCCAGATCTCCGGCAGCAGCCTGCCGGATGCGCCGGGCGCCTGCGCGCCCAATCCGCCGAGCGCGGAAATGCCAGTTTGGTCATCGTGTAGCGTGGAACCGGTCTGCATGTTGTCAATGTCCTTGTTCCTGACAGGAGAGGGCCACGGCGAGCGGCGAACCGCCTTAGCGTTGCCGGCGTCGCTGCCACGCCACGCGGAGCTTGCGACGCCAGCTCATGAGAATCCGATGCGGATTTTCATGGAGGGCTGTGCTGTCGGGTAATAGCGCCGGCCTTTTTCAGCGTCGCTCAGCAACCGCGGCCGCACCCCGGCCTTGTGCATGGTCAGTGCCAAGGCGATGCCGAACTGCACCAGTTCCAGCCATACCAGGTGGTAGCCGATGCAGACGTGTGGGCCGCTGCCGAACTGCAGCATGTCCACCGGCCGGATCGGCCCCGTGCGTTGTAGCCACCGCGCCAGGCGGAACTGATCAGGCGCCTCGTGCAGCAGCGGTGAGGTCGAGAAATGCAGCAGCGGGATGCCCAGACTGGTGCCCGCAGGAATGCGCCGCTGGCCGAGTTGTAATTCCTGCGTCGCGCGACGCGGTAAGAGCGAGGACGCCGGATGCATGCGCAGCGTCTCGCGAAACAGCGCCTCGGCGACCGGGCACTGCGACAGGTCCGCGTGCCGGGTCGGCACCGCGCCCACGCGTTGCGCCTCCTCGACGAGGGAGTCCCACAGCTCAGGCTGCCGCGCCAGCTCGATCACCATCCAGGCCATCGTTGAGGCGGTGGTCTCGTGACCGGCAAGCAGCAGCAAGCGAACGTTGGCGACCAGGACGTCATCGGAGAGCGCGCCTTCGCTGCGATCGAACGCGCTCACCATGTCGTTGATCAACCCGGTGCGCGCGGCATGCGCGCGCGCGCCGCGGATGAACTGGCGCGACTGCGCGTCGATCCAGTCGCGGGCGGCGCGGCCGCGCCGAAAGGGCGTTCCGGGCAGGTCGATCGGCGGCGCGAGCATCAACTGCAGCAGTTGCCGGTACTTGCGATGCCACTCCGGCAGGTCTTGGGCGGGGATGCCCATGAGATAAAAGGTGAGCTTCAGCATCAAGTCGCCGGTCTCGGGCAGGATAGTTACTTCACCGCGCTCGCGCCATGCCTGCACCCGGGCCCGGATGACGGGCTCGAATAGCTCGCCAATGCCGGCCTCGGTCAGGCCCCTCGGCAGGAATGCCGACTTGATCCCATCGCGCGCCTGCCGATGCGCGCTACCGTTCAGAGTGACCAACGTTCCGCCAAGGATTTCGGGTGCAATCTCTTCAATCAGTGCCGAGGACACGTCCTTGTGCCGGAGCAACGCAAACGCATCCGGATCCAGGCACGTCATCAGTTGTCCGGCAGGGCCAAAATCCAGCCAGAAATGGCTGCCCAGCGTCCGTTCCGCGCGCCGCAGCAGGCGCGGCAGGTCACAAACGATGGCGGGAAGATGCCCGACCAGGGGGAAAGCGCCGGGCATGACCGGGATGTCGTCCCGCAGCCGGTGCCGACGGTTCAGCGGGTTGAGCAGCATGTCTATTACCTCTCTGGCGCCGCGGCCGCTTCGGCGGTGTCACTGGTCGGCCGCGCGGCACGGCTGTTGCCACCATCGGCGTATGTCGGCACATGCGTCAGCATGCCGCCGTCGATGCACACGACTTGGCCGGTGATGAACGCAGCATCGTCGGAGAGCAGGAAAGCCACCAGCGCGGCCACGTCCTCGGGGCGGCCGACGTGCCGCAGGAGCTGGTGCCGGCGCAGATGCCGTTGCATGCACTCGTCCAACTTGTCGAGGAGACGTTCGGTCATGATAAGACCCGGCGCAACCGCGTTGCAGCGGATCTGCGCGTGACCATATTGGGTGGCGAGCGAGGCCGACAGCATATTCATCGCGGCCTTCGACGCGGCGTAGGAGGTCAGCGCGGTGTCACCGCTGAGCCCCTGGCACGAGGACATGTTGACGATCGCGCCACCGCCACGGGCGATCATGCGCGGAATGGCCTGGCGGCAGCAGAGCAGCGTGCCGCGCAGATTAGTCGCCATCGTTTCATCCCAAACCGCCAGGTCCAGATCGAGGATCGCGCGGTCGCATGGGGTCAGATGCATGGCGCTCGCGTTGTTCACCAGCAGATCGACCCCACCGAAGTGCCGCTCCGCCGCCTCAAATAGCGCGGCCACAGCCTGCGCATCGGCGATGTCCATGGCCAAGGCCAGCGCGTGGCCAGCTTCGGCCGCGATCTGCGCCGTGCACGCGGTGGCCGCTGAGCCGTCAATGTCGGCCACGACCACCCTGCCGCCCTCGCGCGCAATGGCGAGGGCGCATGACTTCCCGATGCCGGCGCCGGCGCCGGTCACCACGGCCACCTTGCCCTCAAACCGTCCCATCGTGTCCTCCTGGATTGCATTGGTCTTTCGTGGCATGTCGCTCGGCCTCTGCCAGAGAAGGCGTAGGGTCGGCCCGGGCTGGCTCGCCATCCCCAGCGGCGCTTTCGACGACCCAAATGGCGGCAACTGGGCACTGGCTGGCAGCGAGCCGCACGGCGGCGTGCAGCGCTTGGGGGACCGTCACCACGCACACTTCGGCCACGCCGTCCAGTTCGCGCTGGCGAAAGACGCCCGGCAGGGTTAGCACACACTGCCCAGTGGTTCCGCAAAGATCCTGGTCGACCACGACGCGCATCTCAGCGCCCCGCCTGCGCATGCAGCCGCACGGGCAGGGCGCGGAATGTCCTAAGGAACGCGGATGGCTCCAGGGTCGGCTGATCGGCGAGTACGAGCGTAGGGAAGCGCGCCTCGATCCGCGGCAGGCTCTCGGCTAATTGCACCCGGGCCAGTTGCGCCCCGAGGCAGAAGTGGATGCCGTGGCCGAAGCTCAGCATGATCTTCCCGTCAATCGACATGCCAGGACTGGTGCCGTAGAACCGTACGGGGTCGAAGCGGTCGGGATCGGCAAAGGCGTCCGGGTCACGATTGCCGGCGGCGATCAGCACGCGCACGTCCGCGTTCTTCGGGATTACCACGCCGCCCAGTTCGATGTCGCGCTGTGCGATTCGCGGAATGGAGCTGAACATGGCGGGTGCGTTGCAGCGCAAGACTTCTTCGACGAATGCCTCGACCCCCTTGGCATCTCCCTGCAGCCAGTGCCGCTGTTCGGGATGCGCCAGCATCGCCAGGACCGCATGGTCAATGGTCGCAGCAGTGGTGGCGAAGCCACCCAGCAGCATGCCCCATAGCATGCTGATCAACTCCACATCCGACAGCATATCGGCATCATCGCCGTGTGCGCCGACCAGCATCGACACGACGTCCTGGCGGGGATCGGTGCGCCTGCGCTGTATGAGGTCGCCGAAGTAGGCCTTAACTTTGGCGCTGGCTGCGTCCGCCTCGGCGAGCTGGGGATCGCTGGCGTGCGGGCTCAGGCCTTCCAGGATGGCGCCGATGTTGGCGGCGAGCCCGAACATGTCCTCCTGGGGTATGCCGAACAGTTCGGCAAAGACCAGCATTGGCAAGGCAAGCGCGAATTCGCGATGCAGGTCCACTGCCTCCCCGCGCTCAAGCGCGTGCGCCATGCCGTCCAGGCGCGCTGCGACGATGTGCACTATGCTCGGCCGCAGGTTGTCGATCTCGCGCATCGTGAAATCGCGGGAGATCAGCCGGCGCAGACGCGTATGCGTCGGTGGATCCTTCATCGCTAAAGTGGACGCCAGCAGATTGAGCGACAGGCTGGTTGCCGCACGCGGGAAATAGCGCGCCAGTTCGCCCGGCGCCGGTCCCCGAAACGCATCGCCCGTGGCCTTGAGTGCCCAGTAGATGTCGGCGTGGCGGCTCAACAGAAAGAGGCCTGACGCTGCCCGGTGCACCGGATCGTGCTCGCGCAACCACCGCATGAACGGATATGGGTCGTGGATGCACGCCGGCGACGCGAGTTCGGCGAAGGCGTCCCGGCATACCGCGGTTGTTTCTTTCACGTCCATCTTGGTTACCTGTTGGTTGCTGATCTGGCCGGCGCGCCAGGCGCGCCGGCCATGCGGAGAAGATCACGATCCCCAGCGGCTTCCACGCATCACCAGAACACCGGAAACTCCTCGAACCCGCCGGTGATGATCTCCTTGCGCAACTTCAGTTTTTCGGGCGCCACGGCGAGGCGCAGCGCGGGAAAGCGCTGAAAGATCGAACCGAACACCGCCTTGAGTTCCAGCCTGGCTAGCGCAACGCCGATGCAATAGTGCGGCCCGTAGGAGAACGCCAAGTGGGGCTTTCCTTCGCGTCCGATGTCGAAGATTTCCGGGTCCTCGAAATGGCGCGGATCGAACGCCGTCGCCGGCAGGCCGACCAGCACCTTGCTCTCCGCGGGAATACGCACGCCCGCTATGGTCACGTCGGTTCTCGGGTAGCGCATGACGCCGTCCCAGCCCGCGCCCGGGGGGTACATACGCAGGATTTCCTCCACTGTCTTGTCCACAAGGGATGGATCGCCGACCAGGCGTTCGCGCTGTTGCGGATGACGGAACATCGCCAGCAGGCCGAATTCGATCTGCGCGACGGTGCTCTCGTGCCCCGCCACCAGCATGCCCGCCGCCAGGCCGATCGCCTCTTCCTCGGTCGCTTTGCCCTGATCGACCGCCGCGAGCAGATCCGTCAGCAGGTTGTCGCCGGGGTCCTCGCGCTTGTCCCGCATCTTGCCGCGAATGTAGGCGCGCAGCTCTTCCCAGGCCAGGCGCGACGCGCTGCGCGGGCCGCTTTCATGCTGGTGCGTCATCACCTCGTCGGACAGCCCGGCGAAAAAGGCGTGATCCTCATAGAGCACGCCCATCAGCGCGCTAATGACAATGGCCGGAAGCGGAAAGGAGAGGTGGAGCCGCAGGTCGGCGGGCTGGGGCTGGGCCGCCAGCGTCTCAAACAACTGCGCGGCGATCGCCTCGACCTTCTGCGCGAGCAGCTCCATATTGCGGTCGCTGAAGGCCCGTCCCACGATCGTGCGTAACCGCGCATGCTCGTCCCCCTCGTGCGAGACCAGCCACCCCGGCGAACCGAGAATCACTGAATCCGGGGTAAATGCCGCCGGCGGCATCCCCGCGGGCCGGAATGCAGTGTCGGAGAGCACCGCCTTGGCCTCGTCGTAGCCTGTCACCCACCAGCCTTCGTGCCCGGACGGGAAGCGCACGCGATGGATCGGACCGTTGGCGCTTAGCGTTAGCATCTCGGGCGAGGGCTCGATGTGATTGAGGCGCCACATCGGCAGCGTCGGCAAGGGTTGTTCGGACATGGTGGCAGTTCACTCTCTAAGCGATGGAAAGGGCGGAAGGTGACTGGCAGGCGACGGGCAGCGAACGACGGAAGACGGCATGGAGGCGATGTCCTCCACCGCGATTGTCAGCGCCAGGTCCTCCAGCGGCACGAACGGCGCGGGGAAGGTGCATCATAATTCTAGGCGCGCCGGCGCAGCGCCCAGGCGGAATTCCGACGCTTCGCCGAGCGACAGGTGCGGGTCGTGCCAGATGACGTCGAGCCTGTCGGAGTCGGCATAGATTGCCTAGTCGTAGAGCTTGGTGAATGAGGTTCGACCCTACCCGCCAGCGACGTCTCCGCCAACACGACCTCCGGACCAGTCCCACACCGCCGGTGGCAGTTAAACTAGATCGCATCCAACACGTCCCTGCATTTTCTCGGGGTCCACAACCACGCGCCAAGTCATTCCCACAGCGAACCGTCGGATCAGACGCGAACAGCGACGCGGCGCCGTGTGCGTCCCAAAGACCATCGCACTGCGATTGGTGATGATGCCGCAAACAGAGCAAATCGCGTGCCGAAGTGAAATCGCAGGCTCAGCGGGCACTTCCTAGCGGCGCGTAGTGTCAGGTTACTGACATTGAGTCTCAATGCCGACAACCGGCGGAGCAAGTGCCCGACAAAGCCCTGTTCGTGCGCTGAATGTGAGGAGCTGTCCTTGCGCGATATTTCAAGCATCCGGATTGCCTGCAACAGGCGTGGTTTGCTGGAAACCACTCCGATGTCGGCGGCAACGATCAGGAAAATGAAACCCGCTCTCCGACATCTCGCCGGGTCGGATGGGCATGCGACGCGGAAGCCGCAGGGTCGGGTCGCCGAGCTTGGGAACCTACCTGCCTTGGTAGTTCGCGCACGCGAAATGCGACTGGTATATTCCATATCGTGCATACGCTCCAACTAGCGACATGCTACCCGACTTTGCCCTGTCGAAGTAGGTAGTCGCGGGAAAAGCCGGACGATCTGCAAGCGCGTTCGGTTTTTTCTTTGTTAGGTTCTTCCCTCAAATAATGCGGTGAATGGACTATCAGCGGGCGCGTTGCTATCTGCTACATGCGAACGAAATAGAAAGGGAGACCCGACACACGGGTCAGAGTTCCGGGTATCACCCTTCAAGTTGAAGGAAATTGGATTGTTTGCGCCGTCGCGGAAGGCGATGAATGGAACTCTTCTCGCTTTGCCATGAATCTTACATCCTCTCTAGTTGAGATATTTCTAAAGTATCATCCTTGCCGATTGTCGTTCGAGGCGTGACAGGAGAGAGCGAATCTGCTTCTTCCTAATCAAAGCATTTTGGAAGACGCCAATATGGATGAAGCAGAAAACGACCTGCGTTTGATCGCCGTTATGCGGCGCTACTTCGCTGTTAGGGACGAGCTGGCAGGTTTGAAGTCCGCGCTTGAGGACAAGCGAAAAGCGGCGGGAATCGCGGTCGGCGAATTTTATCACGTGCGCGCCGACAACCAGCATGCAAAGGATGTAAGTCGCACCGTCGCGCTGAGACGGGAGCTGGAGTTTCTGATGAGCCTTGCCGAAGGCTGGTCCCGGGGAGACATCATTCATCTCGCCCCATCAGCCGAATGATCTGGCAAGCGCCGATGCTGCGGCGTGTCCTGTCGGGTTAGGAACGACCCCTCGCCGGGTCGCTCCTCCCTAAGACCGTACGCGCAGTTTCCCCGCATACGGCTCAAGCCTCCACTAGGCCCTGTTTGACCAGAGCCGCCAGTTCCTGTTTATCGGCAGAGTGGGCGGTTCCATCAGGCCGATCCGTAGTTTCCGAGGGCAGACCACGCCTGCGGCGAAGTAGCGGTCCCACATCGGATCAAACGGATTCGCTTCGGCCCGGATTTTGCGGTGGCGACGAATAGGAACGTCGGGTGTATGGAGTAACCGCCGGAACGTGATATTTCCGGCAGTATCCTCGACTGCTGCGCGGAATACCCAGTCTCGCCCTCGCTATCGGCCCAGTGATCGGATGCGGCGCCATGTGAGGACTGCGTCTGGACCCGGAGGCGAGATTGATTGCTGGCGGGAAGCGTTAGCGGCTCAACCCGAAAAATAATGGCCATCCGAGTTCGCGAGCTTTCGGAAAGGCGAGTCAAGGAATCCGCCGGGATGGAAAATGGTCTCTGCGCTTGCTGCGGGAAACGCCATCGTCCTTGCACCTTCGGAACTGCGGCCGTTCTCCATACCTCTACATCCCGACATCGCCAAGTGAGATTTACGGAATCGACCGCCGCCGGCGGCGCGATCATGAAACGATCGCATCCACCCAAATCAAACTGATGACGCTCGAGCTCGGAGGCAAGAGTCTTCCGCGGACTTGAAGGTCGCGGCCCGCTTCGTCGCCCGCTTCGGCAGGCGTTGCGAGCGTCGCGGACGTTGCTCGTCGACATGACTTGGTGCCGCAGCGGATTTACACCTGGCGCCGGCAGTTTGCGAAGAGGGCAGAAGTGCCCGGTGACGATTGGGCCAAGCAGCGAGTTTGAGGAACGCCAGAGACATGCCGGCCGCGAATTGTATTCATTCAAACAATCAATTTTACGCAGCGCCCCGAACGCCTTAAAAATTGCAGGACAGATGGAGTCGAACGAAACCTGAGCGGGTAAGTCATTGAGTTCGCTGCCCGCGAGCTGAAGACGACCGGGGAGTCTTCAAGTCCATCCGCAGATGCGTGCGACGGACGTAAGTTCGCAAGACGATATCACCTTTGTCGAGGTCGGCTAAGCAGCTAGACCTTTCCGGCCGATTGTGCCAACTCCCGACCAGGTTGAGCTGTGTGCAATCGGGGAGTCCTTTCGGGTTTACGGCACCTGCTAGAACGTGTGTGACGGCCGCAAGGGAGCATCATCTTTCTAACCGGAAAGTTCCCGCTGAGGGAAGTTTCCGGGGAGTGTGTTGCATCGCCCCGCCTCCGATTGTGACAGCGGCAGAACTCGACACGACGCACCAATTATCGATCACCTATTGCAGCCTCCGATTACGACGAAATTTGGCTTCAAACACGATTGAGGTGAGGCATGTTGTATAACTTCCTGCTTGCGTCCTGGGGGACGTCGGGTAATCTGGGCCCGTTGCTGACTGCAGCTCGACAACTGCAACGGGTTGGCCATAGCGCCCGCATTATGGCTGATCCAGAGATGCGGCGTGAAGTGGCTGCGGCGGGTTTCGACTTCGTCTCCTGGCGGCGTGCCCCGATGGGGATCGACGCGGATCCTGCCTGCTTTTCAGACATGCAGGACTGGTTCCAAAAGGCGGTGTTCGGCCCGGCGCCAGCCTACGCAGCCGACGTCCAGGATGAGATCGGCCGCATACCGACGGATGCTGTCATTGCCATCGATATGTTGTTTGGTGCCGTGTTGGGCGCCGAAGCCGCTGGCGTGCCGATCGCAATGTTGTCACCCCATGTGAGCCTTCGCCCTTTGCCAGGAATTCCGCCGGCCGCCAGCGGATTGGCGCAGCCGCAGACGCCAGAAGAGCGGATCGCGATCGCGGCGGCGAACGAAAATTGGGCTTGCTTCCTGGACCAATTCCTTTCGCTTCTAAACGAGGCGCGTGCCGGCCTCGGCCTGTCCGGTTTGGCCAGGACGGTGGATTTATTTGAGTGTGCCGATCGGTACTTGCTGGCGATCAGCCGGACCTTCGATTTTGAGGCCGACCTTCTACCGGACAACGTTCGTTATGTTGGGCCACTGCTGGAGCAGCCAAATTGGTCAAGGAGCTGGAAGGCGCCTTGGCCTGTGGACGCCAATCGACCTCGTGTGCTCGTCGCCTGCAGCTCCGGCGCTCAGGGTCAAGACGACTTGGTTCAACGGATCATTTGCGCATTGGGTACGCTGGACGTGCACGCGGTGGCGACCATCGGACCTCATGTTGACGCGGGGAAGCTGGTCGCCCCCGCGAACGTGCATCTGTTGCACGGCGCTCCGCATGACACAGTGATGAAGGAAGTCTGCCTTTTGATAACGCAGGGCGGCCACGGCACCGTCAGCCGGGGGCTGATAAACGGTCTACCGCAACTGGTGCTCCCCAACGGGCGCGACCAGGGGGATAATGCTGCACGAGTTGTGTCGAAGGGAGCTGGTCTTCGACTACCCCCGAGTGCTAGCGAAGCCGAGATCGCCCATGCCGTCAGTGGCCTGTTACAGGAGCCGCGCTATCGCGATGCGGCGCGCCGCTTGGGCGATGGCATCAAAGCTGAAATCGCCGCCTCCGGTCTCATTGACGAATTGGAGGCTATGGTGGCAAATAAATCCATTGTTGGATCGGCGACCTGATGCGGGCGGCTTGATCGTGCATTCGGATTGTTCGATTTTATCGTCGGTGCGCTCAGGCATTTCCTCCATGGGTATTTAGGCACCGATATCTTTCCTTCGATGCTTGCCTACCGGGCAAGTCGATCTTCGTCTCCGGCTTGGTGCCGCTCACAGTTCATCATGTTCAAGTGCTGCCCCATTTGCCACGGGCATTCTCAACTGGATCAGTTTGCAATCGGCAAGCCATTGCTCTCGCGGTCTGAGTGCCGCGGGTCGTTCCCCTCTATGACACAAACACTCTACCCTTTGCTGGCGAGCCCAAAAAAGAGCCGAACCCCATGAATGTAGCCGAATCGAGCCCCGTCCTGATGAACCGCGCCGGGGTGTGCCTTGCGCACTTCGAAGCAATATCGGCTTCGCCCCTAAGTCCGCCGCTCGTCCTGATTCACGGCTGGACCGGCGATCACAGGATATTCACGCCGCAGATCGAATATTTTGCTAAAAGTCGGCACGTCATGGCGGTAAACCTCCGCGGTCACGGAGACAGCGACGCGCCGAAGCAGGAGTACACGATCGAGGATTTTGCTGACGACGTAGCGTGGCAATGCAGCGAGCGGAACCTGGTGAAACCGCTGATCATCGGCCACAGCATGGGTGGATCGGTCGCACTCGAGCTGTGCGGCCGCCATCCTGAGCTGGCCTCTGGTGTGGTGATGATCGATTCTATTGTCACGCCCCGGTGGGCGCTTCGCGACAGCCCCGAAATTGATCAGTTCCTGGATGCAATTTCGAGCTCAAACTATCGGGAGGTTTTGCGAAAAAACGCGTGGTCCATGGCCCTCGACTACGACGACCCTTCCAGGCGCGAGAGCATCCACAACACCTATATCCGCGCCTCGTGCGAGAAGACACCGCAGCATGTGGCGTATTCTGCAATGCGCAATTTCATCCTCAACTATGATGCGTCTCCTGCGGCAACGCGTTGCAAGGTCCCGATGGCCTACATCGCTGCCGATGTGCCGCTGGTGAGCGCTGCATGTGATCTCGACTGGCTAAAGGTTCGCTGCTCCCAACTCGTTTTGGCCAAGACGCTGTTGGCTGGCCATTTCAATACCATCGAGGTGGCTGACCAGGTAAATGCGATGCTCGACCGCTTCTTAGCAGTCGGCCTTAGGCCGCGCCCCACCACCCGGATGTAACGGATGTGCCTAATAGACTGGTTTGCGATGCTATGCCGACCGAGGCCAGCCGAATTCGTGTAGGGTCCGCTGTCGCGACCGACATGAAATCTGGCGGGGAGTGTAAAGGCGTTCTCAAGGCAAGCGGCGCTTGATCGTCGTTAATGTAACCGTGGTGCGGATTGCCCGGCACGACCTGTCATGCCATGAAAGTTTCGCCTCGTTGCTCGCCAAGCGGGCATTAGACCTGATCTGTGTTTCGATGACGCGCTCTATACCGCGGGTCGAACGGCCGGTTACAACAGCCGCACGCGCATCGCCCACAGCCGCACCATCTTCTTGTCATTTGACCGCTAACCATCGCCATCACGGCCGCATTTGCGTATTCGCCTGACCTTTGCGCCTCCTTGCAGGCGTGAATCGTACGCATGTTTCTTGGGAGGCTAGCGAGACGAAAATGGTCGCTCTCCGCTCCGTGACCAAATATGTGGTCGCTCGCCACCATCACCGGGCAGGGCAATCCATTCGTCACGTGATGGCCGACCAAGCACTCCTGAGAGCCTCGGCGAGGCGCACCTTCCCGCCCGTGCACTCAATACCAGGCCTGGTGACCTATGCGCGCCTTCGCCCTTGTGGGGAAATCAGTACGAGGATCGTCTCAGAGCCATATGGAAGTGACAAACCTGGAGCGGTTGCGACATTGCAGTGCGACTTATCCTACAAGGCCTTCATGCTCCCAAGCCTTTGATTCCAGAGGGTCAGTTCAGATGCGCTTGATTGGCACAGCTCTTGCCGAGACGAGAGGCGGAGCGGTTTGTTTCAACCGCTTGGACGTTGGATTTCGGCGAGGTAAATTATGCGCGGTACATTTCTGAATAGATTGGTGTTGGCTATGGTTTTGGCGATGGCATTCACCATGGCGGCTTCTGCCAAGGCGCCGATGACCACTGTTGCCAAGCCGATCGATTCCAACCCTAACAACGCTCCCAACGACGCCGCCGACCCTCGCGCCTATCTGAATGAGATTGACGGCGAAAAGGCGATGGTCTGGGTGAAGGCGCATAACCAATCAACCGTCAACAAACTGTCGAAAGATCCACGCTATGGCGAATATCAGGCTGACATTCTGAAGATCTTGCAAGCCACCGATCGCATTGTTCGGCCCGGCTTCGCGCATGGCAGCACGATCGACAACTTTTGGCAGGACGGCACGCACGTGCAGGGTCTGTGGCGGCGGACGAGCTGGGAAGCCTACAGGTCTGGAAGCCCTCAATGGCGCGTCATTCTCGATGTCGAGGCGCTGTCCAAACTCGAGGATAAGACCTGGGTGCTCAGAAGCGAGAACTGCCTGCCGCCCGTCGACAATCTCTGCCTGCTCAGCCTGTCTGATGGCGGCAAGGATGCAGATGTGGTGCGCGAATTCGACATCGCCAGGGGCCAGTTCGTTAAGGAAGGCTTCGTCCTGCCTGAGGGCAAGCAGTCGGCGACTTGGGTGGACGAGAACACCATCTACGTGACTCGGGAATGGACGCCGGGCGAAGTGACGGATTCCGGCTACGGCTACGTCACCAAGGTGCTGAAGCGGGGCCAGAGCCTCGATCAGGCGGTCGAGATTTTTCGCGGCGACAAGAAAGACGTCTCGTCTCGCCGCAGCGTGATGCGCGACATTGATGGCAAGTATGTGATGGACATCTCCTATCGCGACCTCGACTCGTTCAACACAGAACTAGCCTTCTACCCGAACGGTCACACCGATAACCGCAAGGTCGTTCTGCCATTCCCGACCACAGCTGCTTTAAGTGGCTACTACAAGGGCCAGGCAATCTACAATTTGAAGTCGGACTGGGCCTCGGCCAATGGCACCGTCTTCCACAATGGCGCGCTAATCGCTTTCGATCTCCGCGCGGCGCTCGCCGATCCGGCGCACGTTGAACCACTTGTGCTGTTCATGCCGAACGACCACCAGTCTGTCCAAGGGATTACCCAGACGAAAAATCATCTTGTGCTGTCGATCCAGTCGAATGTCAGCAGCGAGGTACGCAGCTTTGATTTCGGCAAGAATGGCTGGTCGTCCTTTAAATTGGCCCTGCCGGAAAATTCGACTTTGTCCGTGACGTCGAGCGACAATGAGAGCGATCACCTGTTCATCTTCTCGGAAGGTTTCCTCGAACCCTCCACCCTTTTTTACGCGGATGCTGCAAGCGGCAATGTCGAGAAGCTCAAGTCGAGCCCGGAACGCTTCGATGCTGAAGACCTGCAAGTACAGCAGTTCTGGGCGACCTCGGAGGATGGAACGAAAGTTCCCTACTTCCTCGTGGCGCGCAAAGATATTAAGCTCGACGGCACGAACCCCACCATCCTCTATGCTTATGGCGGTTTTGAAATTTCAATGCGTCCCACCTATTTGGCAACACTTGGCAAGTTGTGGTTGGAAAAGGGGGGTGCCTACGCGCTGGCCAATATACGAGGGGGTGGCGAATTCGGACCAAAATGGCACGAGGCCGGTTTGAAAACCCATCGTCAGCGTGTCTATGACGACTTCCAGGCCGTGGCGCAGGACCTGATCGCGAAGAAGGTTACCTCGGCACCGCATCTCGGGATCATGGGTGGTTCGAACGGCGGCCTGCTGATGGGCGTGCAACTGACCGAGCGCCCTGATCTATGGAACGCGGCCGTGATCCAGGTGCCGCTTCTCGACATGGTCAACTTCACCCACATGTCGGCAGGAGCCTCGTGGCAGGGCGAATATGGCAATCCGGACGATCCTGTCGAAGGCGCCTTTCTGCGCTCGATCTCGCCATATCATAACGTAAGGGCGGGTGTGGGTTATCCGGAGCCTTTCTTCGAAACCTCGACCAAAGATGACCGCGTCGGTCCGGCGCACGCGCGCAAAATGGCCGCCCTGTTCGAAGATATGAGTCTGCCCTTCTACTATTACGAAAACATCGAGGGCGGCCACGCCGCTGCCGCCAACCTGCAGGAACGCGCGCGCCTCTACGCGCTCGAATACACCTACATGTCTCAAAAACTCATGGACAATAAGTGAGCATGGATCCTCGCGATTGGAACGGATTTGCAATCCGGTTCGAGTAAAGGATCGGACCGTTGCCGCGTGCGTTTCTTTGGCGGCGGACACGCACGACAAAATCGGGTTGTATCAAGCCCCAATGCTTCTTCCGCGCTCAGAAGACCTATCTGGTCTTACGCAAGATCGCCTTACGTCCCTCGATAATTTCTTGGCACCGTATTTGCGCGAACTGATCAACCCAGGTTCGTTCCTATCGATCCGGCGTCCTGATCCGAATGCCGATCGACCGGAATTAGGACGAGACAACTGGAAAAACTGGAGACTGCTTTGGAGGATGCTTCAAAACACGCGCAGACGGCACTCGCCGTGCTCCGAATCGTTACCGCCCTGCTGCTCATTGAACATGGCGCCATGAAGCTAGCCGGATTCCCCGCGTTCGGCGTTGGCGGAGCAGGGGACGAAGCCAATTTATCCACTCTGATGCTGATTTTTAGCCTTCGGGAGGTGTTCGGCGGCCTGGCTGTGCTGACTGGCCTCCTGACCAGACCGGTTGCATTCCTTTTATCCGGGCAGATGGGCCTCGGCTATTGGACTACCAATTTCTCAGGCAAGAGCGCCTTTCCCGTGCCGAACGGCGGCGATGGTACGCTCCTGTTTTGCTTCATCTTTCTTTATCTGGCCTCTACAGGGCCCGGGGCTTGGAGCTTTGACGCAAAGATGAAGCGAATATGAGAGGGGCTTCGTGACTGCAGCGGGAAGAATCGTACGTCCGGAACCACCATCGTTGAATTCCCCGCTTTGGATCGTATCGGGAAGTCACCGTATGACATCTGGTCAGCAAACATGCTGAAGAGTAAGTGACGACTGACCTAGAGAAGCTCTCCTTCTTTATTCAGAATATACCACGAACTTATTGGGGATCGCGAGCGTCAACCTTTGCGGTTGACAATGCCGATTGCCTGTCGACATAGGTATACAACAACATTAGGTCGACAAGAAGCGGCGTCGAGGTGGAACCCGCCACGGGCGAATGCTAGTAGACGAAACCAAAAACAACCGCTCTCCGAGCGCCGTAATCGGCCAACCCTTCAGTCCACGCCTAAGAGGCGAAGGCGACTGAAGATCCTGAGGCAGATGTCATGCCTGCCAACACTCGGATAAGAGTGGAGAGGAAATAAACCGCCTCGTCACTGGAGGTTTCGGGCGCCGGGCAAGCTATGTTCAATTAAAAAATGGTTGTCGCAAGCTCTATGAAACTCGAGAGACGATCTTGTATGAACCGACAAGATCGATGTCGCTGGCACCTGGAGAACACATGATGGAAAATAGCGCCGATGATGCCGTTTTTCGATATTGCGGCTCAACGTTCGATAGCATGATCGAAACTCTCAGCGAGGTTTTCGGGACATTCGACGCTGAACTCGTAAGTCGCTCCCAAGAGTTCCATTGGGGGATCGATCTTTCGACTTGTGAAGGCGCCGTGTTGATTACCGGTTCCCATCAGGATGGGTTTCAGTTCCGCACGGAATGGTGCTCGGGTGCAACGGAGCATCTATCGATCGTGGTGCCGCGCAGCGGTGGCATGGGGGTTACGTACGGTCGGCGCACCGCCGAGGCAGCACAAGGGAAATTGCTGCTTTACCGGAATTTCGAGCCTGACGGCATCGTGATGCACGGGCAAGCCAATCTAATAGATGAGTTGGTGCTTGATTGGGCCTTATTCCAACGGACAATTTGCGAGACTTTTGACGTGCCTTTCAATGGCTCCCTTGACCTCCTGCCTGAGCTGGATCTGTCAACGCCAGTTGGCCGCACGATCGGCAATCTCGCCGAAACAATCATCGACGGAATGCGCGCTAATGGTCCGCTTTTGCAGTCTCCTATAGCCATGGCACATATTTCGCAGGCGCTCGCCGATGTGGTGATAAGGATGGTGCCTCATCGGCTATTGCATCTGCTGGATAAGAAACCCAGCATGATCGCTCCCAGACATGTTCGACGCGGGATCGAGTTCATGCGGGCCAATATCGACCAGCCGATTACAATGCCGATGGTGGCAGACGCAGCGGTGGTTTCCACCCGAGCGCTCGAAGCTGGTTTTCGTGCTTTTAAGGACATGACACCCGCAGCCTATCTACAAATGCTTCGGTTGCGGGCAGCACGGGAAGACCTGCTAGATCCAGAGAACCGCATGCTTTTGAAAGACATCTGCCTGAAATGGGGGTTCTTTCAGTTCGGGAGGTTTTCCGCAGTTTATAGGGCGCACTATGGAGAAAATCCGTCTGAAACAAGGAGAGGCGCTTGCGGGTTGCATTCTTTTAGCGCCCCGGGACGAAAAAAGATTGGCTGGAAATGACGGACCGATTGTTTTCAAGGCGAAACGATCATGTTGGATTTCAACCGCTACCTTGTCTTCGTCATTCTTGCCATCGGTTCCACAGCGTTGGAACTCCCGTCAGTACGCGATAAAAAAATTAAGCCGCAGACCCGCGAATTGCGGACACACTGTATCGGCACAAAACGAACGTCCGGTGTCCGAACGTTGTTTCGATAAACGCTCGGTTGGGTCTGCACCCAGCGGTCAAATAACCAGGCCGCCGACAGAAAGTGAGTGAGACCTGCCAGGTTGAAGAGCACCAGTGCCCTACGAGGACTGGAATACCGCCGCTTTCAAAAAGACGTGGTCTCCTGTGGCGCAGTTTCTGCCCGCCAACCGCTTGTGCCGGCCGATATCCCCTTACTGTAAGGCGACGGCCAGGGTGGCAGCAGTCAAGAAGCATGACTCCGGCGGCTTGCCGATTACTGCGGCGGCTCGTGGATTGGCGATAGCCATTTGCGAAACGAATTGGTCTTATCCAAACAATCGATTTTCAATCGCCGCCGACATCGCATACGGCAATTACGTCGTTCCAATTCGTCGGAGCAATTCTAATGTACGTTCTCGATTTAGAGGAGATGGCCCAGTTCTTCGTGAAATCGTTCACGCTGGTTGCGATATTTGCTACGACATGCGTCGTACTCGAGGTGATCTTTCCGGCTTATCGATATAGCTTTGCCTCGTACGTTCGCGGCGCGCGGAATTGGGTTATTCGCATTGGATGCGGTGCTGTAATCTGGCACTTGTATGCTCTGGGTTTGCAATTGTTAGGGATTAAACCGCTCCTTCTGTAACGGGCTGTCCCGAGTCAATCCCTTTTGAGCTTAATCCCTCGCCGAGTGCTTGCTTCTGTCCGCAGTCGACGCCGGGGTCGCTGCTTTATGGGGTCTGCTGAGGACCGGCTGGCCAATCTAAGGACGCGCAGTCACCTCAGTGCTGCTTGCGGTTCATCGGCCTATCCGCTCCATCGTCCCGGCGAAGGGACCTTGCTCCGGTGGGCTGATGGTGGTGCCCGCCCGAAACCTTGTCTTGTTGTCTCGCTTCCTGCTCAGGCGGTCATGGCTGACGCCGCCTTGTGGGGAATGAAGTTGGTTTTATCCCTGAGCATGTGGTGCAACACCACCGCCAGCTTACGGGCCAGCGCAACACGCGCCTTTCTGGGTCCCGCACGTCTTGCAACCGCCAGCGCCCAGCTTTTGAGATCCGAACCCTTCACGGGGCGCGTCAGGATGACATTGGCCGCCTCGTAGAGCGCGGTTCGTACGCCCGCATCACCGATCTTCGAGATGCGGCCGCTATAATCGGTTTCGCCCGATTGATACTTCTTGGGCGTCAATCCGAAATGCGGCCCCACCGCTCGTGATGATCGGAAGCGCTCAGGCGCGTCAACAGCCGACACGAATGTCAGCGCCACCAGCACGCCAACGCCGGGCGTCGTCATCAGCCGACGTGCATTATCGTCCTGACGGGCCATGACACGCAGCTTTCGTTCAAAACCTGCAAATTCGTCCATAAGCGCGTCGCGCACCTTCAACAGTGAAACGGTGATCGCCTCCAAGGTCGGATGACCTTCAATCAGCTCGCGGATCCGTGCCGCATAGGTGCGCCGCGTGGTCGGCCCTACCTTGAGGCCGAAACCGCGCAGAATGCCCCGGAGGCTCATCTCGATGTCGTGAAGTTTTCCCTGGATGAGCTTGCGTGCGGTCAGCAGCGCTCGCACCTCCTGGGCCGGAAGAGATTTGCAGTGGACCGGCCTGAACCAGCCAAGCCGCATTAACTGCGCAATACCCCGTGCGTCCTTCTTGTCGGTCTTCACGGGCATCGTCTTGAAGGCCGCCCGCACGTGGCGCGTCTCGATCAGTTCGACCGCCAGATCCGCCTTCGCCATTTCCGCGTAAAGCCATTGCGACAAGGGGCCAGCCTCAAGACCAATTCGTTCCATCGCCGCGCCCTGCTCGCCAAACCAGGCGATCAGCGCATCGGGTTCACTGTGGACCTTTGCCTCGCGCACGATGCGGCCATCCGCATCCACCACGCACACACTCGAGTATTCCAACGAGACATCGATTCCGGCATACTGCTTCATGGTCGTCTCTCCGTGATGCTATGGAGCAGGCCACTCCTGACTCCGCGACACCATCATTGTGAGGGACGACCACCAAGCCTTCAAACTCGCCTGGCTGGGATCCGCCCGTTACACCATCTAACGGTCAATTTTGGTGCCTTGCTTCACTCTAGCAATCCGCTCATCAACACGGGGCTCGCCGTCCTTTCAGGTGTGCTCGTCGCGATAGCCGGTGACTTCTTCTATTATTGGATGCATCGCGCCCAACACGCCGTTCCGTTCCTTTGGCGCCTGCATGCCACTCATCACTCAATTCGTGAACTGACGGCCTGGAATTGCAATCATCATTTTACCGAGCCATTTGTATACGCATTGTTTGTCACGCTACCACTTACGCTGGTTAACTTCGAATCAGGCGTCGTGCCCGTCGTTGCCATGACCCTAATTACCTTTCAGGCCCACCTTTCTCACTCTAGCACACGAGTCAACCTTGGGCCGCTCCGATACATTATCGGCGACAACAAATTCCACCGCATTCACCACTCGATGGAACCGCATCATCGGCATCGAAACTATGGGTTCTTTACGACGGTATGGGACACGATTTTCCGCACGGCATATTGGCCGAAAAAGGACGAGTGGCCGCAAGTTGGTCTCCGAGATCAGTCCGAACCACTCACCGTACGTGACTATTTTATGTTTCCGTTTGATAAGCGACGTTGGATCAGAACCAAGGTCGGAAATGGTATGCGGGGAGTTGAGGCTGGCGGATTGAACGCGGCGGAAAGAGATGGACCTGTTCGTTCGGATATCAGTTCCGCAGCTTGAAGTTCAAAGAGTTGGGTCTGATCTAAACTTGGTGGCGGCCTTGATCAGGAGGCTGCTTAGCGAGAAGATCTGCAAGGCTGCGGCCCACCGTTTGGTGATGATCCTATCCGGCAAGTTGAGCACGAGGGTCGGCTCAGATCCGTTTCATCTTAGCATCAAAGCTCCCCGGCCCGGCCAAGACCAGATACAGGACGACGAAGCAAAACAGGATTAAGCCATCGCCGCCGCCTGCGGGCAGCATTGGCGAAAACCAACTGTCCTGCCGGTGCCTCGCCGCCTGAGGGGAAGCCAAATAGTTTCACAGTGCCATGTTCAGTGAATAGCCGCGCGGCAACAATCCAGAGCACGGCAAGTGCCGTCTGCGTGTTTTGAAACGTTCCTTCAAATTAGTATTGAGCCTCTTCGCCGCATCATAAACTCCCGCTCAATCGGGATCCGGGTCAGAAGGCGCTCGACCGCTGGGATGAACCGAATTGATCTCTGGCAAATATCACGCCAATAGAAATTCGCAGAGGACGTGAAACCATTGTTACGCATGGAAAGGTCTTTCCGGGCGCCGAAGGGGATTGCCCTCCGAACAGATCGACTACCGATATAGCGATGACAAAAGGCCTGCCGTTCACTCGCTGAAGTTCACCAGGATGCTGTGCGGATCGCTCTTTCTTTCCCACCAAATGGGCCCGCTGTCGGACTGCGCGATATTCAATTTTCCGCCCACTATGCGATTTGCGAAGAAAGTTTTCACAGAGCGTCTTTGCGCTGTGAAAACGTCAATTTGTATTACTAATGAGGAGTACTGATAGGTTTGTAGGGCGTACATACACGCTGTGGATAGATAAGTTATGCGGTTCAATGGGCTTGACCTAAATCTCCTAGTCGCGCTCGACGCCCTGATGAGCGAACGCAATCTGACGGCGGCGGCGCGCAGTATCAACCTGAGCCAGCCAGCCATGAGCGCGGCGGTCGCACGGTTGCGCACCTATTTCCAAGATGAGCTGTTTACGATGGCCGGCCGCGAATTTATCCCCACCCGGCGGGCTGAAGGTATCGCGCCGGCGGTGCGCGAGGCTCTGCTGCAGATTCAGCTCTCCATTATTTCGAGGGAGCCGTTTGACCCGGCTAGGTCGGATCGCCGCTTCAAAATTGTGCTTTCCGATTACGTTACACTCGTGTTTTTCGAAAGGATTGCGGAGCGTGTCGCGCGAGAAGCTCCCGGCGTCAGCTTCGAATTTCTTCCCCCCGGCGATGATAATGAAGACCTTCTTCGGCGCGGCGACGTTGATTTTTTCATTCTGCCGGAAATATTCTTATCAAACGCCCATCCCCAAGCGAGACTGTTCGATGATGTCCACGTGTGCGTAGGCTGCACCTCGAACAAGCAACTGGAAGAGCCGTTTACGTTCGAGAGATACATGTCGATGGGGCACGTTGTGGCCAAATTCTATACGCGGAGGCCGGGACTCGAGGATTCGTGCCTCCTCGAGCACGGTCGCGAGAGACGGATCGACGTCGTCGTACATGGCTTCAGTATGATTCCGTCCATGGTTTCGGGCAATGAGCGCATAGGAACCATGCCCTTACGGCTGGCGCAGCACTTCGCAAGAACAATGCCGCTGCGCATCGTCGAGCTTCCGCTGCCACGACACCTTCCGTTCACCGAAGCCGTTCAATGGCATGAACTTCACAATAGTGATCCGGGAAGCGTCTGGATGCGCGAAATGCTGTTTGAGGAGGCGTCCCGCATGGTTTCGCCGATTGCCACGACCGCGCCGCTCAGCAACTCAAACCAGCACGAATGTTGTCCTGCGCACATGTGATCCGAAAACTTCATCGGGCCATGACTATTATATGGCTGCCATAGCGCCGTTTCGGGCGCCGCGCTATACGCCGCGCGTTAATGCTGCCGGCAAGCTTATACGTTCCCGCGCCCGCTCGCCGACCGCTTTGACGATAGTGGGATTAGCTTAACACCGGGGACGCTAGTTTAGGGTAGCCGATCGCGAACATCGCTCATCCATGACCTCACGTTTTGCCGGTCTGTCTGCCGCTCAACGATGTCGGAGATGCGACTACGCCGTGAGGGCCACTTGGGTGATCTTGTTGGAAAGTGGCACTTTGAGCCATCGGCAGATCCGGATAATGCACGCGCCCCGCCGAAGAGTAGATGATTGCGTCCATCGCTCGTATGTGACTGCTGGGCTGCCGGACAATTGCCGCAGGGTATCTTGTCGACGTGCTCACTGCCCAGTTGGATCAATGTCGCGGACATGGTCATGAAGAACCCCCGGTCAACGCCGTGCCAAGATTGTAGGACTCGGCGCGGCGATGGCGGGTGATCAAATTGATCGGTGATCGTGGGGTTGCTCACTGCTTTGCGGGCGCGGATTTCTGCAGTTTGTCGTCAAGTTTCTTCACGAGAACAGGATCCTTCTGTGCAGCGGCCAGAATTTCGTTGTATTCGTCCACTGAAATATTGGGAGAGGTCTGAACGGCCTGTATCATCTGTTTTCTTGCCTCGCTCCGTAGCTCTTGCTTCGCTGTCTCATCCGGCGCCGCCTTGATCTTGGCCGCGTACTCCTGCCTAATCTTGTCCACCTGGAGATAGGCGACGGCAAAAGCTTCGATCTTCTGGTCACTGATGGCCGCAGCCGCACCATTGCCATCTGGTTGCCCTTGGGCGGGTTGCGTCTCTTGCGCCGCTGCAGGATTGCTGAGAAACATCAAGCCCAAAACTGCAGCGGTCAACGATGCGGCAGAGATGTAACGATCGATCATTTTAATTCCTCTCATATAGTGCGGGGGACAAGGCTTCTTTCCCAGCGTAAAGCCAAAAGCGGTGATATAGCCGGCTTCGGTCGACGAGGATTCGGCGACAATGTGGCCTTCAATGCTTGCCATAGGACGATAGCGAGGCGATCATGATACCATGAACGGGGCGCTGCCGAGAACTTTGCCATCATCAGGAGCATATGAACCGGATGCGACGGCGAGGAGCTTGACGTTTAGCATCCAACTGGACGGCCAGCACGGCGCAGGAAAAGTTGTTGGGGCTCCAAATTATGGCGCATCAGTTAAGACGAGCCATAAATTCGGATTGAATAGTGGCTGCTGTGTAAAGGGAAGCATCCAGCGGCAGGGTCCCAAATGCAAGTTGACACAGAAGATAGTTGGCGCCTGCCTCTTCTACCTGGCTAAGTAATGTTTGTCTCACCGACGCCGCCGACCCTGCGATGCATAACTCGTTCTCAACCGCCTCGTCGAAAGTCAGCGGCAGGTTTGGTGGAGTCTGCAGGTCATTTAGCTCGTAAAGGAATTCAAAGCTGGCGAGCCAGTGTTCGTAAGCCGGCGCTGCGAGCACCCAGGCTTCGCGGTCAGAACGCCCAATCACGATCATGCGAAGCAAGCCACGAAACGAGGATTGATCATCTTCGCCCGTGTTCTCTTTTCGATGGGCGCGGAAGGCGTCAGTAATTTTGCGGACAGAAGAGGACGGTCCCAGGCACGCGATGTTTGCGCCGTTCGCAGCGGCCCAGCGGGCCGATTCGGGTCTACCTGTGGCAATCCACATCGGTGGATGCGGGCTTTGATGAGGTTTTAGTGTCAAAGGTATGTTGCTCAGCTCAAAATGCTGGCCCTTATGGGACAACGTGCCGCCTCTCATCGCATTAAGAAGAATTTCACTGGCTTCCGCATAGCAGCCTGGTGCCGCGTCCGCACACATCCCGAAATAACTTAATTCGATCGGGAGAGAACCGCGTCCAATCCCGACCTCAACTCTGCCGCCGCTCAATTGGTCCAGCATACAGATTTCTTCAAAAGCACGCAGCGGGTGATAAAGGGGCAGCAGCATGACAAGTGGCCCGATACGAATCCAACGCGTACGCTGCGCGACGCTCGATAAAAACAGATTTGGCGATGGCCCTCTCCCATGTGGAGTACAGTGGTGCTCAGCAAGGTGATAAGCGTAAAAACCAAGGCCGTCGCACGCCTCGGCTAACCTCAGGCGATCTGAGTACTGCTGGGCTATGTCGCAGCCGTTGTCGTCCAGATGATCGAAGATGCCGAAGGTCAGATTAGAAGGAATGGCATTTCCCATTCGATTGTCTCCAATGTTAGATGAAAGATGTCGATTCAAGCGATGAAGAGGCGGTCTATGCTCCGGCCGTGGTTCTCCACGACGAGGCATCAAAAGGCACCAGGGTCAGTGCAATCGCCGACACCGGTTGTGTCGACCTCATTTGGTGCGGAGATCTGGGTATCCCGGCCAAATCGACTTGGCTGTTTCTGTGGTGTCGGCAAAAACAAAGATTAGCCGTGCGTGACCGGCTGCATCTTCAGGCTTTTAGAAATGTCAGCGGCGGCTGATAGGAATGCATCCATTTGGGTTTTTGAACCGACGCTTACGCGAATATGATTTTCCAGGCCGTCATCGGGAAAGACGGCAACAAGTATCTTTCGTCTTCTCAACGATGCTTGCCACCACGTGCCGTTTTGCCCAGGTGGTGCGCGAGCAAGCAAGAAATTTGCATGAGACGGGGTCACCGAAAATCCGAGTTTAGAGAGTGCGGCCGTGGTTCGGTGTCTTTCATCTTTGATATGTTTGTGGTTCTCGGCGTAGGCGGCGCGGTGCGAGAGGATGCTGGTGCCGACCGCGTGGGCAATAAGATTCATATTGAAGAGATTTTGGCTGTTACGCAGCCTTCCGATAAGTTCAGGATGACCGAAGCCGAAACCAATGCGAATACCGGCGGCGGCGTAGCTTTTAGAAAATGTTCTTAAGACCAGCAGGTTCGAATGGCGATTGATAAGTCGTAGAGCATCGTCGGGCGCAAAATCGACATACGCCTCATCCAACACTATCAAACGGTCGGATTGCGCAGCGAGCCTGTCGATCTCGGCTATTGGAACAAAGGTTCCGCTCGGGTTATTCGGATTGGCCAGCAGGATGAACTTTGCCTCTTTTGCGGGACCGAGAAGCAATTGCTCTATCGGCAACGAATAAGCTTTGCTCCATTCGATTTCGAGAAATTGAGCACCCTGCAACAAGGCTAGTTTGCGGTTGAACGAAAAACCTGGCGACATCATCGCCACGCTATCACCCGGAGCAAGGAAAGCCCTGTAGATTAGCCCCAGCAGTTCAGACGATCCATTGCCGGCGATCACCTGATCGCGGGAGAGGCCATACGCATTGGCGGCCGCTTCCCGCAAGCAGCGATTATCATCCTCCGGATAAAGGTAATGCCGTTTGAGGGCGGCAATCGCGCTTCGCATCACCAGCATTGGCAACGGAAATGGATTCTCATTCGTGTCCAGCTTAACGCAATTGGCTTCAGGACCCGGCTGTTTAGCCGGAATAGCGTCGAGCTGTCTCACCGTCTGCGAAAGAGCCGAAAGCACACTTTGCAGTTTTGCATCAGACATATCTTTTCTCCGTATCAGTTAGTCGAACCCGCTAGCATGTGATCGGCAGTCCTAGCTGAAGCCCATGTATCTTCGTTCCGCTTCGACGACGGCAGCAACGATCATCCTGTCCGCAGATCGCCACGCAACGCTAACCCTCTAAAACCGCAATTTGCTCAAGCCTTTGAAATTAGAGCGGCGCCTTTGGACCAGCCGCCTCTCACGATGTGATTTGGCGGCCAATGCCGCCAGCTTGCCCCCGCCGTTTTCGAATGCGGCTCTCACCCGGCCCATCCCCTAAAGTGGTAGTCTCGGCAAAACTCCGAAGGCAGCTGACGGGATCGCAATCGCGACCGACCGCGTCGAGACCGGCAGAAACGTGCAGCTCGCTTGGACGATCACCACGGAAATCTTCATGAGGGCCTCCTGGAGCATGAAATTACAAGCCGAGAGCTACGGACTGGATCGAGACCTCAAACACGACCATGCGAGCGAGATCGATACCGTCCGTCGGCGGATTGGGTATTCTGATCTGCCCAATACCTTCGCCACTGATGAGCCGGCCGTCGCCAGTGGGATCAATGGGGACATCGTCGACATCCCTGCCGAGGAGGCTTATCGTCATGTGAACCACCACTGATTAGCATCGCCGACCCCACCGTCGGTGGAGCACTTCACCGCCTATTTACGCTTGATCGGCCCATCGGGATAATCGATTGATTTAATAGGACTCATCCAAATGTCGGATGGTTGCGGCAAGCTTCGCATCACAGCGGTGAAAATCGACCAGGGCAGGTGTCGTCGGTTCGTGCCCGCGGCGGCGTCGCTCGTGGCAGCGCAATAGACTGCCGGCCATGGCTCTCGCGGGCTCCTCGACTCACCGCCGCATCGACATTGCAATGTCCTAATCATCGTCTCGGCACGATTTGCTGCAGGCGATGTTCAGGCCGTCATTCCAACGCGATCGGAAGTACAGGCTCTCCCTTGAGTCTGATGCGGGCACTATCTCGCGATTTTCATTGGAGGATTAGGTTATCGTCGAATTTGGCGGCGATCGCCGGCTCCGCTCGTGCTGTCGGCACCCTCGCCGGCATTGGCGAGAAGACCGACCGGCGGGACTGGGTGTTCGAGGAAGCTGCGGGACTATAGCGCGGGCTTAATGCGAGCCTGGCTCGCGGGCAAATGACATATTTTGATGCAAGCGCCGCTGCGAGCAACCTCCCAGCGTCGAGAAGCATGTTGCCTCCAGCTGCAGCTCCTGATCCGCCTTTCCTTCGGATAGAGACGTAGCCGCAAATGCTTAGAGGCTGCCTCAAAAAGAGGTGGGTGATTTCAGCAGGTTATGATTCCTTCGGATTTGCGAGATTCGATGGAGAACACGATGGCCTGGACCAAAATCACCCGTCGGCAATATGCCCGGCGAACGGCACGCTACGCAAGCGATATGACGGATCGGGAATGGGGTCTGGTTCAGCCTTTCCTGCCAATGCCGCGCCGCTTGGGCCGCCCGCGGACCACGGATTTGCGAGAGGTGGTGAATGCCCTGCTTTACATCGCCACAACTGGTTGCCAATGGCGGATGCTGCCGAAGGATTTTCCACCCTGCTCGACCGTCCAGCGCTATTTCTATGAATGGAGAGCGTTGGGACTTTGGCCACGCATCAACCATCGTCTCGTGATGGAAACGCGCGAGTTGGAGGGCAAGGAGGCAAGCCCGACGGCCGGTGTGATCGATAGCCAGAGCGTCAAAACCACCGAAAGCGGCGGCATCCGGGGCTATGACGCGGGCAAGAGTGCGCCTCGAAGGCGCGTGTCACCAATGGAGGAAGGTTCCATCCAGAGAGTTGTCGATTGATCTGGTAGCTGACGAGCGGATCGGTCGGGTAACCGGCCGGTTCGAAGCCTCGTGACAAAGGCCGCCTTGGGCGGTTGAGCAATCCAGTGGGCCGTAACGCGAGTGAAGTCCGAGCAGGCCTCGAAAGAGTCGATGCAGATGCCGACCCGTCTCTTACCCGGGGAAGGCCGTGCGAACAGGGAAGCAATCGTCACAAGCACCTGTTCGGTCTGCCGGGGTATTGGGCACGGCACGCGGGAAGGGTGATGCGGGTAATCGAGGGAGACCCGTGCGGTCGGAGGTCGCGGCTTCGACATCGCTGATGGCGATGGACCGGACGGGAGTCGGACAGGGTCGTAAGACTGTCGATGCCGGGCAATGCCGGCGGAGGAAAGGACCCTGACTTCTGGCATGCTTTCGAAGATGGTGAGGAAAGGGTGATTGGCGATGAGCCTCGAAACACCTGAAAAGATCAGGAACCTACAGAGAAAGCTCTATTGTAAGGCGAAGGCGGAGCCCGCTTTCCGCTTCTATTTGCTCTACGACAAGATTTGCCGTGAAGACATTCTGCGCCATGCCTATGCGCTGGCCCGCGCCAATGCGGGAGCGCCTGGCGTCGACGGAGTGACCTTTACGCAGATCGAGGCGTCGGGCGTGGATGCGTGGTTGGCGGGCCTGCGCGAAGAACTCGTTTCGAAGACGTACCGACCCGATCCGGTGCGGCGGGTGATGATACCGAAGCCTGGGGGAGGCGAGCGTGCGCTCGGCATTCCCTCTATCCGCTGTCGCGTCATCCAGACCGCTGCCAAGCTCGTACTGGAACCAATCTTCGAGGCGGACTTCGAGGACGGTGCTTATGGTTATCGGCCGCGTCGCAGCGCGGTCGATGCAGTCAAGGAAACGCACCGGCTGATGTGCCGGGGCTACACCGACGTTGTCGACGCTGATTTGTCGAAATATTTTGACACGATCCCGCATTCGGACCTCCTCAAATCGGTGGCCCGACGCATCGTCGATCGGAGCGTGCTGCGGCTGATCAGGCTGTGGCTGCGAGCACCGGTCGAGGAGCGGGATGGCGACGGGAAACGGCGCATGACTGGCGGCAAGAGCAGCACACACGGCACGCCCCAAGGGGGTGTCGTCAGTCCGCTGCTCTCGGTCATCTACATGAACCGGTTCCTGAAGCACTGGCGTCTCAGCGGTCTGGGTGAAGAGTTCCGCGCGCACGTCATCTCTTATGCCGATGACTTCGTCATTCTCAGCCGCGATCATGCGGCCGAGGCGCTGGCGTGGACAAGGACGGTGATGACGAAACTCGGGCTGTCGCTCAACGAGGCGAAAACCTCGGTGAAGGATGCCCGGCGCGAACACTTCGACTTCCTTGGCTACTCGCTTGGACCACGTCATCTGCCCAACGGCGGCCGGTGGTACCTGGGAGCGAGCCCGTCCAGGAAGAGCGTGCAGCGGATCAAGACCAAGGTCAGCGCGCTGCTGACGCCGGGCAACAAGGGCACATGGCCTGAAGTTCGCAAGCGATTGAACCGCCTCCTGGGCGGTTGGGCCGCATACTTCTCCTATGGCGCTCTCGCATCGGCCTATGAAGGCGTCGATCGACACGTCTATGACCGCGTCACGAACTTCCTGTGCAGACGGCACAAAGTGCAAGGACGCAGCACGCGTCGATTCCCACGTGAACATGTTTACGGGGAATTGGGCGTGCTGTGTCTTCGACGCGAGCGCGGCAAGCAGTCGCCGTGGGCCTTACGATGAAGCCAGTCGGAAAGCCGGATGCGGGAAATCCGCACGTCCGGTTTGATGAGCGGGGAAAGGAAACGGAGCGAGCCTCGCAAGGGCCAGCCACCGCGCCTTTCCTCGACTCTACAGACCAAAGGCCGCAAGCGCCATATCATCGTCGATACGCTCGGCCTGATGGTCGGTCTCATGGTGCACAGCGCCGACATCCAGGATCGCGACGGTGCTCCCGATCTCCTGAAATCCATCCGCCACAGGTGGCCATGGTTGCTGCATGTCTTCGCCGATGGTGGCTATGCGGGCGATAAGTTGAAGCGGCGACTGAAAAAGATCGGGCGCTGGACGATCGAGATCATCAAGCGCTCGGACAAGGCGAAAGGCTTCGAGGTTCTGCCGCGTCGATGGGTGGTCGAACGGACCTTCGCCTGGCTTGGCAGATGCCGCAGATTGGCCAAAGACGTCGAACGCTCCATCGCATCAGCCGAAGCGTGGATCATGATCGCCCACATTCGTCTCATCACCAGACGGCTAGCAAGGTATGGATATCGTTGAACGCTTTTCGAATCCGACTCTTAGCGCGACAGGGCCGACAAATATAACCGTCGGTTCTTTGCTTGGTGATTGGCATGGTTGTTGCGTCGTCTCAGGAAGACAGTGCACTAAGGAAAGGTCATGATGATTCATGGATGCTCGATGGCGATGGTCCTTGTCGGTGGATACCTTCTTGCTGCATCCGCAGGGGACTTGGCGGCGCTGAGGATGGTTTATCTGCGTCGCCATTGTCGATGGCTGATATATCCAATTTCGATACTTTCATGGTTCGCAGCCCACCGATTTCACTCGGCCTGGATCCGTTTTATGCCAAGTATGCTGACGCAGCAGGCATACCTATTCTTACTGATACCGCGTCCCGTTTAACTTGACTCTTTGGCCTTCCCAAAACGCGGTGAATCTGAATCTCTGGAGCAAACCGGAGGTCTGCGATGCGATCAGGGATTTCATTGCGTGAGGATTTTGAGGGAGAAGGTCTGCGGCGGCTGGCGCGGCAGACGAAGGACGCCGCCCAGGCACGACGTTTGTTGGCGCTCGCGTCGATCTATGACGGAGGCTCGCGTTCCGATGCCGCCCGTCTCGGCAATGTCACGCTCCAGATCGTTCGGGACTGGGTCATGCGCTTCAACGAGCGTGGTCCCCAAGGCCTGATCAACGGCAAGGCTCCCGGTCCGCAGTCGCGATTAAACGATCAGCAGCGTGCGGCCTTGGCACAGGCCATCGAGCGCGGACCGACGCCCTATCTTGACGGCATTGTGCGTTGGCGTCTGTGCGATCTGGTTCAATGGCTTTGGGAAGGGTTTCGCATCTCGGTGAGCGAGCAAACGCTGAGCCGTGAGGTGCGAGCCATGGGCTATCGCAAGCTGGCCGCACGGCCCAAACATCACGCGCAAGACCCCCAAGCCATTGAGGAATTTAAAAAAAGTTCCCCGCCGCGGTGGCAGAAATTGCCGCTGGAGCGGCACGAGGCAAGCAAATAGAAATCTGGTTCGAGGACGAAGCTCGCATCGGTCAGAAGAACAAGATCACGCGCCGGTGGGCCAAGCGCGGAACGCGACCTTCAGCGCCGCATGATCAACGCACCAGATCGGCCTACATCTTTGGCGCAATCTGCCCGAAGCTCGGCAAAGCGGCAGCGCTGGTCATGCCGTGGTGCGACACCTACGCGATGACGCAGCATCTGGCCGAAATCGCCCGTCATGTCGCCGATGACGCCCATGCCATCCTCATCATGGATCAGGCGGGATGGCACATGTCCAACAATCTCGTCGTGCCCGAAAACATAACGATCCTGCCGCTCCCGCCGAAATCGCCAGAGTTGAACCCGGTCGAAAACCTCTGGCTCTTCATGCGCGAGAATTGGCTCTCGAACCGAGTCTTCAAATCCTACGACGATATCGTCAATCACTGTTGCGACGCATGGCGAAAACTCGAAAGTCAGCCCTGGCGCATCATGTCCATCGGACGCAGAGAATGGGCCAATGCGTTCTGATCAATGAGAAGCCGTATGAGTCACAAAAAACGGGAGATTCGCGGTTTGCGATGATGTGCTAGCGTGGCGATTCGTGGTCAGCAGGAGCAAGCTGAGATGAATGGCCTGAGCGGAAGAAGTGAATCAGACTTTGCGGATTATGTCGAGAGGCTTGTCGATGTGATCGGCCATGCCGATCGGGCAGAGCCGCTGAAGGATTACTGCCTTGGCCTCATGCTGCCGGTGGAGCGCAAGAGTGTCGAGCCTCTGGCAGCGGTAACGGCACCGGCGAGGGTTTCGTCCAAGCATCAGTCGTTACTGCATTTCGTCGGTCAGGCGCCGTGGTCGGACGAGGCGCTTCTGCGGCGGATTGGCGATTTGGTGCTGCCGCTGATCGAGCGACATGGGCCGATCGAGGCGTGGATTGTAGATGACACCGGCTTTCCCAAGTAGGGCAGGCATTCGGTCGGGGTGGCGCGGCAATATTGTGGCCAACTCGGCAAGCAGGACAACTGCCAAGTCGCGGTCAGCTTGTCGATCGCCAACGTCGCAGCGAGCTTGCCGATTGCCTACCGGCTGTATCTACCCGAGATCTGGGCCGACGATGCCGAGCGGCGGCGCAAGGCGAAGATCCCTGACAGCGTCGCATTCCAGACCAAACCGGCCATCGCGCTGGAGCAGATCCGAGCCGCCCAGGCAGCCGGAGTGGCGCCCGGTGTGGTGTTGGCCGATGCCGGCTATGGCGTGGACGGCGCATTCCGCGCCGGCCTGTCGGCACTCGGCCTCGACTATGTCGTGGGCGTGCAGCCGACACTCAGCGTCTGGCGACCCGGCGAGGGACCATTGCCACCCGAGCCCTGGCGCGGAAAGGGGCGGCCAACCTCGCTGATGCGCCGCAGCCCCGAGCACAGCCCGATATCGGCCAAGGCGTTGGCGCAGGAACTGCCGCAAGATGCCTGGCAGATCATCGGCTGGCGGGAAGGAACCAACACTGACCTCAACTCTCGCTTCGCCGCCGTGCGCGTCAGGCCCGCGTCCAGGGATTACAAATTGACCGAGCCCCGCGCCGAGGAATGGCTGCTGATCGAATGGCCCGAGGGTGATGCCGAACCACTCAAATACTGGCTCTCCACTCTCCCGGCCGCCGCTTCGCTCGCAAAGCTCGTCAGCACCGCCAAGCTGCGCTGGCGCATCGAGCGCGACTATCAGGAACTCAAACAGGAACTCGGGCTCGGCCACTATGAGGGACGCGGTTGGCGCGGCTTCCATCATCATGCAAGCCTCTGCATTGCCGCTTACGGATTCCTCATCTCCCAAAGGGAGACGATTCCCCCCTCAGCGCCGCCCGAAACCAAAAACCGCCCGCAATCTGGCCTTCCCCAGGGTTATCGACCCCGCGGAGCCCCCGATCCGACCCGAGCGACACGTGTCGAATTCGATCGCCACAATCCGAAGGCACTTGACCGTCGCACTCAGTCGCAACCTCCAGCGATGTCCATGCTGCTCCCGGATGAAGGATCGATAAAATCCACAAATTTGTGACGCAGTAAGACTATTATCTCGTCCGAAAAGGTTCCAGACACGGCACTTTTAATCGCACGTGACATTGTCCTATACATGTTGTCAGAACGTCGTGATGTTCGCGATGCCTTAATCTGGGCCGGGGCGCGGGTGGGCATCATGGCGATCGACGAGACGACGACTGACATTCCGGAGCAGCGGGATTGGAAGAAGCCGGCGCCCGATGATCCCCGCCTCACCCCCGACGAACGGCGGAATTACGCCAACACGATCGACAAGATGACTGCCCGGGAATACTGGGCCCAACGGGCACGCGGCATGGGCGGGCTCTACACGACGGGGGCCGTGGAAAATTTGATGGGCGTGCCTGGCACTCGCTATTACGGAGGAAACATTCTTGTTCACGAATTCTCACATAATATCTTCAACGCGCTTCGCACGGTGGATCCTGATCTCGTCGCGCGAGTTGAAAAAGCCTATTTCCACGCCCGCGAGAAAGGACTCTGGGCGCGTTCGTATATGGAGAACACCGTCGATGAGTATTGGGCCGAAGGCACGCGGTTTTGGTTCAATACGAATACAGCTTACAGCCATGGTGCACTCACCGTCGCCACATCAGACGAGTTCGAGGCTCACGATCCAGAGCTCTACAATATCATGGCTGAAGTCTACCGCCATGATCACCACATTCTGGCGGATGTCTTTTACCGGCACTCTGCAAAGTAACGGCTAACGTCGATCGCCTCGGTAACGGGTGCTGAGCCTTATGCCTGCAGTCCGCAAAGGCGACCCGAGTTATGGCAGCTCGTCCTTCCTGTCGATCGGACCGCTGCAATTATTCGAGTTTTCGTTCAACTGGAGCATCCATGCTGTTCCGCTGCGCCCGGACGCAAAATAACGTTGCGACCGGTTATCGCCGTGCGGTCGAACCCAATTGGCTTGTGTAAATCTTAAAGTGAAGGGCAAAGCACGTGACTTCTCCGCCCGTTATCAAGTTCGCCGATCGCAGGTGAGCGGGTCAGGGCCGGTGCTAATCCGGTGCATATGAGGTTCGGCCGCGCCCGGCGGCGAAATCATGTGGGACGCCTCCTTGAATAAGAGTTCGCGTATCCAGAGGCTTGCCGGATCACTATTGTGCAGAGCGGGCCATTGTACGGCTTCGGTGAACGGAAGGAGTAGTGGTAGCGGAAGCTCAACGATTTGCAGGGGTATGGTTTTTGCGAAATGCTGCGCCAGCCGTAAGGGCATGGTTCCTATGCGTTCGTTGCCCGAAACCATCGGCGGGATCATGCTGAAGCCATGCACGACGACGTCGATGCGTCTCTTGTGACCATATTCGAGCAAATACCATTCCTCGATGCCAGGCCTACGGACATTCCCAAACTTGACCACAACGTGTCCCATCGACATGTATCTCTCGAACGTAAACGGCTCTTCCAGTTGCTTGTTCGAGGTGCAGCCTACGCACACGTGGACATCATCGAACAGCCCTGCTCGGGGATGGGTGTTCGACGCGAACACTTCCGGCAAAATGAGAAGATCGACGTCGCCGCGCCGGAGTAAATCATCAGTGTCATCGCCCGGGGGCCGAAATTCGAAGCTGACAGCAGGAGCTTCCCGCGCCGCGCGCTCAACGACTTTTTCGAAAAATACGAGCGCGACGTAATCGGAAAGGATAACTTTGAAGCGACGATCCGATTGGGCGGGCTCAAACGGCTCTCTGGAAATAATGGAGAGCTGAACATGGAGCAGAGCATCTCGCAAGGCGGGTGCCAGGCTTTCTGCCCTAGGTGTGGGGATAAATTCGCGCCCAGCGATCGTAAACAGCTCATCTTGGAAGAAGGTGCGCAGCCGTGCGACCGCCGCGCTCATGGCTGGCTGGCTCAGGTTAATGCTGCGCGCCGCCGCCGTCAGATTACGTTCGCTCATCAGGGCGTCGAGCGCAACCAGAAGATTGAGATCAAGGCCATTGAACCGCATATTTCTTCATCCGATGGCGGCCGATATGATCCTGCCGATGACCGGACCGGATTGCGCTTGGGACAGTGAGCTCCACGAGGAGCCTGAGCACTTCCGCTAGCAGTCGAGGTAGCTCATAACTCCGGTCCGTTCCGGTCGATCATCGTACCGGCTGGCCAGGCGGAGATGGGCTGTCCAATCGGCATAATGATGACAAGCGGATCCTCGACACGGGTGGGCGGCAAGTCGATGCGTGCGTGTGGCAGCGTAGATCGTACGCTCACCTGCGACACAACAGTCAGTGGACTGTGTCGGCCGAATCTTTCAATGTGTTTCCGCAGCTCGGGTCGAACCGTACCGAAGGCGAATGGAACTTGAAACTTCTGCAATGTGGGAAGCATAACCTGAATCGAATGGGCGATGCCGAGCCCCTCGAGATCCGGACGCACTCCATATAAACCTAGCTCAGCCACCAAAAGGTCTACCCCGTCAACTTTGATGAAGCGGCGCAGCAAGCCCAGATGGGCCGCAACACCGATCGAGTCGTACGCGATCGCACGAAGCTCCGGTCTTGCTCCGGCCCAGCTTTGACTGCCTTGGAACGGCTTTGCATTAAACGCGCCAGTCGGCCCGTATGTCTTCCGAAAGAACTCGGCGAGTTCGACATGATCGGAGAGTTGCAACTCATTTTCCCAGCACAATTTCCACTGCACGTCTGCGCGCATTCAAAGACCTCTTCTTTTGACGCTGGCCGGACGATTTACGGCCTAAGGGTTGTTATTATATCGCTACGACAAGCAATGGTAGTATATCGGCACAAGTGCTGGCCGATGGCTTTCCTGCAAGGCTGATGCTCTTCGTCCTATGGACGCGGGCGAGGCGATATCCTTGACCCCAGCGGCCAATATCATGAGGCGAACCAAAACTGAAATGGCATTCCTTCATGGATCCATGAGCAGCGCTCATAATGGTGAGCAGAGAGTGTTTGCAGGTGAAGCCAAAAAGTGCTCGCGTTCGAACCGCTCACAGAGGACTCCTGAAGGAGCATCAGCCGCAATATCGATCGGACGTATTTTCGGCCGTTGGGCTAGGTCTGAATGGACCCAAGTTTTTTCCAATACTGGCCGCGGTCCGATTTTCCTCTCGGGAAAGAAGGTCGATGCGCCCTAAAGACGAGATTGGAACCGGCTTAGGTGACAATGAAACGGCGGAAATGGAATCACGTGACATGTAGCCCCATACTGGCTCGGGGGCGGGGCGGTTCGCCGCCAAGGAAATGTGAAGTCCGTCGAAATCCCGGTCAGGGGCGCGGTTGGAAGTGGCGAGCTGCATCAGCTCTACTTCGCCCTGCAAGAGTAGCGCCATTGCGCTTCAGCGAGTTGCTTGTTGGTCGAAACGCGAGAACTTCAGTGAGTTGCAGAAGGCCCGCCGCAACAGCACCGAGCATCGGTGCAATTATATAGAGCCAGAGCTGTGAGCGCGCCGTCTCCCCTGCAAAGAGCGCCGGGCCGAGCGACCGTGCAGGGTTTACAGAAGCACCCGAAACCGAAATGCCGGCCAGATGGATTGCGACTAAGGTAAGACCAATTGCAAAACCTGCGACAGTGCCCGCCCCTTCCTCGGTGGTGCTTTTGAGAAATACCGTTACAAACAGGAACGTGGAGATGAACTCAAACAGGAACACAGATCTGACCCCATAAGCTCCCCAGCCGTTTTGGGCGAAACCTTCTACGGCAATGTCGTAGCCACCGACTTTGTCCATGGCTATCACATAGAGAGCGCCTGCGGCCGCTATAGCCCCCGCACTTTGAGCCAAGACATACGCGAGGAAGTCCCACAGTCCAAACCGTCGCGAAACAAGAAAACCGAGGCTGACCGCGGGATTGAGATGAGCGCCTGATACTGGGCCAATCGCGTAGGCCATCGCCACCACTGTCATCCCGAAGGCAAGAGCGACACCGAGGGGGCCCACCTCGGAACGCATAAAGACGAGTGTGCCGCAGCCGAAGAAAATGAGCGCAAACGTTCCTAGTAATTCGCAAAAATATCTATTCATCCTTAACTCCGTTGATTGCATCTCTGCGGATATTTGTCGTCAACCTCGACATTCTCGCTGCCGACTGGGTTTTTGGCAGGTTATCGATGCAGTGTTCGCCAGAACCCTTTGACGCCCACAGGATCAATCGTCCGGTCCGTTCTGTGCCCTATGTCGTTGACTTCAATTTTGTGACGACCAGCCGAGATCAGGACCGGTGCCCTTGCTGCGGCTTGCTCCCGGCGGTCTGCGATAAACACACAAGTTTCGTGCCAAACAAAAGTGGGTCTACGGCAGAGCGATCACTCCGAGGGTCGATCTATCTGGCGTTCAAAAAAGTCTTGAGTCCGACAATAAGCGACATAGCAGACGCGTTGCAGTCTGAAGATTGATCGTGTCCCATGGAGTGGTGTAGCTTGATTTCATAGCCATCGGTGATTTCCGGTAGGGTCGGGTTGCTTAGAGCCAACCTGAGGGACACCACCGATGACCGACGACATGATGAACCTGCGCTCACTCGTTGAGAAGAGCGCTGATGCCGATTTGCTGCGGGAGATGATCGGCTTTGCTGCCGAGAAGCTGATGGCGCTGGAGGTCGGCACGAAGACCGGCGCGGCCTATGGCGAGAAGAATGGCTTCCGGCTGGCCCAGCGTAACGGCTATCGCGACCGGGATTGGGAGACACGGGCGGGCACCGTCGAGCTGCGCATTCCCAAGCTTCGCACCGGCAGCTACTTCCCGAGCTTCCTGGAGCCGCGCCGCATGGCCGAGAAGGCTCTGACGGCGGTCATCCAGGAGGCTTATATCCAGGGTGTTTCGACCCGCTCTGTTGATGACCTCGTCAAGGCCATGGGCATGTCGGGCATCTCCAAAAGTCAGGTGTCCCGGCTCTGCGAGGAGATCGATGAGAAGGTGAAGGCCTTCCTCGACAGGCCCATCGAAGGAGAATGGCCCTACCTGTGGATCGATGCGACCTACCTCAAGGTTCGGCGCGGTGGTCGTATTGTCTCCGTCGCCGTAATCATCGCCGTCGGCGTCAACACCGATGGCCGACGCGAAGTGCTCGGCATGGAGATCGGCACGTCCGAGGCCGAGGCGATCTGGACCGAGTTTCTTCGAAAGCTGATCAGGCGGGGGCTGCGCGGCGTCAAGCTCGTCGTCTCCGATGCCCATGAGGGCATCAAGGCCGCAGTATCGAAAGTGCTTTCCGCCACCTGGCAGCGCTGCAGGGTGCACTTTATGCGCAATGCCTTGGCCCATGCTGGAAAGAGCGGACGCCGGGTTGTCTCCGCGTTCATTGCAACGGCCTTCGCTCAGGACACGCCGGAGGCCGCAAGCACTCAGTGGCGCAACGTCGCCGACCAGATCAGGCCAAAGGTACCGAAGCTCGCCAGTCTCATGGACAGTGCCGAGCAAGACGTGCTCGCCTACATGACCTTTCCCAAGCAGCATTGGGCCAAACTTCACTCGACCAACCCCATTGAGCGATTGAACGGTGAGATCAAGCGGCGCACAGAGGTCGTCGGCATTTTCCCCAACGACGACGCCATCGTGCGCCTGGTCGGTGCGCTGCTGCTCGAACAGAACGATGAATGGGCCGTCCAGCGATCCCGCTACATGACACTTGAGACAATCGCCACAATGAGCGATGATCCGCTCATCAGCCTGCCAGCAGCAAGCTGATACTCATCCGACCCTCTGGGATGAGCCGTGGTCGTCTAAGCTACACCACGTCCTGGGACATGATCTGAAGATTTGCGCGCAAGCGGCAGAACAATACTCGGAAACACCTTTTTGAAAGCGTATGCCTAGTTGGCATCGAGTTTGCACGTACTCGTCGTTAGGCGGCAAGAAGCAGCCAAGTATATGGCCGCCTTCCTAAACCAGGCGGTAACGGAGCCAATTCGGATCTCTCGGATCCGTTTCTGAAGAACGGCCGTCAAACTGAGTTCCGCATTTGTCCATGTCCAAACTGCCAGGTGATACTCTCAGGATCAAATTTTTCAACAATATCGCCGTGCCTAGCGACATTAACAAACAACGTGAGAAGGAATAGCACTATGACCACCAAGGTTTCAGAAAGGTCCTTTGAAACAATCGAAAATTCAGCATCATCGCCTCTGAAGGTGGCCGATCAAATCGGGGCATCCGTAGAAAAGGGGAACAAACAGTTGACCGAAGCTTTCTTTAAATTCGCGTCGAGCGCTGAAGAGGCGCAAAAAATACTCACTCCGATCTTCGAAACCGCAACGCTGGCCGGCTACGAATTGTCGCTTAAGTCCGTCGCTGCGTTGCAGGCGAATGCGGTGGCCGGTTTCTCGCATTTGCAAGCGTTGTTCGGCGCGAACTCGCCGTCACAGGTCTTCGAACTCCAATCGGCGTTCCTGCACAAGCGCGTAGACACCAGCATCGAGAATGCCAAGGAATTCCGGGCACTGGCGAGCAAGGCAGTGGCTGAGATCGCCAAGCCGATCAACAATGCATTTGACAAATTTTTGGCGGACCTCAAGGCAGTATAAATTGGCTGGCCAGTGCAACAACGTCCTATGGGACTGTTGTACCCTCCGTCTTAATTAGGAGGAAGACGAGCGCTACCCTACGATCTGTTGTGTTCGCAATTTCAATCGACGGATCATGATCCTAGTTTCGTTTAGAGAATCCAAGGCCACTAAAGAATTGTTTGACAGAAGGAGCCGTGGGATGTGATAGCGCTTAATTGCCGAAGCAAGGAAACTGACGCGGTCGCAGCCTCGGCAATAACCGCTTTTTTGAAGTGGTCGTCGGGAGGCGCGCGGCTAGCAAGGGCTTAGTTGCTCGATACCTTGCGCCATCCTGATCATCGCAGCTAACGACGACTCTCCCGTTCTACGATCGTCAGTCGGTGCGATCTTCGCAAGGGAGCGGCTTGGTTGGCCGCACCACGCACGATCAGAGAAAAGGCTTTGCGATTATTGCCGTAGGCGGTGGCAAGTTTCACGATATCGCGTCGCATCGTAACAGGCGACGTTTGCCACCCGCTCTGCCTTGAGGGTCGCCCCCTGCTGGCTCGATCAAGGCGACTTCGCGTCGTTCCGACTCTTGAACGCGCGAAAGTTATTCCAATATTTGCCGGATGGTCACAGGTGACATTGGAAAGGAAAATAGGATGCCGATAACCGATGTCTCCTGGACTCGTCTGGTCACTATCCGACTGCAGTGTGGTCTTGAGCGGACGTTTGCGGGCGTTTACGATGCTTTGGATTTTCTCGAAAACGAATGGCCATTGCGTTATGGCGAGCGCCATCAGCGTGCCATCAGGACCTGTCGCGGTGCCCTCAATGGCGGCGTAGCCGCCGTCGTTGCACGAGAGGCATTCATGGCCGCTTGCCTCGAAGCCGGCATGGTGGCCCCTTTGAAAGCCAAGCCGAACGCCCACCCGGGACGAATCGCTCGGCGGGCTCTCGTCCAATGATTTGGATGGTCCCGCTTTGCTCAAGGCTGGACTTGCGCTTTCAAGTCCAATCCAGATCGCCCCCGTCGACCGTCTGATGAAGGCTAGTTCCTTGGCGGTGTGGTCGACCTTGGCGACAACGGCCGGTTGATCATGCACCGAAACGAGCAAGGTGTGAATGAGTGCGCTTGCCGAGCAGCTTCGCGTAGCGCAGACGTATCTCCTTCTTGTCGATCTCACATTCGATACATTATTCAACGAGCACGGCAAATTCGCAGTCGTCTATCGGAGTTGCACGAGCGCGCGCGTGCAATCGACGTTCTGCAATCTAGCGATCGCCGGCACTGCATGTTGTCGTTCCCCCGATCGAACTAAGAGCCGCTGGGATAGCAATCCGATCAAGCGATCAAGCAGCCGCTACTTGAAGCAATACGCAGACCATGATTGGCCCTTACGCCCTTATCGATTGCCTCACGGAACTTTCATTGGGTATCCGAGATTGTGCTGGAGAAAGACCCCTCCCAGACAAAGCGCGAGCGGCCCGCTTGTGCGGCGAGATCGATAGTTTTGTGACCTCCCGACAATTGAAACCACAATGGCTCAGCCGCGTCGTTGGCCGTTTCGCCGCCGGGATCGTATCCCGCCTAGATGACGAGCTTCAGGTGGCTGGACAAGACCAAGCCAGCGGCCCCTCGCAATGCCGTATGACCTTCTCCGATGCCATTCAGCGTGATCGAAATCTCCTGGTTCGGTCGCTTCTTGACCAACCGTTCGACATGTTGCCTGACGCGTTCGGCCGCGTCCGCGCCGCCGCCTGCAATGTCCCCATGCAGCACATAGGAGTTGAGTGACAGGGTCTGCTGCAGGTTGAGGATCCCGAAGGCGACGTTTCTGGTATAGCGGTCCAGCAGACCATTCGCAGCTTCGGCGCCTTCTGCTGCCTCTTTGACGAGGCGAGCACAGGTGACGCTTTCAGGGTTTGCGAAGCCAAGTCGGGCCGCTTCACGCCGCAGCCAGGGTAGGGCGGCGACTGTTTCCCAGCATCCGTGCTTGCCGCAATTGCAGAGTTCCCCATCGATTTGCACGACGGTATGGCCTAGTTCGCCGCCGGAGCCGGCAAGGCCCCGGTAGACCCGTCCGTCGATGTAGAAAGCGCCGCCCAATACCTCACCGGTATAGATCGCCGCGAAGTTTTGTTGGCCCCGTCCCGGCCCGAACCACCGGTCGCCAACGAGAAGCGCGCGCGGATGATGGTCGATGACAACAGGCAATGAGAAATGCGCCTGCAGGATATCGACCAAGTGGAGGCCAGTCAGAACGGGCGCAAGATTGACGGCGAGGATCACCCCGTTGTCGCTGTCGATCATGCCCCCCGAGGCGATGCCGATCCCGAACGGTGCCTGGTGGGCTTGGGAAAGCGTCGCGGACAAGGTGTCCTTGATGATCGCCAGGAACGCACCCCTATCGCCATGCGGATCGAATTGCGCTTTGGTGAGGGCTTTGATATCGCCGCTGAGCGTCACAAGGCATGTCTGGATCCTGCCGGGCAAGAGAAGCACGGCGCCTAGCATTGGTGCTTCAGGATTGAAATAGATCGGACGCGCCGGCTTACCGCCCTTGAAGTCTGAGGGCACTGCGTCGCCTTCGACGAGCAGGCCCTCCTCGATCATCGGCTGGACGATTCCCGTGATCGTCGTGCGATTGACGCCCGCCAGACGGGCAAGCTCGGCGCGGCTTTTCGGACCGTTGTCGTACAACGCCTGCAGCACCCGACCGCGATTGATCTCGCCGAGGGTCGACTGCGAAACGAGCCTTACATTGCCACTTTCGCCAGCAAGCGTGTCCTTGTTGGGACCGCGCTGCCCCAGCGAATAGGATGGCTGATTCTCGAACTTCAACTTGCATCTCCGATTTGCCAGCCCCGTCGTTCTAGCTTGAGAGCGCTTGCTCGACCAGATGGCGCTTGATGGCTTACCGCAACAGATGCGGAGGCTTTAGCCGCGGGAACGCCCGAACGCACCTTCTTGACAGTACCATAAGTTTGTGCGAAGTACAAACAAACTGTTGGCAATGGCAGATGAGGGGTAACAATCGAACTCGAGCTCGGCGCCGTGAAGGTTTCCCGTGGTCGGATGAGGTTGGATTTAAGAACAACTGAGGAGGCACCACATGACATTCGATATTGGAAATATGTCGCGCCGGAACATGCTGAAGTCGGCATCTGTCGCCGCTCTCTTGGCATCGAGCGCGGGCGCGCTTGTCGCGCCACGGCGTGCGTCTGCCCAAGACGCGAAGACCATACGCGTTCTGTCGGTCGAAGATCCATTCTTCTTCTCGATGAAAGCCATGATCCCGGAATTCGAAAAGGAAACGGGCATCAAGGTCGAGCTCGAAAGCCTCTCTTACGACGCGTTGCAGACCCGCCTTGTCTCGGCCTTCGTCGCCAAGACGTCGGACGCGGACGTCATCGCGGTCGACCAGATGTGGCTCGGGCAGTATCTCGACAACGGCTGGATCATCTCGCTCAACGACTACATCGCCAAGGATAGTGATATCGATCTCGCCGACTTCATTCCCGAGGTCCTCTATTCGTCGAACATGTGGCGCGGGCAGATCGCCACACTGCCGGTTGCGGCCTATGCGCAAGGGGTGATGTACCGCAAGGACATCTTCGACAGCTTCGGCATCGCCGCGCCACCGACAAAGGCCTCTGAAGACTGGACATGGACGAAGTACATCGAGACGCTGAAGTCGCTCGAAGGCAAGTCCTTCGGTGGCAAGCCGCTCTTCCCGACGGTGATCTGCGGATCGCAGCCGTCCCCGATCACCCATATGTTCACCCAGCTTTCCGCCAGTCACGGCGCGAACTGGTTCAAATCCTTCCCCGGCGCACCGTGGGACTTCTCGCCGCAGCTCACAGGTCCTGCCTGGTCAAAGTCGCTCGAGGTCTACCGGCAGCTTTACAAGCTCTCGCCGCCCGAGGCGATCAATTACGTCTGGTTCGATGCCGGCACCCGTTTCGCCAAGGGCGATATCGGCATGTTCTACTGGTGGACGCCGTATTTCTACCTGGTCAAGAACTCCGGCTACATGACCGGCAAGAAGTCCGATGTCATGGACAAGTATGCGACCGCAGCCCTGCCGAAGGCAGATGGCGTGGCGCAGACAGTCAGCCTCGGCGGCTGGAGCCTTGGCGTCCCGTCGAGTTCCGACCGGCAGGACAACGGTTACGCCTTCATAAAGTGGGCGACGTCAAAGGCGACCCAGAAGAAGATGGCTGAGTGGCCGGACCTCAATTTCCAGTTCTCGGATTTTGCCCGCAAGTCGCTCTACGAAGACGCGGACGTCAAGAAGATCTATTCATACCTCGATGTCCAGTACGACATGATGAAGCAGGGCAACGGCAAGATAACGCGTCCGCCGGTTCCGGGTTATACCGCGGTCGAAAGTGTGCTCGGCCTGACGCTCAACCAGCTTCTGACCGGCAGCGAAGATCCGAAGACCGCGCTGGAGCGCGCCAACAGCCTCTTCGAAAGCATCCTCAAGGGCAATCTGATGATCCCCTACCAGAAGGAAAGCTACGCTGACACGCTCGACGGCGCCAAGGCGCTGATCGGCAAGCTCGGCAAGGCGTAATGGAATTCTTCTCGGGCCGGCGCGGAAACGCTCGCGCCGGCGGTCATCCGCCAAGAAGAACTGGACTTCGACGATGCACACGACAGCCATTCGCTCCTTGCCAACGCTTACGCCCGTCCGGCGCGGCTTCGTCCGCCGCAACCTGCCTTACCTGTTGATCGCGCCTTCCGTGATTATGCTGTTGGCGCTGATCGCCTACCCGCTGCTCTTCGCTCTCAAATCCAGCTTTTACTTCTGGAACTTGCAGGTCGGGCCGCAGCCTTTGGCTTTCGTCGGCATCGACAATTACGTCCAGGCGCTCGATGCGTTCGATTTTCGCGCCGCACTTACCAACACGCTGATCCTTTCGGTGCTCGGCACGGCGATTGAGTTTTCGCTCGGCCTGGCGATCGCACTGGTGCTGCTCAAGGCGCTGCCCGGCATGAATGTCGTACGCGCGCTGCTGATCCTGCCAACCACGATCGCGCCGATCGTCGTCGGCTTCCTGTTTCGCTATCTTTATGATCCGGGCGGCGGTCTCGTGACATGGGTGCTGCAGTCGCTCTGGCTACCGGTGCCGGCGGAGGGCATCCTCGGGTCACCGACGACTGCGCTTGCCGCCATACTCTTCGTCGACATCTGGCAGTGGACGCCGTTCTTCGCCATCGTCCTCTATGCGAGCCTGCTTTCCGTTCCCGACGAGATCATCGAGGCGGCGCGTCTCGATCGCGCATCGGCCTGGACGATCCTGATGCGCATCAAGCTGCCTCTCATCCGGCGCACCGCGACCATCATCGTCATGCTGCGCTTCATGCAGATCTTCAACACCTTCGACACGGTGCTGGTGCTGACCCGCGGCGGGCCGGGGACCTCGACACGCACACTCGGCTATTCGCTCTACGAACAGGGTCTGGTGAACTTCAATGTCGGGTTGGTGAGTGCCCAGACGTGGATCACGGTGCTGATCGTCAACGTCATCATCGCCCTCTACGTGTTCTTCGCCTTCCGCAATGAGGAGTGGTGACATGGCCAGCCGCAAGACCTTCTATACTGCGCTCACCTATGCCGCCGGCCTCTTGTTCCTGGCGGTCTTCATCGGCCCGATCCTCTGGTTTCTGGCGCTCGCTATCCGGCCGGCAGAAACAGCGTTCGCGATGCCCCCGCAAGTGACCTTCGAACCGACGCTGGATGCCTTCCGCCACATCCTCGTCGATCCTGGCACGAACGCGCCGCAACTCGTGAACTCGCTCATCGTGGCGATCGGCGCGGTGTTGCTTAATCTGCCGTTCTCGGTGCCTGCCGCTTACGCGCTCTCGCGCTTTAAGATGCGGGGCAAGAAGAACATCATGCTCTGGTATCTCGGCCTGTTGATGGCGCCGCCGATTGCCTTCCTGATTCCGTATTTCGTGTTGATCACGCGGGTCGGCCTGCAAGGTTCGTATTTGTCGATGGTGCTGGTGCTGCAGACGTTGACGATCCCGTTTTCGGTCTGGCTGATGAAGAGCTTTATCGACGAGGTGCCGGCGGAGCTGGAGGAGGCGGCCCGCGTCGACGGCGCCCGCTGGCACACGATCATGTGGCGCATCACGCTGCCGATCGTCCGCCCCGGGATCATTGTCACCTCGATGTTCGCTTTCGTCTTTGCCTGGAACAACGCGGCCTTCCCACTGGTGCTGAGCTCGCGTTCAACCGCCACCCTTCCGATCGGAACGCTCGGATATTTCGCCACCAGCGGCGTGACCTGGAACTACATCGCAGCCGCCGCCGTGCTCGCGATGATCCCGCCGATGATCATCTTCCTGGTCTTCGACCGTTACGTCGTGCGCGGTCTCACCTTCGGCTCGGTGAAGGGCTGATCTTTTACGGTTTGAATGGAGTCATATAAAATGAGCAAACTTCGCATCGGCGTCATCGGCGCCGGCCTTTGGGGCAATAACCACGCCCACACCTTCAACGTGCTGCCGGAGACCGAACTGGTTGGCGTCTGCGACCTCGACGAGGGCAGGGCGCTGAAGATGAAGGAGAGTTTTGGCGCAATCGAAGCGTTCACCGACTATCAGAAGCTCATCGCCAGCGACCGGATCGACGCGGTGTCCGTCGCCACACCCGACTTTACCCACACACCGATCATCCTTGCAGCGCTCAAGGCCGGCAAACATGTCTTGAGCGAAAAGCCCCTCGCGACCACAGTCAAGGAAGCAGAAGAGATCGCCGAGGCTGCCGCAAAGTCCAAGGGCAAGTTGATGATCGACTTCCACAATCGTGTGAACCCGATCCTGGCGCAGGTTCGCGACATGATCCAGGAGGGCCAAATCGGGCTTGCCAAGCACGGCACGGCGCGCCTTTCCAACACGACCTTCGTTCCCTTCGAAATGCTGAGCTGGGCCGCGAAATCCTCCGCACTCTGGTTCCTGGGCAGCCATCTGGTCGATGTATTGCGCTTCATCCTCGAAGACGAGGTGACCCGCGTCTACGCCGTGGCCCGTTCCGGGACGCTTGCCGCCGGCGGCGTCGACACCAAGGATTTCCATGCCTCGATCCTCGAATTTTCCAGAGGCACTGTCGTGACCATGGAAAACAGCTGGATCCTGTCGCGCGACAACCCTTCGCTTGTCGATTTCAAGGTGGAAGTCGTCGGCGAAAAGGGTCAGATCCAGGCTGATCCCACCCATAGCGGCGGCCTGCGCCGTATCGTCGATGGTGGCATGCGGTTCAACGACTACATCGGCATGACGCCGACGGGTGCAACCCGCATCGGCGGCTTCGTGCAGGAATCCATCGCGCGCTTCGTCGATAGCGTCGTGCGTGGCGTGCCCCTGCTTGCCGACGCCAATGATGGGCTTGCCAACACCAAGGTACTGGCTGCGATTGAGGAGTCCGTCGCCAGCGGCAAGCCCGTGACCATCGGCTGATGGCGTGACCAATCTTACGAGGCACGCCATCCGACCCGATGACTTGCCTCGCCACGTGATACTGGGAGAAGAACTATATGGCGTCCATGACCTTTGACGGGATTGGAAAAACCTATCCGGACGGGACCGTCGCCGTCGCCAATGTGAGCTTCACGGTCGGCGACGGTGAATTCGTCGTGCTGGTCGGACCGTCGGGCTGCGGCAAATCTACGCTTCTGCGGATGGCGGCCGGGCTCGAGCAGCTCAATAGCGGCCGGCTGCTTATGGACGATCAGGATGTCACCAACACCGAGCCGCAGGACCGCGACATCGCGATGGTATTCCAGAACTATGCGCTGTATCCGCACATGACGGTCTACGAGAACATGGCCTTCGGCCTGCAGCAGCGCAAAATGCCGAAGGACAAGATCGAGAAGCTTGTGCGCGACGCAGCCGAGATGCTCGACCTTACGAAATACCTGAACCGCAAGCCGGGCGCGCTCTCCGGCGGTCAGCGACAGCGCGTCGCGATGGGTCGGGCGATCGTCCGTCATCCGATGGCATTCCTGATGGACGAACCGCTGTCCAATCTCGACGCCAAGCTGCGCGTCCAGATGCGGGCCGAGCTCAAGCTTTTAAACCAGCGTCTTGGCGTTACTACGCTCTACGTCACCCATGACCAGGTCGAAGCGATGACGATGGGTGACAGGGTTGCTGTGCTGAAGCCTGTCGCTGATGCCGGCGAGAGCAACCTGCAGCAGATCGACACGCCGCAGCGGCTTTACGACCGGCCGGCGAATTTGTTCGTTGCCGGTTTTATCGGTTCGCCTGCGATGAATTTCGTCCGGGCCGACCTTGAGGCGGACGGGGCAAGCCTGCGCGCGACGATCGCGGGAACCGGGATTGCGTTTCCGGTTCCCGCGAGTGCCGCATTGTCTGCCTATGCCGGACGGCAGGTGATCGCCGGGATACGCCCGGAAATGTTTCTGGTGTGCAAAGAGCATGAAGCGCTGTTCAACGAGCCGATCCCGGTTGCCGAAGCGCTCGGCCCCGACACCTTCGTCTTTTTCGACATTGCCTCTCCGCCCGTCGACATCAGCGACGTGGAGGATCCGCCAGAGTTCAAACGAAAGGGCACGAACCGGCTGGTGGCGCGTATCCCGCCAGTATCGACGCCCGCGCCCAACAAGCGCCTGCCGCTGACCGTCCATCTGGAAAAGCTGCACTGGTTCGATCCGCAAACAGGAGCTGCCATTCGCGACTGACCGGATGAAACGAGCAAGCGCTCGGATTTCCGGTCGTCTTGCCTGCCTCCCAGGGCGACTGGGGCTGTCGTCATTCAGGTCTCGGCGGCAGCCCCTTTTTTTAGTGGCTGGCTTTTTGGAACCCCGTGTTTGCGAACGCGGATATCAACATCATCTCAAAGGGGAGTGGCGTGTGAAACACGTTCCAATCGTTGGCAAGTTCTTCGTCGTTGTCGGCATGTTCGGGCTGGTGGCCCTCGGCCTCTCCCTCTACGAGACCCGGGAGTTGTTCAGGATCGACGCAGCCTACACCGACCTCCTGACAAAGAACGCAGCCGCCGCCCTTCACCTGGCCCAATCCAACCGAAGCCTCCAGACAGCCCGCGCCAATATCGGCGACATGATCATGGCGCGCTCCAAAGACGGCAGGGTGCGTGCTGAAGAAAGCCTCAAGGAGGCGCAGGAAAGCTTCGTCGCCTCCATGGATCTGGCGATCGCCGCGTTACCGGCGCAAGCCGACTTGCCGCCGTTGAAGACGGATGGGTTCGCAATCTTGACGACGACATGCGGTGCGGCAATCGCTGTTGGCCGAACGGCAGACAGCGAGGCCAGCATCGCCATGGTCCAGCAGCTCTTTCTGAGCATGTGCCAACCGGCATTCGCGGCAATATCGCCGAGATTTCAGTGGCGGCAGCCAAGATGATCGAGGATGCCGACCAAAAGCGCAGCGACGTTTCCGCCTTGGCCTCCGATACGTCGAAAAGGGCAATGGGCGGCGCCGTGATCGCTTTGGCAGCGGTGCTGGTTCTGGGCGTGCTTGCCGTTCGCGCCTGGATCGTCAAGCCGATCCGGCGGATCGCCGACACGATGACGACGCTGGCGGGCGGCAATCTCTCGGCAATTGTCGAAGGAACCGATCGTCGCGACGAGCTGGGCATGATGGCGAAATCGGTGCAGATATTCAAAGACAATGGGTTGCGAGCACGCGAGATGGAAAGAGACGTCGAAGCTGGCCGCGAGGCGCGCGAGCGCGAACGTGTGCGTGCGGAAGAGTTAGAGCGGGAGCGGGTAAGCAAGATGACGGAGGCCACCTCCAGCCTTGCTGAAGGTTTGAAGCATCTTGCCAGTGGCGACCTCACGTTCCGACTGGAACAACCGTTTGCCAGCGAATTCGAGCAACTGCGCGCCGACTTCAACGCTGCGCGCGAGCAATTGGCAACCGGCCTCCGGACGGTGGCAGTCGCCACTGCGGCGATCGATGGCGGTACATCGGAAATAAGCCAAAGTGCCCTCGAGCTTTCCAAGCGGACCGAGCAGCAGGCGGTCTCTCTTGAGGAAACCGCCGCCGCCCTTGATCAGGTTACACAAGGAGTTTCGAATTCCTCCAGGCGCACCGAGGAGGCCCGCCGCGCGGCAGCGGACGCGAATACGTCGGCACGCAATTCTGCGGCCGTGATGGCAAAGGCGATCTCGGCTATGCAGGGCATCGAACATTCGTCCAACGAGATCGCGAATATCATCGGTGTCATCGACGAGATAGCGTTTCAGACGAACCTGCTTGCCTTGAATGCTGGCGTCGAGGCATCCCGGGCCGGCGAAGCCGGCAAAGGTTTTGCGGTTGTCGCCCAGGAAGTCCGAGAACTTGCTCAACGATCTGCCCAGGCGGCCAAGGGGATCAAGGAACTGATCCGCAATTCGACGGGCGAAGTGAGTTCCGGGGTAAAGCTGGTGCAGGAAACGGGACGAACGCTCGAAAAGATTGAGGAGGAGGTAGGCCTGATCAGCAGCCAGCTTTCTGCCATTGCGACGTCTGCAAACGAGCAGTCCGCTGCCCTTACGGAGATCAACAGCGCTGTGAACCGGATGGACCATGTCACCCAGCAAAACGCTTCCATGGCCGAGGAATATACTTCGGCAAGCACATCGCTGGCAGGGGAGGTCCGGCGTCTGCAGGATATCGTCACCGAGTTTCGGCTCGACGCCTCTGAGGACCTTTTGCAAGCTTTTGAGCGGTCAGGCGACCTTCCGATGTCGGCAGGTTCGCCCGCGCTACGTCTCGTCGCTGATGTCAAGGGTGCTTTGGAGGGCTCACGCAAGGTTGCCGAGCATTGATACGACGGCCCGCTCCTAAGCGGTCGCGCCCTAGGCATCGGTGCGTTTCTGAATGGTTATGGCCTGGGCGGACAGGTCGTAAGTTGCAAGCGGCCTTCGAACAGGTTGGCGAGCCAGGATTCCACGGACGAGGTGATCAGTTCGCAAAAGGTGTTTGATGCCCAAATGGATACTCTCACCGATTGAAAGGTCTTGCCTGCTGTGGATAGCGCTCGGCAGAAGCATCGCAGAAATCGCGTTGTTGGAAGGAAAGAGCGAGGCAGACATCCGATCCTATCTTGAGCAGGCGGTCACCTCGGTCGGCGCGAGCTCTATAGAGGACGCGCTGAGGAAGATGAACTTCCATCGACCGTTACATTGACCTCACGGCAAATATGGCGGCGTGCTTCGCTTGGGTCGAGTACGTTCCCTTCTCAAGATACGTTCGCGTGAATGCGGTCATAGCCTTTCATGCGATAGATCATTGCCGAAACGACCCAACTCGCGATGAAGATGCCCACGACACCAAAGCCGAGATTTTCAAGGCTGTCGTTAAAGGTGGCGATTGCCTCCCACAAAGTGCCCCGCAAGCCGAGCTTGTCGGAAATCAGGCCGAGCGCTTCTGCGCCTCCGATTAAGATCGCGACAATCACCGAGGCGGCGGTGACCGTCAGATTGTACCAGAGCTTGCGGGCGGGGTTCATAAGGGCCCAGCCGTAGGCGCCCGTCATCAGAGCGCTGTCCGTCGTATCCATCAGCGACATGCCGGCTGTGAAGAGGGCCGGGAACACAAGGATCGTCCAGAACGACAAGCCTTGCGCGGCCTGCGAAGCTGAAACGCCCAGCAAAGCGATTTCCGTGGCGGTGTCGAAGCCGAGGCCTAAGAGAAAGCCGATCGGATACATATGCCAGGAGCGTGTGACCACCTTGAAGGTGCGGCGAAAAACGCGGGCCAGCAAGCCTCGTCCAGCCAGCAGCGCATCAAGGTCCTCATCGACAATTTCCTCGCCACGCCGCGCTCGCGAAAAGGCGTCCCAGATAGGTTTCAGGATAACGAGATTGGCAATTCCGATCACCAGCAGGAACAGTGCTGAGACGGATGTGCCGATTACGCCGCCAATGTCGTGGAAACCCTCAGTCTGGCTCTGCATTGCATAGGCGGTGATGGCAACGGCAAGCGACGCCAGAACGCCGATGCTGGAATGGCCGAGCGAAAAGAAGAATCCAACCGAAAACGGCTGCCGACCCTCGTGCATAAGCTTGCGCACGACATTGTCGATCGCGGCGATATGGTCTGCATCAAACGCGTGACGGACACCGAGCATATAGGCGACAAGGGCCATGCCAAGCAGTGCCGGTCGATCGGAGAACGAAGTCCAAGCCCAGATCCAAGCCAGGACGTTGGCTGCGACCAGCAAGGCATAAACGATGGCAATTTTTGTTTTGGCGTAAAGCGGTTCGTCATCGAAAGGGCTACGCATTCGGACGTCCCTTGCCATCTTGAACAGACACCCGCCGGACCATGCTGAGCGCTCGGAACGCCGCACAGGCGGCGCCGTAGCCATTGTCGATGTTTACGACGGTCAGTCCGGGCGCGCATGAGGCGAGTGCCGCGTGCAGGGCGGTTTCTCCTCCGTTCGACACGCCGTACCCGGTCGATGTCGGAAGACAGATGATCACGCCGGGAACGAGCCCGCCGAGCACGCTGGGAAGAGCGCCGTCCATGCCTGCAACCGCGACGATAACGGGAAAAGTCCGCAATTCCTCGACCCGCTCCAGTAACCGCCATAGGCCTGCGACGCCGATGTCGATGAACTGTCTGGTCGGGGCGCCGAGATAAGCCAGCGTTCGCAAGACCTCGGCGGCCTGGGGCATGTCCGAACTTCCGGCCGACACGACGGCGATATCGGGTGCTTGCTGTTCGGCAGGCGGGGTCCAATTCAGGAATGCTGTCCGCGAGATGGGGTCGTAGTCCAATCGTTCAAGATAGGCCGGCGCGAGGCGACCAAAGACCTCCGCCTCGAGGCGCGTCAACAGACAGCGTGTGCCGCGCTCTAAAACGCGGTCCATGATCGTGGCAAGCTGCGCATCGGATTTCCGGGCGCAGAGTACTGCCTCATCGAATCCCACGCGCTCTGTGCGCTGGAAATCCAGCCGGACTTCTTCGTTCATGAATTTCGCTCCCGCAAAAAGGCGCTGCCTCGGGCGTATGCCTGGAAATCGATCGGCCGTCGACTACCGAACGCCTCTGAAATCTGCCCCACGAGGCGCGCGCGACTATCGCCAGAGAGTTTCGACAGCGTCGGTTCATCGAGTTCGACAACCACCCCGGTTTGCCGCACCCTGCAGCGCACCGTTCCCGGCGAGAGCTCGCGCCGCAGCAGCATCTCGACCCGATCGATGGCTTGCAAGATCTCGGGTTCGATCCTGAGAGCCGTCTCAACGCGGCTCGACAGGCAGGGCGCTGAAGGCAGTTCGGCGAGGTCAGCAAGATCATAGGCGGACGCCATGGCACGGACATCTGCCTTGGACATGCCGGCCTCGACAAAGGGATGACGTACACCATTGGCTTAGGCCGCCTTGAGGCCAGGGCGCCAATCGCCAAGATCGTCCGTGTTCGTGCCGGAAAAGAGCTGCGCTGCCGAAAGCGAAGACAGGGTGCCGTAGAGATTGGACTTGCAGAAGAAGCAGCGGTTCGAGGGATTGGCGAGATAACGTTCGTCGGCAAATTCCCCCGCATCGATGATCCGTAGGTCCCAGCCATGACGGGCTGCATAGTCTTTGACCCGTTCGGTGGCGCTCAGGGGAACGGCGGCCGAGGCGGCGTGGAACATGATCACGTCAGCTCCCATCCGACGATGCGCCACAAACGCGAGCGTCATACTGTCGACGCCGCCGGAGACAGCCACGGCCGCGTGCCGGGCGCTGTCGAACACGGCATTGAGACGGGCGAGAGAGGTTTCCTTCGCGATCATGACTTTTGCTCCAGCGCCTCAGCTTCGGCCCGGCGGCGCAATTCGGCGCGGGCTTTGTGGCTCCGATCAACGCCTTGGGCGTCGTCCATTTCCGCCTTGGCCGTCATCCCACCGGGCCGGTCGGCGAGCTTCACCCTTATCCCGTCCTCGGTTGTCACCGACTGTCGCGGCAGGACCGTGCGCGCTTCGATCCGGCTGCGCAGGCCAAGCGTCGTGGTCTGCCGCAGGCAGAGCGCTCCGATTGCGTCGATCGCATCCACGCGCGCGAGAACCTGAACCGAGGCCATCATGCGGCCCTTCTTGCCGAAGGTCGGCGTCTGGGTCACGTCGATCACACCTTCGGCCGCGCGAACAAGGTCGAGGGCGACGGCCAGTTCCTCGCCGGTCTGGTCGTCGATGTCGAACTGGATGACGCCGACCCGATCCTGTGCTGCACCCTCCTCGGTGAACGCCAGGATGCGAAGCACGTTGCTCATGCCGGGCAGGCGTCTTGTGCCGAAGCCGATACCGGTGCGTTCGAGCAGTCGAGGCGACGACCCGAGGCTTGTCGCGGGCGAGAGATGGGACAGGATCGCCGCTCCCGTCGGCGTGATGCGCTCACCGTGGCGACCGTCATCATGAAAGGCAAACCCGCGCAACAAAAGAGTCGTGGCGGGAGCGGGAACGGGCAGTCGCCCGTGATCGGTCTCGACCCAGCCTCGCCCGATCGGCAACGAACCCACCGACCAGCTTTTGGCCCCAACAGCGTCGATCAACGTAGCTGCCGCCACGATATCGGCAATCGAATCCCAGTTGCCGACTTCATGGAAAGCTACGTCACCGACGTTTCTGCCGTGTACTGCGGCTTCGGCCACGGCGAGTTCGTGGAAGATGGCTATGGCCGCGCGCTTGACGCCCTCCGGCAAACGGCTGCCGTCGAGCATGGCGCGAAGGTCGCGCCAATGGGTGTGGTGATGGTGGTGGCTGTGGCTGTGGTCGCCATTATGGACATGCTCCTCATGAGGATGAGCATGTCCATGTTCGTCATGGTGATGATGATGCGCATGGCCATGTCCTTGAGAATGGCGATGAGGATCAGGACCGGAAGCTTCCTGTTCGGAGCCGGTCTTCGTGACGTCAAAGCGGCTGCCGGTCAGCACGCCATCATTGTGTGCCCGAAAGACCGCCTGCACGTCTTCGTCCAGACCTGCCAGACGAAGATTTCTCTCTACCGTTCCAACCAGCTCGGGCCATGCGTCCAACATCGCGGCGACGAACATGTCGCCGGCGATGCCACCCAGAACATCAAGATGGATATGCATGAGGCCCACCTCCTTCATCGTTCCGAATGCTGCCAACCGGACAGGTCGACGTGCAGGGTCTCGCCAGGTTCTGCCGATCCGACGCTGGTCTCGATCGCCGCCTTCAGCACTGCGACCGGTATAGGCAGACGATCTTTCATCTGCTCCGCAAACGCCACGAGGTCGTCATGTTCGGCCTTGGCCCGCATGAACACGCCCTCGCTCAGGATGCGTTTGAGGCGCAGCGGAAAGCTTTGTTCACCGCCGTTCCACGTTAGCCGAAGTTGCGTCCGATAACGCCTGATGTCGAAATGCTTGTACTGGGATTCGAGAGCCCGATAGCCCCAGATTCCGAGGTCACCGACCAGCAGGCCGGCGAAGTCCGGCTCGTCTTCGGCGTTTATGTCAACCAGCAGGACATAGGACGGGCGGCCCTTCTTGCCCAGACTCGGAAGGAGCTGGACATTCTTGGCGCCCATCTCGCCCATCTTCTCGATGACGTGCCCGAGCAACTCGCCCGGCGCGTCATCGATCTGGGCCATCAGGAGGATGACGCCGCCCGCCATCAGAACGCCATGGATTCGACGGCGACCAGGGCGGCTGCCTCTGCCTTGGTCTTGGTGCCGGGAATGCCGGCGGAAATCAGGCCTGCCGACTGGGCTTCGCCCGTCGCATCCGACGCACTCATCTTGCCCATGGCGGCGGCGACGACGGCCGGGATGGTGACGTTGATAATTACATTGCCGGCGAGCAGCAGTTCGCTGGCGATCGGCGCAAGTGCGGTGAGGAACGGCGCGCGTTCCTTGCCGATGCCCTGCGCGACTTCGGGGATCACGGCGTTGATGATGCCTTCCATATGGATCGTCTCGTCGCCGACGGTGACTTCGGCGTCGAGCGCCGGATCGAAGGCAAGCCAGCGCGCCGCCATCTTGCTCGATCGCCGCGCACCCTTGCTGATCCTGGTGAAATGAACCTTGATATTGGTACCCTTCACCTTGCTCAGGAATTCCGACCCGCGTGTCTCCACCAGTAGCTGGCGCTCCTCGTCCATCGCGCGGACGATCTCGCCGACGCTCCTGCCCGCCATGAGATCGTCATAGCTGCGCGCCGCACGGGCATGCAGCGCCTTGGTGACCATGGGGGTGGAGGACATGATCATTGCATCGGTGACCGGCCCGTTGCAGATCTGCGTCGCCTTGCGGGCAACGATGTTCATCGCCACCATCGCAGTTTCCGGATCGAAGCTGAAGCCAAGGCGACGGGCACGTAGCGCGCGCGCCACGCTCTGTTCCGTCGAACCATCCTGCAACAGACACATCAGCGCAATGACCGCATCGCCGCAGATATGGCCGAGCGGCGGATTGACGGGACCCGCGCCCGCGCCGCAGATCCCTTCTTCGAAGACCGAGACGATTTCATCAAGCGCCATGATGCCGATCACGGTCGGCCCGCCGATATCCTTGAGGATCAGGCCGAGATCGCCGATCAGCCGTGCGGTCTCGACTTCCTTGCCGGTGATGCGGACATGTATTTTCTCGGGCAGGCCGGCGGTGCGAACGGCGGATCGCCCCGCGACGAAAGCACTGGTGACCTTGCCGTAGGGGCCATATTCCTCGGCCACGTCGGCATCCGAATGGATGATTTCCAGGATCGCCGCCGCGCCAAAAAGGGCTGAGAGGAACTTCTGGCTGGGCATGCCGGCGCCGGACATAGCGTCCATCATCGCCTTGGTCCCGATGGCAGCCCCTCGTTCGGCCATGCCGGGAAAAATCAAATCCTCGCCCAGCGCGCCGTGGCCGACCATCACGCCGCCGCCCACGCCTTCCGGAATGTCACGGCCCTGGACCGGCGAGAGCTCCCCCTTCATCATGGCTTCGTAGACGGCCGCAACGGCGGCGAAACCCGAGATCTTGTTGTTCATCTTCGCCGTCGGCACGGCGGCAAGGCCGGAGCGGCTGACGCCAGCGATCATGCGCGCCGAAGAGCCGAGCTTGCGGTTACCGGCAGGAATGCCGACCTGGGCGTTGGCGCCGCAGAGATAGAGCAGCGTTGCCGCGATCAGCGCCGCATTGGCGCCGTCGGCGCCGGCTGCCGTGGCGACAGCAATGCTCTTGGTCAGAAGGTCATCGATCGGCTGGCGCACGGCATCGGCGAACTTGACTTCCGGGCTTATGCCACGACGCAGTTCGGCCGCGATGACGTTGCAGACTGCAACGACCGGGATGTTGAGCATGCCATGGCCGCCGGTCAGGGCCTCGACGCGATCGCTGGTCAACCAGCCGGGATTGGCATTGGCCGCCATGACCGAAGCCAGAATCACCTTCTCGCGTTCGGCCGAAAATCTCGACATTGGTCCTCTCCCTTTATTTCCGGCGGGCAGCGATCATGATCCGCAACAGCCGAGCGTCGAAATCAGCCAGTGGCTTTTCTCGCAACGAGCGCGCACCGTCCGTCGATCTGCCGTATGCGCGGCGCGCAGGTAACGTCAGGGAATATCACAGGGTCATTATTGCGATAAGTGGCACTATCTCATGTCTCCATGAGCAACATTCATAATGGCGCGCTGCCCTGTTAATATTTCTGAAGCCCCCGCAGACAATGCGGGCCCATTCGGCTTCGCGTATTTGGGCCGCCGCTCAAGGTCGTCTCTCCAACTCGCGGTCTCTCTGTCCAAGGGTTGTCCGGCAACAAGCATGATTGGTGCTCATGGGTTCGTGAAATCATACCATTTCAGTTGATGAAGTTTTCTCCATACTCCTTTCCGAGATGTGGTCGCGGCCTGACCAAAGATGAAGGCTGCGGCTCTTACATCGCGTTGCATCAGCCCAAATTCACGGAGAACTTTCGAATGCTCGACTGGGAAAAATACCGGCAGGAACTGTCCTCACGCGTAACCGAACTTGGCCGGCTTTCGCCGGCGACACTTGAGGGCGTTCGTACCCTCGGTGGCGCAGGTCAGAAGAGCGGTCGGTTGGACGCCAAAACCCGGGAACTGATCGCCCTTGCCGTTGCGGTGACCACGCGTTGTGACGGCTGCATCGCCAGCCATACGTCCGAAGCAGCGAAAGTCGGCGCCACGCGGGAGTAAATTGCCGAGGCACTTGGGGTCGCGATTGCGCTCAACGCCGGTGCAGCTTTGGTTTATTCGTCGCGCGTGCTGGATGCCTTCGATACCGTCGCCGGCTGAGCACGATACGAAGGAAGTGCGGAGAAGGAATGGGCCTTCTCCGCCAGTCAACCAAATGGGAGGTCAATGCCCATTCAGAGCAGCGGCAATTGCGCTGCGCATCTCCTCAAGGCTCGGCGCCCCAGTGATTTTCTTGCCGTTGACGAAGAAGGGAGGCGTTCCCTCTACCTCGAATTCGTCAGTCGCCTGGTCGGTGAGCTTGTTCAGACGCTCAAGGATGGCCTGGTCCGCCACTGCCCTGTTGAACACGTCTTTGTCGATCCCAACGGAGCGTCCGATTTCACGCAGTGTCTGTTCGATGCACGGCTCTGAACTCGGGTTAACGTTTCTTCCCTGAACGGTTTGGGTGTGATTCAAGAGTGTCGGTGATTTGGAGGCCGACATGTTTGAAGACGATCGCCCGCGGCTGCGGGTTTTGCTGGACCATTTTAGTCTCGTTGAGGATGAGCGGGAGCAATGGCGGGTCGCCCATCCGTTACCCGAGGTGCTTCTTCTGGTCGTTTGCGGGACGATCGGCGCATGCGACGATTTTGACGAGATCGTCGAATGGGGGGAGGATAACCTGGCGTTTTTACGTCGGTTTCTTCCCTATCACCATGGCATACCGGGTTCGCGCTGGCTGCGCATTCTGCTCAACCGGATCGATCCGGACCTGTTTTCGAACTGCTTCATATCCTGGGCGGCGACGCTTCGACCCGATGCTCCGGCGCTGGTGGCGATTGACGGAAAGACCTCGCGCGGCAGTCATGACCGGGCCAACGGCCGGGCGGCGCTGCATCTCGTCTCGGCTTTCGCCACCCGTGAACGGCTGGTTCTTGGACAAGAGGCAGTGGCAACGACAAGCTGTGAGCAGGACACCATCCCCTTGCTGCTGGAACGGTTGGCCGAAAAGGATCGCCTGAAAGGCGCGCTCGTGACCATCGACGCCATTGCCTGCAATGCCAAAACCGCCCAGGCGGTGCTCGATGCAGGCGCTGATTACCTCCTGGCGGCCAAGGCCAATCAGCCCGGCCTGATGGGTGAGATCGAGCGCTTCTTTGCCGACGCTCCGGCAAACCTCACCTCAACCGTGACCGAAGTCGACAAGGGCCATGGCCGGGTCGAAGAGCGGCGGGTCACCGTCTCCACTCAAATCGACTGGCTCTCCGGCGACAGGCGCTTTCCCGGCGAATACCGCTTCCCGTCCATCGCCACCATCGTCAAGGTGCAAGCACAAGTCTATGAAAAGTCCAGGCAAAGCAGCCAGGTCCGCTTCTATATCTCCTCGCGGTCGATGACCGCGCTCCAGTTCGCCGAGGCCATACGTGGCCATTGGGCCATCGAGAACTCCCTCCATTGGGTACTCGACGTCACCTTCAACGAGGATGCCGCCCGATCTCGAACCGGGCATGGACCAGCCAACATGGCCGTCGTCCGACACTTCGCCATCAACATGGTTCGAAGCCATAACGACAAGCGCAGTATCAAACTCAGACGAAACAAAGCAGGCAGAAACCCACAATACATGGCCGAAATCATCCGAGCATGACTGTTAACCCGGATTCAGCGCCGTGCTGTTCGATGTTGCTCGATTGCACGATCTCGTCATGCCTTGCATAATAGGCATCCAGGATTTGCTGGGACTTCGGTGCGGGCTGCCGTTCGGCAAGCATCAAGATGACCATGTCCACATTGTTGCGCACAATTAGTCGGAAGACAATCCTGACCTTACCGGTGCGGACGAATTCCTCTTCGATCTGCAGTGCGACATGCGTTCGGTATTCGACGCGATGGGGGCAGGTCGGCGACGAGTATTCGATCACGGTGACGGGTGCTGAGGCGGAGCCAATCGGCGGTCCGCACGCCCTACGGGTGCATCATGTCCCCCGCGTTAGATGCGGTTGGAAGGTTGCCAATCCAAACACTGAGAATTCCCGCGGCGAGGCGCGAGAATAGAAACTTGGCCAAGATATGAATGTCTCCGGATGATTGCCGGTAAGTTCAGGGCGTCAGTGCTTGGATTTAGACCGCCTCAAACAGATGTCCGTGCAGTCCCGAGTCGGTTCGTCACTGACACTGCTGTGTCATCAAATGCTATACGGCCAGTGCCCAAACTTCAACGGTAGCTATTGCCTAGTGACCCAAGATCTGACTGAGGAATGCGCGCGTGCGTTCCGATTGCGGCGCGCCGAAAAATGCCTTGGGTTCGTTCTGTTCTACGATTTGACCCCGATCCATGAAGATCACCCTGTTGGCCACCGCTTGGGCAAAACCCATTTCATGGGTGACGCAGAGCATGGTCATGCCTTCTTCGGCAAGCGCGATCATCGTATCGAGCACTTCCTTGATCATCTCTGGATCAAGCGCGGAGGTCGGCTCATCGAACAACATCAGCCGCGGCTTCATGCAGAGAGCTCGCGCGATCGCCACGCGCTGCTGCTGCCCGCCGGAGAGCTGACCCGGATATTTATGCGCCTGATCCGGTATTTTCACTTTCTCAAGAAAGTGCATGGCGAGTTCCCTGGCTTCCTTTTGCGGCATCTTGCGGACCCAGATCGGTGCGAGGGTGCAGTTCTGAAGGATCGTCAAATGCGGAAAGAGATTGAAATGCTGGAACACCATTCCGACTTCGCGGCGGACTTCCTCGATCTTCTTCAGGTCGTTGGTCAGTTCGATACCGTCGACGACGATCTTGCCGGCCTGATGTTCCTCAAGCCGATTGATGCAGCGGATCATGGTTGATTTTCCGGAGCCGGACGGTCCGCAAATGACGATCCGCTCGCCCCGCTGCACGGTGAGATTGATGTCGCGCAGGACGTGGAACTCGCCATACCACTTGTTCATGGCGCTAATCTCGACGGCGATATCTGCAAGACTTGGCCGGTCGTCCTGTAACGACGCCGTTTTCATCATGATGTTGGTCATTATGATATCCTCCTACCGGTGGTCGGTCTTCAGCCGACGCTCCAAATATTGCGAGTAGCGCGACATGCTGAAGCAGAAGACGAAAAACACGGCGCCGATGAAGATGAAGAGCTCCCAGTATATGCCCTGCCAGTTGGTGTTGGCACGAATGGCGGCGGCAAGGGCGATCGGGTCAAGCAATCCGATGAACATGACGAGCGTCGTGTCCTTGAACAGCCCGATGAAGGAATTGACGATGCCGGGGATTGAGATCTTGAGGGCCTGCGGCAGGATGACGAGCTGCTGGGACTTCCAGTAGTCAAGGCCGAGCGCTTCCGCCGCCTCATACTGTCCTTTCGGTAGAGCGGCCAGACCGCCACGAATGACCTCGGCCATATAGGCGCTGGCAAAGAGCGTCACCATGATCACAACGCGCAGGATGAGGTCAAAGTTCGTGCCGGGCGGCAGGAAGTAGTTGAGCAGCAGCGAAGCCGTGAAAAGGAGCGTGATCAGCGGCACGCCGCGGATGAATTCAATGAACACGACGCTCAGCATATGGATGAGGGCAGGTTGGAACGGCGGCCAAGTGCAAGCAGGATCCCGAGCGGCAGCGACATAGCTATCCCTGTTACGCCAATGATGATCGATAGCAGGAAGCCGCCGACATCGCGCGAGGCGATGCTATCGAGAGCGATTGGAGCCATGCCGTCTGCGAGGGACGAGATCGGCTGGGCCGCATAAACCCACCAGACGCTCGCGCCGATGACAGCAATGCCGACGCTCGGCCCTTTTCCGGCCCGTGCTGCCAACATGAACAGTCCAGCGCCGACAGCGAAGCCGAAATAGACCGAGATCGGAAACCAGAGGCTGCCACCCCAGATCAGGAAATAGGCTATGCCGGGGTAGACGATGCTGAACCAGAGAGCCCGTCGCGGCAAAGCGCGGAGCAGAACTGGCGCCAAAGCGGCGAAGAGCAGCGCGAATGCCAGCACCGGCCGCCAGTAGAGATGCGCAGGGTAGAAACCGAAGAGAAGCTGCGGCCAGCGGTCGCGGATCACGCCCCAACACGCGCCCGGCGCATCGCCCAGGACTTGCCGACACTCGACAAGTGAGTTGGCCCGCCAGACTGAATTGCCGAGCCATGGTGCGACGGCCACGATGAGCCATGCGACCGTAAGTACGGACCCGACTGTTAGAAGCGTGCTGAGCCAGCTGTTGAAAAGATTTTTTCTCGTCCATTCGAGCGTCCCCCCTCGCCCCGAAGGCCTTGGCGATGCGGCGACCATGTCCTGGCGCACAAAGGAGAGGTTTTGCATGTTCATCTCAACGCTCCTTCAGGCTGACGCGATTGTTGTAGATGTTCATGGCAGCCGAGATGCTGAGGCTGATCGCGACATAAGTCAGCATCAGCATCAGCATGCCTTCGAGCTCGCGCCCGGTCTGGTTGATCGTGATGCCCCCGAGCGTCGAACGGAGATCCATGTAGCCGACGGCTAGGCCCAGCGACGTATTTTTCGTGATGTTGAGATATTGCGAGATCAGCGGCGGCACGATGACCCGCAGGGCCTGCGGCAAGATTACCAGACGCATCGTGCGTCCTGAGGAGAGCCCAAGCGCATGCGCCGCTTCAGACTGGCCCTTCGAAATGGCAAGAATGCCGGAACGAACGATTTCCGCAATGAAGGCGCCGGTATAGAGGCTCAGCCCTATCCAGAGCGCGATGAAGGCATTGCGCAACTGCAGACCGCCGGTGAAGTTCAAGCCCTTCAAGGCCGGACAGTCTAAGTGGAAGCCGAGTACGTAAAGGAGGATTATCATCGGCAACGCAAAGACGCCCAGGCTCTTCCACCACGTGGCCGGGCGCTGACCGGTTTTGCCTTGGACCTGCGCGGCGTGCTTTTACCAATCCCCGATGCCCGATGAGTGAAAGCGCCACAATAGTCAGAATCGCTACGTAATTGAGATCAAATGCTCCAAGCACATCAGGAGCCGGCCCCAGGCTTTGCGAGAAGGCGGGCGTGGGTAGGTAGATGCCGCGGTTCGTAACCGCGATGCTGTCCCAGAGCATTATCGCTGCTGTGGGATGCTCGCCGCGAAATGCGTTCGGTGTCGGCATCGCCTGCGACATCACCGCAGCTACGACGATGATCCAGAGCAGAGCCGGAATGTTGCGGAAGCTCTCGACATAAACCGTCATCAAGCGGGCGACGATCCAGTTGTCTGAAAGCCTCAGCACCCCTGCCAAAACGCCAAGAATTGATGCGGTCAAGCACGCCATTGCGGCGACAATCAGCGTGTTGAGCAGGCCGACGACGGCGGCACGGGCGTGTGTGCTTGTGCTGGAGTAGTCGATGGCATGCGGAGAAATGTCGTAACCGGCCGTGCTCCATAGAAAACCGAAGGAGAAGTCTTTTCCAAGTGCGGCGAGATTGCGAATCGTGTTGTCGACCAGCCACGCTGCCGCAAGCAGGAGCAGGATGAACGCCAGGATCTGGATCGTCCGTGCTCGATAACGGGTGTCGTTAAACAGCATGCCCAGGTGAAACGGCTGGCGCGGAGCACCGGTTTTCATTGTCATGCGAGATATCTCCCTGAAGGTCTGCGCGGCCTTCGGTGCGGGCAGACGAGGCGAAAGCGAAAGGCGCGGGGGCAAGCCCGCACCTTGAAGGCTCTCAGCGGAACGGCAGCGGGTACATAAGACCGCCCTGGTTCCACAAGGCGTTTTGTCCGCGGGCCAATCCGATCGGCGTTTTCTCGCCGATGTTCTTGGCGAAGATTTCCCCGTAATTGCCCTCGGCGGCAATCACACGTTTGGCCCAGGCGGCATCGAGGCCGAGCTGTTCGCCGAGATTGCCTTCCTTGCCCAACAGGCGGTTTATTTCGGGGTTGTCGGTGCCGGCGGAAAGCTTCTCGACATTCTCTGCGGTGACGTCGAGCTCTTCGGCAGCAATCAGCGCCTGCAACGTCCATCGCGCCACATCAGCCCATTGGTCGTCGCCCTGACGCACAAGCGGACCCAATGGCTCTTTCGAGATGACATCCGGAAGAATGACGTGGTCCTGCGGAGTCTTGAAGCTGGAGCGCGTAGAGGCGAGGTCCGATCCGTCGCTGGTATAAACGTCGCAGGCGCCAGCCAAGTACTTCTGGGCGATGTCGGCATTGTTCTCGACCGGTACCGGCTCGTAGGTCATGCTGTTCTTGCGAAAATATTCCGCAAGGTTCAGCTCGGTGGTGGTGCCTGTCTGGATGCAGATCGTCGCGCCGTTCAGGTCCTTGGCGCTCTTTGCGCCGAGCGCCTTTGGCACCATGAAGGCTTGCCCGTCATAGAAATTCACGCCGGCAAAGGTGAACTTGAGGTCGACGTCGCGCGAAAACGTCCAGGTCGTAGTGCGCGACAGGATGTCGATTTCGCCCGATGCGAGCGCCGTAAAGCGCGTCTGGCCGGTCGTCGGCACGAAGTTCACCGCATTGGGGTCCTTCAGGACCGCGGCGGCGATCGCCCGACAATAGGCGACGTCCATGCCTTGCCAAACGCCGGACGCATCCGGCGCGGAGAAACCAGCCTGACCACCGGTCACGCCGCAGTTGAGCTTGCCACGCGCCTGGACGTCGGCCATCGTGCCGGCCGACGCTATGCCCGCCGTCAGCGTCGCCGCGGCCACTGTGGCCAACAACAAAGTCTTCTTCATTGACATTCTCCCGGTTTGTGATCCGAAAGCAGCGGCTTCCTGCCGGTTCTCCGCTTTGGGATCGGTTGAGTTCCCGATTGTTCGTCGTTCCGCAGAGCCTGGTGACACGTATTGTTATTGGTCGATTTCGAGCATCGCCTCTATCTCGACGGGTGCATTCATCGGCAAAGCGGCGACGCCGACGGCGGAGCGCGCGTGCTTGCCTTTGTCGCCGCAGACAGCGAGGAGGACATCAGACGCCCCGTTTGCAACGAGATGTTGCTCGGTGAAGTCCTCAGCCGAAGCCACGAAGACCGTGATCTTGATGATCCGTGCAATCCGATCGAGGCTGCCGAGATGTGCCTGCGCCTGGGCGAGGATGTTCAAGGCGCATTGTCTGGCAGCCAGCGCTGCGGCCGTGACGTCAAGCTCGCGGCCGACGAGACCTGTGGCAATCAACTTGCCGTTCGACAGTGGCAGCTGACCCGACGTGAGAATGAGATTGCCGCTTGCGACGATGGGGAGATAGTTCGCTACCGACTTCGCCGCTTCAGGCAGTTCTAGCCCGAGTTCGGCCATGCGTTTTTCAATCGTTTGAGACATCGGCGCGCCTCACAGTTTAGAGATGGCGGCGTTGATGCGGGTGATCGCATCATCGACAGTCGAGCGAGGACAGCCGAGATTGACGCGCATATAGCCGCGGCCCTCAATCCCAAACTTCTGGCCCTTGTCGAGCCAGACGCGCGCCTTGGTCAGCATGAATTTTTCGAGTGTTGCGGCATCCATGCCGAGCCCACGGCAATCCATCCAGGCGAGATAGAGCGAGTCTGCCGGAAGCACGCGGACCTTGTCGGTCGCATTATTGATCCGATCCGCGAAATAGAGGTGATTGCCGCGCACATAGGCGAGCATCTCCTCCAGCCAGGGTTCGCCATGGGCATAGGCCGCTTCGCAAGCGACCATGCCCAGTACGTTGACCAGCGGGAACATGTTGCGGTCGTATTGGCGCAGCAGTTCACCACGCAGCCGCGGATTCGGCACGAAGATATTTGCGCATTGCAGACCCGGCAGATTGAAGGTCTTGCTCGGCGCGGTGCACGTGATGCTCATTTGCGCGAATTTTTCGCCCAGCGATGCGAAGGCGATGTGTTTCTTCGCCGGGTTGAGGATCAGGTCCTGGTGAATTTCGTCGGAAATCACCAGAATGTCGTGCCGGGCGCAGATCTCTCCCATGGTCCGCAGTTCTTCTTCCGACCAGACATTTCCGGTCGGATTGTGCGGATTGCTGAGGATGAAGATCTTCGTGTTGGGCCGTATGGCCGCCTCGAAAATGGCGGCATCGAACCGGTAGCCGTCCTCGGTGCGAACGAGCGGGGCGAAGGCCAGATGACGGCCATTCATCAGCATGTCGTTGTGGAAATGGGCATAGACGGGCGGCTGGATGAGAATGGAGTCGCCAGGCGCGGAAAACGCCTGTGCGGCGACCTTCAGGATGGTAATGATGCCGGCCGAGGCAACAACCCATTCCGGCGCCACGTCAAAACCGAAGCGCTTTGCCTGCCATCCGGTCACGGCCTCAAGGTAATTTTTGGTCATGCCGCCGGGATAGCCGAAGACGCCGTGCTGGACAGCCTCGGCAAGCGCATCGATGACCGGTCGCGGGGCTTTGAAATCGGTATCGGCAACCCACATGGGAAGAGGATCGGCGGCCGCTTCGTCTGCGGACAGCAGGCGCTCGGCGAAAGCCCATTTCATCGAGTTGCTGTTCTTGCGATCGATGACCTCGTCAAAAATAGATGACGGCATGGCGTGATCCCCACGCGGATGCGGCGCAGTTGCAAGCTTCGTCAATACATTTCCTTTCGTCCGTCGCGGCTGCCTCGGCAGGATCATGGTTGACGAAAAGGTTAATCGCAGTTCATTATGAATGGAAATGGTATGAATTCATGTGGTGATGAGCGGAGGTCATAATGATAGATCGGCAGCATCTTGCGATCCTGAGGGAAGTCAACCGTCACGGCAGCGTCACCGCGGCGGCCGAGAAGATGAACGTCACACAGTCGGCGCTCAGCCACACGATCGCGAAGTTCGAGGATCGGCATGGCATCAAGATCTGGATGAAAACCGGTCGGGGTTTGCGCCTAACGCAAACGGGCGAATACCTGCTCACCGTGGCCGAGCGGGTTCTGCCGCAACTGGAGCACGCGGAACGGGTCCTCATAGACTTCTCATTGGGGCGAAGAGGAATGCTCCGAGTTGGCATGGAATGCCATCCCTGCCAGCGCTGGCTCTCGAGAATGGCGACACCCTATCTGGCTCAGTGGCTCGACGTGGATTTCGACGTGCGCACCGCCTTTCGCTTCGACGGGGTCGAGGCGCTGCTCGGTTATGAAATCGACCTCTTGATAACGCCGGACCCGGTAGAGGCGCCGGAGCTGCTGTTCACGCCCGTGTTCGATTACGAGCTGGTCCTTATGGTGCACGAGTCCCATCCTCTTGCCGGCAGGACATGCGTGCAACCGCACGATCTGATGGACGAAGAGCTAATCACTGTTCCCGTCACCCTAGAGCGATTGGACATTTACACCAAGTTTCTCGTTCCCGCCCATTATCGGCCCCGTCAGCACCGCACGGCCGAAACCGTAGACCTGATGTTGCAACTCGTCTGCGCGGGCAGGGGGGTCACCGTCCTTCCGGACTGGTTGCTGCACGAGGATGGGGCAGGAATGCCGATACGGGCGCTCAGCCTCGGAGAAGCCGGCATCCGGAAGAGCATCAATCTGGGCGTCAGGCGCGGCGAGGAGACCATCTCCTATATCGATGGCTTCCTGACGCTTGCCCGAGAGATGGGCCGCACACCCCTCGCGTGATTGCGGGATGCGTGGTGAGGCAGTTTCGTTCGCCGCGCAAGTTGCGTGTCCTGCCGCATTAGCCGTCCGAGACAAAACCGATTGCCATGCCAAGGCGTCCTGGGTGACGGTTGCGCGCGCCACGCCGGAAGCCAAGCGCTCGTAGAAACGCGCTGCGGCCTCAAGACATGAAGCGCGAGTACAATCTGATCGAGCGACGCGCGGAAACCGACACTAGAGTCCTTCCTCATCTGTTGCGGGGTAAGCTGGCGGCGCGCGATACCAACGGAACGAGCATAAAAGCTACGGCCGGCAGCACAAGCCAGTTGACCGTGCTCCAGCCTGAGCTGTGCAGCAGCGAACCGGCGAAAAAGGAGGCGCAGGCAACTGTCCCGAACACCATAAATGCATTAGCGCCCTGCGCCTTGCCGCGTTCGGATGGCGAATGACACTCGGCAACCATCGCCGTGGCGCCAATGAAGCCGCAATTCCAGCCCAGCCCCAAGAGGATAAGCGATCCCCAGAAGTGCGCGATATCGACACCGCTGAGCGCAATAAGCGCCGACCCGCCGATCAGGAGAAGTCCCACCGCCGCCACGCGCTCCTTGCCGAAGCGTGCCATGAGGCGGCCGGTAATGAAGCTTGGCCCGAACATGGCGAGAACGTGCCACTGAATACCAAGCGCTGCGGAATCGACGGAATGGCCGTGTCCGACCATGGCCATAGGTGCCGCCGTCATGACGAAGGTCATCAGGCCGTAGGAGACGACGCCGGTCGCAACGGCCAGCAGATAGCCTGGCGAGGTCAGTATCTGTGCAAGCGGGCGGGCGCTGATGGCGGTGGCATGCACGGCGGCGGAACCCGCCGGGCGGCGCAGTGGCAAAAGGATCGGCACCGCGAGCAGGGCGAGCATCGCCTGGCTGAGGAAACTGCCGGCAAAGGCATGTCCCGGCAGAGCGTTACGCGTCCATATGACGAGTTGCGGCCCGATGATGGCAGCAATCAGCCCGCCGACCATCACGCGCGATATTGCGCGGTCACGCCCGGCGCCAGTCAGGCCGTCGGTCGCCGCAAAGCGGTAGCTCTGGACATAGGCCGAGTAAAAACCGGCGATCAGCGTGCCCATGCAGAAGACAATGAAGCTTGATTGGACGATGCCCATCGTGGCAACGATCCCCGCGATCGTACCGAGCGCTGCACCTATTATATATCCGGCGCGCCGTCCGAACCGGCGCATAACGGCCGCAGCCGGCAGCGTTCCCAGAGCAAGCCCCAGGTTGAGCATGCTGACCGGCAAAGTTGCTGCGGCCGGATCAGATGCCAGATGCTGGCCGACGAGCCCGCCGAGCGAAATGACGATGGGAGAATTGGCGCCCCCGAGCGACTGTGCCGCCGTCAGAACCCAGACGTTTCTTGACGCAATTTTTTCCTGTTTCGCGACATCGTCCTTGTCGCGGAACGTCGCCTCGGCGATCCCCATTTGGCCGAGGAGGGCATCGGCAGCACATCGGCGTGCTGAAGAGGGGCGTCCTTGATCCAGATTTCGGCGCCCTCTGGGCCTGTCGCCACCTCAAATGATCTGCCTGCCGGCAACCGTCCCCAGCATTGCGGCTCCAGCGTCTCGCCCTGCAATATCAGGCTGCCGGACAGCACCAGAAATTCGAGGCCACGGCGATTTTCGATGGCAATGGCTGAGCCGGACTGCCAGGTCTCGATCGAAACGCGTTCCGCGATATCCTCGAAGAGAACACGCGCCGCACGGGCGCCGGCGCGCAATGGGGCCGCTTGGCCTTCGCCTGGCTGCCGGACAATCTGCATGCTGTCGCCCTGACGAAACTGCCAAAGGCGCACGAAAATCATGCAGCCCTCCTCCGGCGCCGGTACGTGCGAGGTGCCGGGCGGGTTGCGGAAATAGCTTCCGGCCGGATAGTCGCCATGCTCATCTTGGAACGTCCCCTGAAGCACAAGAATTTCTTCGCCGCCGCTATGGACATGGCGGGGAAAGGCGCTTGCCGGCGCGTAGCGCACGATCGAGGTCGCACGCGCGACTTCACCGCCGACGCGGTAGAGCATCCGTCGGTCGACGCCGGCGGCGGGGCTCGGCACCCAGTCGAGCTTGGCCGCATGGGCGATGACCGGCTTTGTCAGGTCTTCATTGATCCGCATTGGTCTGGTCTCCCATCGTCAGAACGATCCGGAATTTCGCCTCACCGGAACGCATTCTTCGGACCGCTTCGGCGGCCTGCTCCAGCGGCATGGTTTCGATCATCGGCCGCACGCCGGCCAGGACGCTGAAGTCCAATGTCTTCTCGTTCTCGAACGGCGACCCCGTAATTGAGCCGATCACGCCTCGCTCAGCGCCCACCAGATATCCAGTCGATACCGGCAGGGGATCCTTGCCGACGCCGAGCACGACCAGGCGGCCTTCCGGTGTAAGTGCAGGCATCAAAACCAAGACGGCGTCCGGATTGCCGATCGTGGTCAGGATCGCTTTGGCGCCGCCCATCTTATTCAAAGCCTCGGCGGCATTTTCCTTGTTCGTGTCAATGTAACGATGGGCGCCGAGCTTCACAGCATCTTCGGCAATATTGTCGCCCCGACCCACCGCGACCACGCGGAAGCCCATCTTGCGGGCATATTGCAGCGCCATGTGCCCGAGCCCGCCTATTCCGAGAATAGCAACCGTATCGCCTGCCTCAGCGCCCGATTTCTTCAAGGCATTGAATGTGGCGATGCCGGCGCAAAGGATCGGTGCTGCCTCTTCCGATGAAAGCTTGTCCGGAATGGAAACGAGTCCGGTCGCGCGCGCAATCATCATTTCCGCGTAACCGCCATCGCAGGAAGAACCGAGAACGGGCTGGTTGCGGCATAGATTGAAACGGCCACGGCATTCATTGCATTCGTTGCAATGCCCGCCGAGCCGGCCAACGCCGACGCGCTGGCCGAGCTTCCAAGCCGAGGGCGTGTTTGATCCAAGCGCGATGATCCGGCCGACCACTTCGTGGCCGGGAACGCGCGGCGGCTGTAGTCTCCGGTCCGCCTTGTCGATGTCGCTTAAATCCGCGCCGCAGATGCCGCAGGCTTCAACCGCAATCAGCACTTCTTCGTCGCCCGGCGTCGGTCGGTCCACAAGCTCAAGGCCGCCGGACGTGGATATCTGCATCGCCCGATAGGTTGTTTTCATGACCTGCTCCTTTCCTCGCATTTCAAGATAGGGGATGAACGATCTCCGTCTCGCCTGGTGATCAGGGGCGTGGCCACACGCTCACCGGCTTCGATGGCCCCAGCCAGATAACCGGGATCGTTGAGTGCTGTTCGCTGCCTGCCAAACTGATCCAGCTCTGCCAGGTCTGATCGACCCCCCAACTCGCGTGCAAATTCCTGAACCGACGGATGCATGTCGGGCCAGCCAGGAAGGGCGGAGATCGAAACCGTCGTGCGAGACATCGGTTTGCGGGTCAGCCGTGAGAATGCGGCCGCCCAGCCGTTCCCGTGCCTCGACCAGGGTAAAGTCGAGCCCGTTGCGATGAAGGTGATAGGCTGCCGTAAGTCCGGCAAGGCCGCCGCCGACGATGACAATGGCCTTAGTCGATATTGTTGTCGTTGAAGCCATTAGCGGGTTATCTGGATGTTATGCTCGCTGCAGTTCAGGCGATGGCGTAAATCCGAATGTCCGGCGCTGCCGCCAGCAGCGGCTTCAATCGGTGACGTCGTCGTCGTTGAAGAGTTCGCTTTCGAGATAGGCCCTGCGTCCTCAACGCTGTTGAACCCATGGAGAACCTGCACGTCATCGTCGCGGATCAGAAGCTCCTTGGAGGTCGCTCCGATGTCTGTGAGGAACGTTTCCTTGTATTTCTGATAGATGCCGATGGCAGCGCGACGGTTCGCGGCGGCGATCTGAAGGGTGATTTGGAGATAAGCCACGGTCATACTTTCGGGTTTCGCTTGGCCGCACGCGGCGAGGGATGTTCCTCGCCAAAAATGCATATGCGCCGTTTGATGCGCCCGCATGGCCGGCTTGACAAATGAGAGTTTCTTGGGCGCGGCAAAGAAAATCTTGGCGCGCTGCGCTGCGGCCGAGTTAGGGCCGTGCCGTGCCGGCTTCTTCAAGCAGCCAGTTGCGAAAGGCCTGCAGTTTCGGCAGCGACGCATACTGCGACCGGTAGACGATGTAGTAGGCAAGCGTCGATGGCACGGTCACATCGGGGAAGAGCCGCTTGAGCCTTCCCGCAGTCAGATCGTCATGGGCGAGGATGCTGCGGGCCAGCGCTACGCCCCGACCCTCGATCGCAGCCTGCAGGACGGCAGCGGAATTATTGATACTCATGCCCCTTTGCGGCTGGGAATCTGATACGCCGCCGGCGCGCAGCCAGCGGTCCCAGGTGACAAAACCGAGTGCCGGGTCCACGGAGAGATCGTGTATGAGCGTCTGGCGCGTCAGATCGGCTGGGACGTTTAGACTTCCAATTTCTGAAAACCTGGGCGAACAGACAGGAAAGACTTCCTCGTCCATCAGCTTTTCGGCGATCAGGTCCGGCCAGCTTCCATCTCCGTAGCGCACGCCAATGTCTATTCCATGTGCCTTGTAATCGACCAGCTTCAGGCTCGTCTCGAGCCGAATGTCGGTCTCCGGACATCTGGCCTGGAAGCGGTCGATGCGGGGCAATAGCCATTTGGCGGCGAAAGCAGGACTGACGGTTACGTTGAGGATTCCGCTCGTTGCGGACGCGCGAAGACGCTCCAGCCCAATGACTAGCTGATCGAGCCCTGCCCTGATATCGGGAAGGGCATGTTCGGCCCGTTCGGTCGGGGTAAGCCTCGCCTTTCCGGTGGTGGTACGATGAAAGAGCGGCATTCCCAGCCAATCCTCCAACCCCCGCACCATCTGTCCTACCGCAGCTGAGGTGACTTTGAGTTCCTCGGCAGCCCCGGAGAAGCTGCCGTGACGTGCACTGGCTTCAAAGGCACGCAGCGCGTTCAGATAGACCGGTGACTTTCTGTTCAAAGTGACTTTCTCCTACGCGAAGAAGGGAGAATTGAGCGGCAAAGCCACGAAGCGACATCTCCATTATGGGCCACACCCCGTCAAGTCCTGTGAGGCAAAGAACGACGTTGTTTGAGTTCCGACGCGCCGCCGATCACGACTCATCGCCGGAACCAGCTTAGGGTTTGCGCGAGACCCAATCAGACTGTCGTGTGCTCTCTCGTTCCACCACTTCAAATCCCACGTCGATGATCTGGCAGGAACGGTCGTTACTGACTGCCGATGCCGCAACAACGCATATTTTCGAGGCGTAGTCACATGCATATGCCTGTCCCGCCAAATCAGCCTTATACCAAACCCCAACTGTCGCAGGGTCAACGCGATTCTCGGCCGCATCCGCGACAAATGGACCATCCTGAAGATCACGATGCTTGCCGACCGGCCGCGGCGCTTCAATGAGTTGAAACGCGTGATAGGCGAGATTTCCCAACAAATGCTCACCCGCAACCTGAAGTCTCTGGAAGCGGACGGGATGGTGACCCGCAAGGTCTATGCGACCGTGCCGCCTCAGGTCGAGTATGGCGTGACAGATCTCGGCAGGTCTCTTGCCGCACCGATCATGCAACTGGCGACCTGGGTGCTGGATCATCTGGGCGAAATTGAAGCCTGTCGCGCGCTGGTTCGTGCATGAGCTCTAAGAAGACTAGGCTACCGATTCAACGATGTTCTGCAGTTTTCCGGCGTCCTGCCGGGGTGGTGCGCCGAACAGCCGTTTGTATTCGCGACTGAACTGCGAAACGCTCTCGTAGCCGACAGCGTAGGCGACGCTTGCTGCTTCTGAGCGCTCCGCGATCAGGCGCCGACGCGCCTCGTGCAGGCGGATTTGCTTCTGGTACTGGAGCGGGCTCAAGCCGCTAATCGCCTTGAAGCGGCGATGGAACACCGACACGCTCATGCCGGCCACAGTGGCCATGGCTGCGATGCTGAGATGCTCCGTGTAATGCTCGCGAATCCATGCCATTGCCCGCCGGACATGGGACAGGCGGCTACCGTTGCCGGCAATCTGCCGGAGCAACGCCCCTTGAGGTCCCATGAGCAAGCGAAACATGAGTTCGTGCTCCCTGTGACGCGCCATGATCGGGATTTCATCCTGGCGGTCGAGAAGTTCAACGAGGCGCCGCCAGGCGTCGATCAATGCCGGCCCTGCGGGGCTGAAGCCGAATCCTTTATTCATTGGGGGTTCCGGCATGCTGCCCATCTCCAGGAGCAGTGCGGATATTACCTCCGGATCGATGTAGAGGTTGAGAGCGACATAGGGCTCCTCGGGTGACGCTTCGCTGATCTGTCCCATGGCGGCGAGTTCGGCCGCCACGACCATGCAGTGGCCGGCGCCATACTCAAGCACCTGGTCGCCGATGAAGACCTGCTTGGATCCTTGCAGCACGAAGCAGACAACCGGGTTGTAGACCGCCAGCCCGGCTCCGACGGTCGATCGAAGGTGCTGACGCTGACCCGCGGCATCTTCGGTTGGGGCTTGCCTGCATGGCGCAAGACAATGGCTTTGAGCTGGGCAAGATCGGTCATGGGGCCCTCTGCCCTCGTTAGCCTGCAAACGTCAAGCGATCAGCAGGATCAGGCAATGAAACGGTAGGATCGGACATCGTCAATCGAAGTGTCAAACTCAAAATGGGCGCATCGGATAAGAAAGGACATTCACGATGCAGCAACGCAAGCTTGGCCGACACGGCCTTACGGTCGGCGCCATTGGTTACGGTGCCACGGGCACCGCCATCGGTTACGGCCCCAGCGACGATCAGGAATCGATCACGGCCATCCGCCGCGCCCATGAGCTCGGCGTCACCCACTTCGACACCGCACGCATGTACGGCTGGGGTGAAGGTGAGAAGCTGCTCGGCATTGCGCTGCGGCCAATTCGTGATCAGGTGACGATCGCAACGAAATTCGGCTTGACGGAAAGCTACTCCCCTGACTCCCGGCCGGAGACCATCCGTGACGTTGTGGACTCCAGACTCAAGAATCTGAACATCGACACCATCGATCTGCTTTACCAGCACATTCCCGACCCCAACGTCCCGATCGAAGACGTGGTCGGCGTGATGCAGGAGTTTGTCCACGCGGGTAAGGTGAAATGCCTCGGTCCTCTCCAACTCGGATGAGGACACCATCCGTCGCGCCAGTGCCGTTGCCCCTATCTCGATTCAGCAATACCAGTATTCCATCCTCGCCAGGGACGTGGAGCCGCTGCTGCCGGTCCTTGAAGAATTAGGCATCGGACTGGTTGCCTATTCCCCGTTGGCGCGTGGTTTCCTGACTGGCCACGTAGCATCTCGCGATCAATACGCCGCCGACGATTTCCGGCAGAACCTCGGGTGGTGGGCGCCGGCGAATTTCGCCAAGAACGTCGAGATTGCAAAAGAGCTCACCTCGCTCGCCGCGGCGAAAGGCGTCAGCCTCTCCCAGCTTGCGTTGGCTTGGCTGCTCACGCGAAAGGACTACATCGTGCCGATCCCAGGTGCTCGCAATCAGCAACGTGTGTCGGAGAACATTTCCGCCGCGGAACTGGTACTGACGGACGCGGACCTCAAGCGTATCGACGAGATCGCTCCAAATGGGGGCATCGGCGGACGAATTTGGGGTGAGTAATGTCAGCAGGTGATTTGCTCGGCCCGCCGCGCGCGATCGTCCAGGTTCGATAGGGCGCTCCTCGAAAGGGTCGAGCGCCCTCGCAGGCCGCTCGGCGATGTCGAAGACAGCGGCATTATCCTGGTTTTCGCGCAAACCCTTGTAGGAGGCATGACGAAGGTTGCCGTCATGTGTCCAGCCGCGGAGCTCGATTTCGGCAATCACAACTGCATATTTACAAACTTCTCACCAGCCGAGGAAAACTTGTCGACCGCCGCCTGTTTACCTCTTGTACGACGCGTGGGAGCGCGTTCTGTTCGAGATCAAGGTGACTCATCAATGCTGATTCCACCGCGCCCGTTGCCTTGCTCAATAACCGCATCGCGTCGATCAGCCTTGCAAGGCTTTGTTCGTAGGAAGGGCCAAGCTCCGAGATAATTATTTCCATCCGGACGGGATGTGAGCAAAAACAGAATTTGTCGACAATTCGGCAGATTTCGCAGTTTGCCGACAGCTGGGCAATTTGGGCAAAGACGGCTTCGGCATGTATCGCGAGCTGGTCGCGGGGCGGGTTGTCACGCTCGCCGTCAGTATCCGGCACATGCGGCCGCATACGCCAGAGCGCGTAGGTGAGGGTTTGACGTGCGATACCATACAAGTCCAACAATGCTCCCTCCACGAGCGGCCTGGTGAAATAGCCTTTCTGAGGGATCGAAACGATCTTGCCCTCTGCGGCAAGTCGGATGAGTGCTTCGCGTATCGGTGTCCGCCCAAGGTCCAGTTCGCAGGCAAGCTCCTGATCACTAAGATGTTGCACCGGCACGCGAGCATAGCGGTAAAGCAATTGAAGTACCGCATTATAGGCCGCGTCAGCCTTTGCGGGGACCTGTTCACCAGCGGAAGTTGGAACGGCTATTCCGCGACATTGGAGAGCATTCTCGCAAAGCCACATTTTTCAGTTTCCTCTGTCGATGCAATTGAAGACCGCGTGACGCCGGGAAATTCAAACGCCACAACGCTTTGGGCTGCTTAAGGATTCGTGGGGACGTGATTTTTGAAGTCCACTATAGATGACAGTCTGGCTGAGGTCACGCCTTCCATGATCTGATGGTCCGAAACACGATTCATGGCAGTCTACGATATGTTCACACGGTCAGATCAGTTGGAGTCCCGGAGGAGGTTTGAGTACACGCAGACCAACACAGGCGCCCCTTGGCCCGTCTGACCTAGGCCGTACTTGCGACCAGCAACATCTTTGTCATTAAAGTCGCATCACCATAAGGTGTCTGTACGTGGTCCATTTCCGACCAGCCATTCTTTGTATAGAGGAGCTTTGCGCTCTCCGTGGTAAGATAAAGCCTTTCGTAGCCGAGGCGCAAAGCTTCGTGTTCCAGCCTCTTAACCAGCAATGAAGCTGTACCCTTATTGCGATGAAATGGATGGACGTACAGCGACTTTAGCCAGGGCGAAAGATCAGGCCTTCCTTTAAAATCACAATTGGAAAGGCTGATCATCCCTGTGGGTCTGCTGTCTTCGCTAGCAACCAAAGTTAGCGGCATAGAACTTCTTGAGGAGGCTTGGAACTCACGCTGTGTCTGCTCGAATGAGCCATTGGCCTGACAACCCGATCATGTCCCAGGACGTGGTGTAGCTTAGACGACCACGGCTCATCCCAGAGGGTCGGATGAGTATCAGCTTGCTGCTGGCAGGCTGATGAGCGGATCATCGCTCATTGTGGCGATTGTCTCAAGTGTCATGTAGCGGGATCGCTGGACGGCCCATTCATCGTTCTGTTCGAGCAGCAGCGCACCGACCAGGCGCACGATGGCGTCGTCGTTGGGGAAAATGCCGACGACCTCTGTGCGCCGCTTGATCTCACCGTTCAATCGCTCAATGGGGTTGGTCGAGTGAAGTTTGGCCCAATGCTGCTTGGGAAAGGTCATGTAGGCGAGCACGTCTTGCTCGGCACTGTCCATGAGACTGGCGAGCTTCGGTACCTTTGGCCTGATCTGGTCGGCGACGTTGCGCCACTGAGTGCTTGCGGCCTCCGGCGTGTCCTGAGCGAAGGCCGTTGCAATGAACGCGGAGACAACCCGGCGTCCGCTCTTTCCAGCATGGGCCAAGGCATTGCGCATAAAGTGCACCCTGCAGCGCTGCCAGGTGGCGGAAAGCACTTTCGATACTGCGGCCTTGATGCCCTCATGGGCATCGGAGACGACGAGCTTGACGCCGCGCAGCCCCCGCCTGATCAGCTTTCGAAGAAACTCGGTCCAGATCGCCTCGGCCTCGGACGTGCCGATCTCCATGCCGAGCACTTCGCGTCGGCCATCGGTGTTGACGCCGACGGCGATGATTACGGCGACGGAGACAATACGACCACCGCGCCGAACCTTGAGGTAGGTCGCATCGATCCACAGGTAGGGCCATTCTCCTTCGATGGGCCTGTCGAGGAAGGCCTTCACCTTCTCATCGATCTCCTCGCAGAGCCGGGACACCTGACTTTTGGAGATGCCCGACATGCCCATGGCCTTGACGAGGTCATCAACAGAGCGGGTCGAAACACCCTGGATATAAGCCTCCTGGATGACCGCCGTCAGAGCCTTCTCGGCCATGCGGCGCGGCTCCAGGAAGCTCGGGAAGTAGCTGCCGGTGCGAAGCTTGGGAATGCGCAGCTCGACGGTGCCCGCCCGTGTCTCCCAATCCCGGTCGCGATAGCCGTTACGCTGGGCCAGCCGGAAGCCATTCTTCTCGCCATAGGCCGCGCCGGTCTTCGTGCCGACCTCCAGCGCCATCAGCTTCTCGGCAGCAAAGCCGATCATCTCCCGCAGCAAATCGGCATCAGCGCTCTTCTCAACGAGTGAGCGCAGGTTCATCATGTCGTCGGTCATCGGTGGTGTCCCTCAGGTTGGCTCTAAGCAACCCGACCCTACCGGAAATCACCGATGGCTATGAAATCAAGCTACACCACTCCATGGGACACGATCTGACAACCCCATTGCCCAAAGGACCAGCTTGCACAAACCGGAACCAGATCGCGACAATTCTCCAGATACTCAATCACTATTGGAGCTTGAATGTGTATTTGCTTTTCAGCCATCGTCTCTTCCTATTTGCCGAGTGTCGGGTTGCTTTAGATTGAAGCTCTTCCTAAAGAGCATTGCAGCGGGATAATCTGACGCTGATCAGTAGCCGCGGACAAAAGGGGTCCTCACCTGGGTAACCCTCCAACGCAAACGCATTTGCGCGTTTGGTTCGCTCGCTACGGCTCCAGCCTGCCTGGCACACCATCGCCCAACCATCAACTTGATAGAATTTCTGGCAAAGCCGCCATCTGGCTGAATGTTCTCATGGCGCCGGCTTCCAGCAATTTTTCAGCATGTCCAAGAGGACAATGAGAACCACCGACGAAACCAATTACCCGCATTTTAGCCGCCACAGCCGCCTGGACCCCGGCAACGCTATCTTCGATGACCAAGCAATTATCCGCCGACGTGTTCATTCTCTCAGACGCAAATAGAAAAAGATCCGGGGCGGGCTTGCCACGTGAGACTTGGGAAGCACTGAATACATTCGGCGAAAAATAATCGTAGAGGTCTGTTAGCTTGAGCGCGAAATGCAGTTCCTTCAGATTGCTGCTCGATGCCACGCAACGCGCCACATCAATGGCATCCAGAACTTCGTTGACGCCTGAGATGGCTTTGAGATCGCTGGCATACCGTCTACCAATTTCTGCCATAGCATATTCATGATGCCCCGCCGGCAAGCGCAAGCCAGACTCAGCTTCGATGGTTGAATAGGTTTGCCGATCAGTCATGCCTGTGAAGCGACGATTGTAAGTCTCCGCAGCTATATTATATCCGTGCGCTGCCAACACTTCGATATGAACCGCTGTCGCAATGATTTCGCTGTCGATTAGGACTCCATCACAATCGAAAATCAGAAGTTTTGGCGTTTTGTACGAGGTCATGGGATCACTCCGTTGTCGCTGGAAAACGGCGTTGCAAGAGAGCAAGCGCGAAGGTGACTTTGCTTGGATTCAGCTTGTTCAGACGGTTGTCATGATATCGGAAATCTTTGGGCCAAACTTGGAAAGAGCCGTCCAGACCCGATGAAATGCTTCTGCGTAAAGTTCCATTACCCCGGCTTCGTTGGGTGGCGCGATTTCCGATACGCAAAACATGGTATCTAAAAGTTTTACCGTGTTTGGAAAATCGGCGGCTTTCCAATCCTTGGCAATATTCGGCAGATATTCGAACACTGGCTTCCTGAGCCAGATCAAAACGGGCACGCCCTCCGCCTGCAGCAGTTTGACGATGGTATCCCTTGCCGTCGGACCCGGACCAAAACCGAGAGCTTCCGGCTCGATGCGAAGTGGGAAGCTGAGCATGGACTGATTGCAGTCAGATGGGTCGAAGAGGGGAAATATACCGGAGAGATCTCGGATCATTTCCCATAGAATTTTCCCATTATTCCTTCGAATCTGAAGTTGTGTCTCGAGGTTGCTCAATCGCATTTTTGCTATGGAGGAGGAGAAGACGTTCGGACGGTAGTTATATCCTGCTGAAGACGGCGAAAAAGTCCGATCTCCGTTTCGAGATGAACTCGTCAGTGAAACGCAGTCCACATGTTCAATTAGATCTTTGTCCTCCGTAATCACGAATCCGAGCTCGCCGGCTCCAAGATGCTTGGCGCCGTTGCCAGACAAAGCGAGGGCGTCTGTATCAATGTATGCCCCATTTGCGATCGCTTTTATGGCGCCGATCGATTGGCAGACGTCATCAATCACGGCAATCCCTTCGGCGCGCGCGGCAGATCTTGCATCAGGAACACGAATGTTATTCCCGAAGAGATGGGTAATGAGAACCGCTCCGACACCGGGTCCGAATCGGTCGGCTGCCGCGTCTTGATCGATCCCGGCGAGGTTCATGTCGACATCAACGAAATCGGGCTGAAGGCCACTAATCGCAATTGGCCCCACCGCGCCCGGCCAATTTAGCGCCGCAGTCACCACCTGCTCGCCTCGACCTTTAAAATAATCAAGCTCGATATGGATTGCCGCCGTACCACTGCCGACGGCGCGCACCTTCCACTTCCCCGTCCAAGTAGCGAGATCCTGCTCCAAATCGGCCACGATAGGGTGATTGACCCGATGATACTTTCCACTGTCTACAACTTCGCGGAGTGCATCCAAATGCTCCGTCTGTGTGGCTGGCCAAGGCGTGATCCGCCCGGAAGGAACGGTGGGCTCCCCACCAAGGAGAGCGAGATCCCTTTCTCGCTGGTGCCCTCCGGACTCACAGAGGTCCAGATTATTGCTGGCAAATTCGTTCATTTATTCCTCCGGCGATTGGTTACGTCGATGTCTGTCGATTTGCTGAAGAGTTCTAATGTTTTAGGAGGTCAGATCAACAGTAGTTCTGAAATATATTTAAAAGTATATTTTGCGTTTGTGGGACTTTCTGTTGTAGTGCTCCGGTTTTTGGAAATTTTAATCCCGAATATAAATATATACTCGAAGGATAATTCTTCGTTTTCGAAATGAACATTCAAACGGCGGTGGAGAAAAGCAGGTGTGTGATGATTGCTATATCGGTTCGGGGGTTCGGGAGCGTTCGGCAACGACTGCAGGCACTCAGGCGGGAGTGGCGTAAAGACGATCGAGTTTCCACAACAAGAGAAAGTCGGATCAGACGGAGTCCATGATAAAAAGAACGGAAAAACCATCAATTGCGTGTGCGAGCAACGCGAACACTCACGAAGGATCTGGCAAGCGCCTCATCAGGCCGGCCGAGGGGGACCAGAGCGACAGTAAAGGATTTAGGCCAGCTCATCCCCTAATCGCCGCGCGGACGCTAGGGATTGCAAATCGAGGACGCTTGCTGCAGGCCCTTTACGATATGGGTCCGTCCAGCAGGGTCGAGCTTGCGCGCGTCACCGGTGCCAGCCGCGCAACCATCGGCGGCATAGTCCAACCACTGATCAATCAGAGTATTCTTGAAGAAGGCGACCTGGTACCCCCCGATCGGTCCGGCGGAAAACCCGCTACAAAGCTGTGGTTCTCGAAAGGGGCCAAGCCGATCTGCGCAGTTCGGCTGATGCACGACCGTGTCCACACATGCTTGGTCTCTCTGGAGGGCGAGCTCTATGCTCAACACGAGGTGGATTTGGCGAAAGATCTGACAGATGCTGCCGATGCATTTCAGATCGTCAGTGCCTGCATTGAGAAGTCAGTCGCATCTGCCGACCAAGAGGTTCTAGGCATCGGCATGGCAGTTGCAGGAGAGCTCAACCCGCAAACGGGCTCGATCGCGGCTATGGATTTCGCGCCGTACCTTCATGGCTTTCCGATAAAAGCGGAGTTAGCAAAGCGTTTCGGGGTTCCGGCTTGCGTCGACCAAGATGCCAGAGCCTTGCTGGTTGGCGACCGTTGGTTCGGGCAAGGACGTGGACAGAGAAATTTTGCGGTCGTTTACATCGGTCAGTCGTTGGGCGCGGCCCTCTATGTCGATGGACATCCTTATAGGGCCGCCGGGGGTAAACACTGCCAGATCGGCCATACCATCGTGCAACTCAATGGCCAAATGTGCAGATGCGGACGACGCGGATGTTGGGAAACGATCGCGACACTGCCATGGCTGAGAGGCGAAGCAAGGGCCAGGGGCCTGCCGCAGGCTGGCTTGTTGGATGCGAGCCGCTTGGTGTGGCTCGCCGAAACTGGCGCTAAAGGGGCAAAAGAACTGCTTGAAGACTACGCGTCCAATATTTCTGTCGGGTTAGTGAACCTTCAACAGCTGATGGCACCCAGCTGCATCACTTTGCATGGCGACATCGTGCATGGCGGAAAATTGATGTTAGATCTTATTCGAAAGAGCGTCAGGCAACTGATGTTCAATCCCGGAGATAACGAGATCGCCCTTGCCCTCGGCGATCGTGAAGATGTCGCCGGCCTGCGCGGCGCGGCGGGTCTCGTCGTCTGCGAATTGCTGAATTTCATAATCTAAGCAGAGAACGGCCCCAGTCCTTAGAGACCGCATCTGGTCAAATCCTTTGCAATCATCCACATTTCAAATGAAAACCGCCATCTTTCTCGAAAACCGAATTGCAACAAATTGCTGGTGGATTTGGGGGTTCCTGGGCAGCTGAAGCTGTTGGCGCATGGAGTTGCGTACTGGATGTGCTCGATCCAGCCAAGGAACTGCACAGACCCTGCAATCCCAGTCTGGTGCGGACTGAGGCTTAAGAAAAAAACGACACGAGAACGGACAACCAGATCAATGCGACGCCCAGCAACAGCGCTCGCCTGGCGGCTACGATCTTTTCCTGGCCTTCCTCCGCGACAGGGGTCGTTACGATCCAAGGAACTGAGCCAAGCGCCGCAAAACCGATTAGCGCCAAGACACGACGATCAAATCGGACCGATGCCAGCCGCCTGGCTCATACACTCCCCAATAGCCAAGGAACGCCATTCCGACAGCGAACATGGTGGCGGAGGCAGAGCAAAGTCCGGGAACAGAACCTGATGGTGCACGCATTTCGTATCCTCTTTGTCGGTCAAACCAAGGGCCAATTTCCATGACGGTGCAAACGGGCTTTGCACATATCTGTCAAGAATCGGGTGCCAGCTGAAGCATCGATCTATTGCAAATGATTTAGGAAAATCCGAACATTGAATGACGTGAGCGATCGCAGAAGCTGGTAGGGGGAGCTCCCTTTCCTGGCAGATGTGGTCGCTAACTCGTCGTTCGACAGACGGTTCGACCTCGCAAGCTCTGCATTTTTTCATTGCCAAAGTCCGCAGGCCAGCCGCTCGCCTTTAGGCACGAGTTTTGAGAGGTGCTGTCCAAAAAGTAGGCCACAAAATCACCAATGTTGACTCTGTCTTTCACTCAGCCGAAAAGAACTCCTGCCGACAGAGGGAGATACTCATGGCTGACGAGAATAATACTGGCACAAGCACTGAGATGGCAGACACGAATATACCGGTAAAAACGCCGGCGCCTAAAAAACAGCGCGCTCCGCGACGCCCGAAAGCAACTGCCGAGGCAGCGGGTACTACGCAGGTTGGGAAACCCGCGAAGGCGCCGCGAGGTCGCAGGAAGCGTAGCGACCAAGCCGCAGACACAAAGTCCCAGCCTGTCGAAATGCAGGTGGCCGACATCTCCGTCAAGGAACCCATAAAGGACACTGCAGCCAAGAGGCCGGCACAGCAGTCCGTGCAAAAAGGTACGACGGCCATTTCGGCAAGGGACGAGATGGCGGATCTTCTTCAGCTGGAAGAAGAGAATAAGAGGCTGCGTAACCTCTTGGCAGAGAAATTGCGTGCCGAAAATGCCGATCTGCGCAAGCGGCTCGGGCTAGATTGATCGCCGATCAACAGCGGGATGGTGGCGAAATCGACCTGAGCTATCCTTCTCGGCAGAAGATGCGTTCGCCGGGCTCGCCTTCCGAGCCCGGTGTCAAGCTGCGGCGCCACTATGGATACGGACTGGTCGAGGTTGAGGCACTATGAAATTACCCTGGAAATTCCTTGCTCGATTAACGTCGCGGCGACAGTCCGCACCCGAAAGTTCGATTGGGCATGGTGTCGATACCGACGCAAGCCAAAGCAAAACTCAAGACGTACCGCAGCTTGCGCTAAACCCACCAGAGCCCTCCAGTAGCTCCGAGCCCGATGAAAGCCGATCTATTGAGATCATAAGGACTGATTCAAAAGAATTCGAAGGTGAGGTCGAAATTGAAGGTGCGGCACCGGTTGAAGGTGACGAGGTTCAAGAACTGTCGCCTCCGGAGGTCGGGCAGCCGAGCGCTGAAGCTTCCGCGGTGCCGCTTGAAAGCAATACGCGCAGTCGGGTCCCTGGCATACCGCGGACGAAAAAGCCGGCACATGCGAAAGGAGTTCACATTGACGTCACTGCGCAGAGCACAGCTGTCTCAAGCAATGCTCAAGATGAGACATCCTCATCGTCTGAGGACGGCTTTTTCGAAGAGGTGACAAACCTGGACGAGGAAATCACGCAACTGAGGGTTAAATTGGCTCAAAAGCTGCTTTTGCAGAATGATCAGCTTAAAAAGATGCTTGAGCGATTTGACCGATCGTAATCCTCCTTACGATCTCAAAGATGGGACATACATGAAAACACAGCAGCGAAAATTCGTTGTCGAGCTCAAATCGGCCCGGCGCAGATCAACGATCCAGCCAGCTTCTATCTGGGGTGATACCGACCTCAAGACGCTGGCGCGCGAGGCGGAGGCAGACGCACCACATCTCTTCGAGCCTGACACCGTCTCAGATGTTCCGAAGCGAGAAAGCGAGCTGTGGTCGGATCCAATACCAGAGACTCATCTCAACGACGAGGTTGAAACCGGCGATGATAAACGGATTGCGGCGTCCTCTCTCGAAACCGAACAAACGTGCCCGTCTCAGAAGGACGATGGGGCGATCTTCGCCTCTGTTTCACAACCGAAAGAGGGCTCTTCCAGCCGGTCTCGAAAGAACATAAAGCGTCGACGTGAAGCGAATATCGATAATGCCGACGAAATGACAAGCGGCCAATCAAACGCCAGCCACGACGATATCTCAGGCGAGGAGCTAATCGCACTTGAAGAAGAGAATCGACGGCTTAAGGCTTTGCTGATGAAATATCTTCGTCAAGAAAATATGCAGATTCGACAGATGCTCGCGCGATTCAGCGATCAGCGCGAGATCTTGTGAACCAATCATGTTTGTGTGCCCGCACTTAGATCTCTTCATGGCCACAGGAGGGAGTGCGTATGGAAAGTACGCATTAAAGCTGCTCACCAAGCTCGTTGCTGGCTCCGGGCACGCCGTCTTGCGTGAAGCGATATGCACAGCCGTGCTCAGCAGATCCGCGGCAACTGTTCGCCCCATAGCCAATCGACAATGCGACTGCCACCAAACGACGTCGCCATCTGGACGAAGCAATGGTCGTCATCCTCGGCATGGCCGATCAATGCGGCCTGCGCACCCAACGGATGCGCGCGCATGACGGCGAGCAGCGCATTCGCAAACTCTGGCGCCACCAATACGACGAGCTTGCCCTCGTTGGCGACGTTGAGCGGGTCGAGGCCGAGCAATTCGCAGGCCGCGGCTACTTCCGGTTTGATCGGAATGGTCTCCTCGTCGATGCGGAGGCCGACATTTGAGGCATTGGCGATTTCGTTGAGTGTCGCCGCAAGTCCACCGCGCGTTGGATCTCGCATCAGCCTGATTGACGATCCGGCGACCTCGACCATTGCCGCTACTAACCCGTGCAGCGCAGCGCAATCCGATATGATGTCCGTATCGAAATCCAGGTTCTCGCGCTTCGACATCACGGCGACGCCGTGATCGCCTATCGAACCAGAGATGATGACCGCATCGCCTGGCCGCGCGGCATCGGAGCGTAGGTCGAGACCGGCTCGAATCATGCCGATGCCGGAGGTGGATATGAACACGCCGTCGGCTTTGCCGCGCTCAACCACTTTCGTATCGCCAGTGATGATTGGCACACCTGCCGCGCGGGAGGCCGCTCCCATGGCGTCGGCAATTCGATTAAGATCTGCGAGCGGAAACCCCTCTTCAATAATGAAACCTGCCGAAAGATAGAGCGGGCATGCGCCGGCCATGGCAATGTCGTTAATCGTCCCATGCACCGCAAGCGAGCCAATATTGCCCCCCGGAAAGAACAGCGGCGAGACAACATAGCTGTCGGTGGTCATCACCATGCACCCTGCCGGAACCGCAAATGCCGACTGATCGTTGCCAGCCCGGAGCCAGTCATTGTCGAAGGCCCTGTGGAAAATGCCCTTGACCAACTGGTCCGTGGCGCACCCCCCCGCCCCATGCGAGAGATCGATGCGTCCGTTCCTGAGGTCGAGCCGCGACCTTTTGGCTTTCGTGGTCATGCGATCGTCCTGCTGCTTTCGTCCGCCTTTCCCTGCCTGCCGAAACGGCCGTAGAGCCAATACGCGGCGCAGGCGCCTTCCGACGACACCATGCAGGAACCCATCGGCGAATCGGGCGTGCAAACCTTACCAAACAGCTTACAGTCGGACGGCTTCTTCACACCGCGCAGGATGGCGCCGCATTCGCAGGCCGGATTGTCTTTTGCCGCCGGCGTCACGACGTCGAAACGTTTCTCGGCATCGTATTTGGCATATCCAGGCCTGAGGCCAAGCCCACTTTGGGGAATCGCGCCCAGTCCCCGCCATTCGAAGCTTTCCCGCAATTCGAAGACATTGGCGATCTCGCGCCTCGCCTTCTCGTTGCCAAGGGTGGTCACGGCTCGGATATACTGGTTCTCGACTTTATGGACGCCCTCATTGACCTGGCGGACGAGCATCAGGATTGAATAGATGACATCGAGCGGCTCGAAGCCTGCCACCACGATCGGCTTGTTATATTCTTCGGCAAGGACTTCAAATGGCTGCGTACCAATGACGGTGCTGACATGTGCAGGGCCGAGCAATCCGTCGATCTTGATAGTGCCGAGCGTGCGAGCATCGGAGTTTTCAAGGATAGTCTGGATCGCAGCCGGTGTTAGCACGTGGTTTGAGAAGATCGAAAAGTTTGCGAGGTCCTTAGCGATCGCGAACCGCAGCGACAGCGCCGTCGGCGGCGTCGTGGTCTCGAAACCGATGGCAAAGAAGACGACTTGCCTGTTCGGTTCGGCTTCGGAGATGTTTAGCGAATCGAGTGTCGAATAGACCATGCGAATATCGGCGCCGGTCGCCCTGGCCTTGAGCAGACTCGAGCCGTTTGAGGATGGTACACGCATCAAGTCACCATAGGTGCAAAGTGTGATTTCTGGGCACATGGCAAGCGCGATCGCTGCGTCGATGCGGCCGATCGGCAGCACACAGACTGGACATCCCGGTCCATGAATCATCTGCACATTGGACGGCAGCAGGTCTTCAAGGCCATAGCGCGAAATTGCATGGGTATGGCCGCCGCAGAATTCCATGAAATGATAGCTGCGCGCCGGATCTACCGCCGCTGCGATTTGGCGAGCAATATCTTTGGCGAGCTTGGCATCGCGGTATTCGTCTATATATTTCACGCCGGACCTCCCAGGGCAGCTTCGCGGATCAAGGCAAGCGTCCTTTCTGCTTCTTCAGTTTCGATCTTTGCAAGCGCGTAGCCGACGTGGAGGATGAGATAGTCACCGGGCGTCACATCCTCCACGAGTGCAATCGATATGACCTTTAAGACGCCGTCCAGCGTTACCTTGGCCATATTGTCTGGCAGCAATTCCACCACCTGGACCGGTAGGGCTAGGCACATGTCCGGTGCTCCCAGTTCTGGGCGCAGTCGTGTTTGATGACGTGCCGTGCAAAGGCGGCCTGACCGAGCGCTATACCCCCGTCATTGGGCGGGATCTGGTGCGGCAGGTAGGGCTCGAGGCCATGGTCGCGCAAGGCGCTGGAAAGACCTTCGGCCAGAATGCGGTTTGTGATGCAGCCGCCGCCGAGCATGATCGCTCGCGTGCCAGCCTGCGATGCACCAAGGGAAGCCCAATCGGCGAGGCCGCTGATCAGCGTGCCGTGGAATAGGTCTGCGGCCTTTCGGCGGCCAAGCTGCCGCTCCGCCAGATGGATGATGAGGGGTCGGAAATCAAGCAGGCCATCGGCGAGACTGTAGCCCCCGGCAAGACATTGGGGATCATCGACGAGTGCTTCGAGTTCCATTGCTGCCTGCCCCTCGTAGCTCTGGACGAGGCGGACGCCCGCTATCGCAGCCACTGCATCGAATAGCCGCCCCAAGCTGGACGTATCGGCTGATTGCAAGCCGCGGGAAAACATCGCATCAAGTTGCGCGACACCAGGATGTCCGGGCCAAAGCGTGGCCGCAAGGTCGCGCCGGCCGGCGGCCTGAAGAGCGGCAATTCCCATGCGCCAGGGCTCCCGCGCGACCCGGCCGGCGCCTGGCGCCGGCAAGGGCAGAAGCGAAGAGAGCCGTCGCCAGCGAGGACCGTTGACGACCAGCATTTCGCCTCCCCAACTACTGCCATCGACGCCATAGCCGTGGCCGTCGAGTGCAAGCCCGAGGACCGGCCCGCCGGCATGATGTTCCGCCGCCACGGCCGCGACATGGGCGAGGTGATGTTGCACCGGCAGAAGCGGCAAATCCAAATGTTCCGCGATCCGCGCTGAACGAAAATCCGGATGCAGATCGCAGGCAGCAAATTCGGGCCTGACATCAAGGATAGAGCAGAGATGCTCGAGGGCTTCCCGCTGGAATCTGATCGCTTTGACATTGTCGAGACCGCCGATGTGCTGCGACAGGAACGCTTCCCGGCCCCGTGTCACGCAGATCGCGTTTTTGAAGTCCGCGCCGGTGGCAATCACGCATGGGCCGTCCTCGCCAAGATCGACCGGCTCCGGGACAAAACCCCGGGCGCGCCTCAGAAAGCTCGGCGCGCCGTCAATTACCTGCATGACGGAATCGTCAGCGCGAATGGCAATGTCACGGTCATGTGTGACGATCAGGTCGGCAACCCCGGGAAGCCGATGCATGGCATCGTCATTATCTGATACGAGCGGTTCACCCTCCGGATTGGCGCTGGTCGCAATCAGAGCGGCGGGAGCGCCGGCCGCTTCTGCTGCAAACGCGGCAAACAACAGGTGGTGCACCGGCGCATGGGCGAGCAGCAGGCCGATCCGACTGAGGCCGGGAGCGATGAGCTTGGAAAGGTGATCACGCGCCTCGATAAGGACGATCGGGGCGGCGGTCGAGGCGAGCAAATCCTCTTGCGCCCGCGAGGGCCTGGCAAGTATTCGGGCTGTCTCAATGTCCGGCACCATGATCGCGAACGGCTTCTCGTCGCGCATTTTGCGTCGTCGGAGACGATCAATCGCCGTATCATTGCGTGCGTCGCAGAAGAGCTGGAAGCCGCCGACGCCCTTGATCGCAATGATCTGGCCATTCATGAGCCGCGCGGAGACCTCCGCGATAGGATGGCTAAGCTGTGGGCCGCAAGCCGGGCAGGCGAGGGGCTCACTATGGAACCGCCGGCTTTCGGGGTTGGCATAGTCTGCGCCGCAGGCGCTGCACATCGGGAACGCAGCCATCGAGGTCCGGCCGCGATCATAGGGGAGCGCACGGGTGATGGTGAAGCGCGGGCCACAATGAGTGCAGTTGACAAAAGGATAACCGAAAAAGCGGTTGTCCGGATCATTCAGTTCGTGCCGGCATTCGACGCAGGTGGCAGCGTCGGCGCCAATGCGCGTGGCGCCACGGCCGCCGACGCTTTCGAGGATTTCGAACGTTTCGTCGCCGGCCGGCTCCAGTTCCAGCTTATCGACGGTATCGACGCGGGCAAGCGGCGGCGCCTCCTTCCAGACGCGTTCCGCAAAGCAGTCGACAGCGGTGCCCTCGACCTCGATCAGCACGCCGGCGCTGTCGTTGAGCACGAAGCCGGTAAGCTGCATCATTCTCGCAAGCCTATAGACGAACGGCCGGAATCCCACCCCTTGCACGGCACCGCGCACACGCACTCGCAACCGCCGGACACGATCTTCCGCCATGGATGCCAAGGTGCTCACCATCGTCAGACTACCTGCGAAGCTTTCGCGATCCGGGCCGCCTCAGCCTCCAGCCAGAAATAGAACGCTTCCATGCCGTCGCCGCTGCGCGCAGAAACCGTGAGAGTGCGAAGGCGTGGATTGACGCGCAGCGCATTAGCGATGCAGCGCCCGACATCGAAGTCGAGATGCGGTAGCAGGTCGGACTTGTTGAGAATCATCAGGTCGGCGGCCGCGAACATGTCGGGATATTTGAGCGGCTTGTCCTCGCCCTCGGTAACCGAAAGCACCACGACCTTATGGGCCTCGCCGAGATCGAAAGCGGAGGGACAGACAAGATTGCCGACATTTTCGATGAACAAGACTGAACCGGGCTCGGGCGCCAGGTCCTCGACCGCGTGGCCGACCATGTGGGCGTCGAGGTGACAGCCCTTGCCGGTGTTGATCTGGATTGCGGAAACACCGGTCTTGCGGATGCGTGCGGCATCGTTGGAGGTCTCCTGGTCGCCTTCAATCACGCTGATCGACATTCGGTCCTTGAGGTCGTGAATGGCGCGCACCAGAAAGCTGGTCTTTCCCGACCCGGGGCTTGAAACGAAATTCAGCGCAAAGATGCTGTCACGAACGAACCGAGCCCGGTTTTCGGCAGCATAGGCATTGTTTTTGGACAGGATGTCCTTTTCGATCTGGACGATGCGCTCCGGGTTCATGCCCGGGACATGCACGCCGGCAATCCGTTGATGATGTTGGAGCGCACCGTGTTCCGCGTAGTGACGATCATGAGGATGTCCATGATCGTGCAGGTGACCGCGATGATGATCATGGTCGCCTTGCGCGCCTGTCTTGCTCTTGCCATCTTCCAATGTTGCCATCTCGCAGCCGCATACCGTGCACATCAGATCACCTCCATGTCCTTGATCCTCAATTCATCGCCCGCCGTCGCCTGCACCTGATACCGCCCACAATCCGGGCAGGCGCCAAATCGCTCATCGAGGGGCACCGTCTTCCCACAATCGAGGCACCAGCCCTCGCCGGCGATGCGGTTGATTTCGAGTGCGGCATGTTCGGCAATCGTCCCACGCCGCACAGCTTCGTAGCAGAACAGGAGCGAATCCGGATTGATATGGCTCAAGACACCGACATCGAGGCGGATCGATTTGACTGCGCTCGCACCATTTAGCTGCGCCATCTCGCAGACGATGGCGATCACACTCTCCATCAACGACATTTCATGCATGCGCGGCATCGCGAACGTTAAGCTTGAACTCGACGCAGGGATCGAACAGAGCCGCGAGGCGATAAACTGACCGGGCTGCTGATTCATGAGCACCGATCCGCGATGACAGTAGGGTTTTGACAAATGGACCGGCCGGATGAAAATTCCATTCGGTCGGGGCCAGTATCCGGTAGGCGCAAAGTTTCCCGTTCGCGTCGATCTCGGCCTGATGATAAAGTCTGCCACGCCCACATTCCACCACGCCAAAGCCGCCGTCGCCGGGCACCGAACCACCGGCCATCAGTTCGGAAGGATCATTCTGGCCCTTGGCAAGATGCGCGAGTTGCTTCAAGCAAAGGCCAACGTCGCCTATGCGTGCCATGAAGCGTTGCCTAAGGTGCGGATCGTCTGGCCTGCTGGTGTCGCAATGCCGGGCATAAGCACCGGTTTCGACGACCCGACCGGCAAGATGCGGCAAGGCGCAGTAGTGCGCATCTTTGCAAAGATGGGCAATAACTTCGGCATCATCGGCGGCACTCAGCGGATCAGGGCGCCGGCCTGAAAAAGTTCGGTCGTCCTTGATATCTCGAAAAATCGCCGCGCAAGCCGTGCCATCCGGCGACAATCCGTCGTCTTTCGAGATGCCGAGCCCCTCTGCTGCATCGGCAAGCCGCCGCGCGTTGGCAGCCAGGGCACTATGGTTCACTTTTTTCTCTCGCGATTGGCCGATGATTGCCTGCGACGCGGCCAGGGCGCCGCGCAGATATTGGCCCGCGTCAGCCACCAGACGTAACGATATTGATGAGGGCCAGTGCAAAATCAGCGCCCTCAAAGTTTCGAATATCCGTTCGGCAAGCAATCCGGCCACCGCCGCGAGCTGCTCCTCGATGGGCATCGGTAGGCCGGCTGCATTCAGGATGGCAAGGCGCGCCGCCACCGATTGCGAATAGCCACAGAGCGAAAAAACCCATCCGACAAGCATGGGCGCCTCTTCCGGTCGATGGCCAATGAACATGCGTGCCAATTCTTGCGGGCGGTTGACCCTCACGTCCACGAAACAGGCAAGCGCTTGCGACACCGTCACATCGATCCGGATCGAGCCGGCGCTAAGGAGATAGGTCATGCAACAAGCTCCCGAAGCGCTCGGAAAACCCTCCAACGCAGATCACGGCGCATGGGGCTGGCGGTTGGATGGGATGGCGGCGCGAGCGCAACGATGTTGAAAAATGCGCGCATCGCCTTCAACACCGTCCCCATCGTTTCAAACTCAAAGGCCATGAAAAACAGCAAGCAGGAATCAAAACCGCCAGTCGTCTCGGATTTTTGCCGGCGATGAATTCGATCACGCCTGCCCGCACATTCCGAGTCGTGCCTACAGCAGCCAAAATCATGAACCGTGGCGTCGCGACGATGCGGTCGTTCGCCCGCCGAATGCCAGCAAGCTCGTTTCCGAAGCGCCTTTCGCGGGCGCATAGACGTCCAGCATGTGCCGCCTTTCACCCTATCCTTATCCGAAACGGTCACATGCGTGACGAGATTCTCGAAGCTGATCATTTGAAATAAGCCTCCTCGACATCACGCAGGCGCGCGGCGGAGTCGCGGAAATCCTCTTCAGTCGCGAGGGCGAGGGATGGGATGTCGACGATTTGCAGCATGTCGAGGACGATCTCATCCATGTTGTCGTAAAACTGTACGGACCAAACGTTTCGGGCCCCTGCTGCCGTCACGCGACAGGTGCGGTAGCCGCGTGATGTCAGTTGTACGGGACCGGCTCCGAGCGTGACCTGCAGGAAATTCACATCCTCGATGCTCATCGGAAACAACGACAAAATGATAGCGTGCGCAGGATCGCCATCCCGGTACTGGACAATGCGGTCACCGATCTCGGTCAGCACCGGCATGACGTTCATAGCGCCAGGCGGCGCAGGTCCATGTGAGACCAAGGCCGGCAGCGCCGTGCAGGCCCTCCGCACCGTCATAGGAATCGGGCCGACCTCGATATATTCCGCAATGAGGTCGCCGGCGGGGTCGGTAAAGCGCATATGCCAGACGCCGGCCATAACCGCTTCCTTGAACTGCGCCAGGACCCCGGAGGGCAGCGCCGCTACCCCGCAAACCTCGCCCTTGCCGAGCGTCTGCGTGACCAATTTCTTGTCATCGTCGTCGAATTCGAAAATGTCGAATAGCTGCCCCGGCTGGCCGGCTTTTTGCACCGCAAGCGTTGCAGCAATGTCGGATATGAGCATTGCGGCTCGGCAGCTTCGGCCGTTTAGGGAGCCAACTGGGTAGGCTGGCATTGTCTGCTCCAAATCAGCGTGTAATTCATTCTCGCACTTGGGATCTGCAAGCGGCGTACCAGTTGCTGAGAAAGATGGGTCGTATTGATCTGAAGGAAAATTCCGGTCGCGGTCTTATGCGGATGCGCACACGCGGCCCCGATGCTGAGGCAGCGCGTTACGCTTCGCAATATTCAGCAATCCGCCCGCAGCCAGCAGGATCGATCTCGTCCGTCTCCGGCTGCCCTTGGACAGTCCACATGAACATGTGGCCGACAAGGAAGAGGAGATTGCGTTCAGTTGAGAAATACGAACTGCCAGTTTTCCCGCAAATGCAACGGTAATTCCGGCTCGCGGGAGATAAGATCGGCAAATAGCGTTTCGAATGACCGTCCTTCGACCGCTTCAGCAAGACCGGCCAACGCATCGTCGATCTTGTGTGCTTCGTCGGCATCGAGCACCCGGATCGCAGATCCTAGATGAGTAAGAACGTACGTCCCAACCGGTTGCGGGCCGACCAGCACCATCGAAATCGCAAAAACCGATCCGTGGCGCTCGCACTCCGCTGTAAATTCGCCACCAGTCACCTGCATCGGAATTCCTATGCACACAATCAGCCCCTCGATCTGCCTGGGTTCATGATATTGGGAACCGGAAGGGTTCTCGCGCGGGTCCTTGGGTTTTGGATGCAGCCGGCGAACAGGAACGCAACCGACGACTGCCTCGGTTGCATCGGAACCCCCCTGAACCACTCAATTCGCCCGGTCCGCTCGCCGCTCGTAATGTGCAAAATCGATGTCGTTGGCGAGGAGAGCGGGCGCGGCGGTGCGGCGCGAACTGATGGCGACGCCCCATCGCTCCAGGATGCCGGCGGCTACCATTACGGCGGCCGGGATTACGGATTTGACGGGCTCAGTCACCGGTCCGCCCCAGCTATCGAGGTCCACCGGTTGGCAGCCGATCAGTGCGAGTCTTGCGGGATAGCGATCGAGAAGGTCGGCAGCGCTCAGAACTTCCTGGAAGCCTGTCTGGTGCAGGCTCATCTTTTTGGCGCCGGTGAATTTCGGCACGTCGTCATTCTCGACGATCTTCAGCGTGCCGGGCGCGAGACCGAAGTCGACCGCGTCGAATACAATCAGATGATCGGCTTCGGTGACATATTGCACGAGATAAAGGCCCTGGGTGCCGCCGTCGAGCACGGTGACGTTGGTCGGCACCGCATAGGCCTGGTGGAAGGCTTCGACAGCGCGGACGCCAAAACCCTCGTCCGCCCAGAGAATATTGCCAATGCCGAGCACCAAAACGTTCGGTTTGCGAGAGTTCGCTTCGTCCATCCTAGTCCTCGTTGTGCTTGGACAGCCGCTCGCCCGAAATCATCGACGAAACGATGCTCTGGCGGCTGACGATGTCCTCGCGTACCGCGATATAGATATGGATCATCACGAAGATCAGGATCACCCACATTCCCAGATGATGAAGGGTATGAACGGACTGGCTGTTCGGCCAGATGAAGAATACCCGACCAAACAGCCTGTATGCCCAGCTGTCGTGGCCGACGCTTTCGCCATAGAGCGCAAATCCGGTGATCACCATGAATGTCAGCGGCAGCGTGAACGTCACGAACATGACGAATTGCGACAGCGGATTGTGGCCAGCATATTTCAACGCGCGTCCAGTAAGGAATGTGTAAACGCGCACCTCGTGCAGCCATTCGCTCCAGAACCGTCCGCTCCAGAAGGGAACGTAGAAGATTTGGCGTGCATGCACGTTGCCGACGAAGACCCAGTAGATTCTGAGGATCAGGGCCACGGCCAGGATCTGCCCGGCGGCGAAATGGACAAAACGGATATAGCCCATCAGGAAATTGGCGCTCGCCTCGCCGGGTGCCGCCGCCAATGGGCTGCCGATGAAATAACCCGTCAGCGCCAGCGCCAGGATGGAGAAAGCGTTTATCCAGTGCCAGAGGCGAACGGGCGCCTCGTAGGCATACACGTTTTCGCGCTCGCTGGCGCGTTCGTCATCGGCGTTTGAGATAGCAGAGATGCTCATGATCGTCCTCCTCATCTGACTTGGACCTTGGCCATTTCCTGTCCGTCCGGGCTCATGATATGGGTGGAGCATGCAAGGCACGGATCGAAGGAATGGAGGGTTCGGAGGATTTCGAGCGGCTGCGACGGATCCGACATAGGCGTGTCAATCAGTGAGGCCTCGAACGCGCCGATATTGCCGTGCGGATCGCGCGGACTACCGTTCCAGGTGGTCGGCACCACACATTGATAATTGTCGATCTTGCCCCCCTTGATCTTGATCCAGTGTGCGAGGGCGCCGCGCGGGGCCTCGGTGAAGCCGACGCCCTTGACCTCGCAAGGCCAAGTCTCCGGCTTCCATTTGTCGATGAAGGCGGTGGCGCTGTCGCCGGCCTTGATATTGGCGACCAGCTTGTTGTGGAAATAGCGCATCTGCCGGCCTGCCCAGACGGATTCGAGCGCGCGAGCGGCGGTACGCCCTAGTGTCGAAAATAACGCCGCGGTCGGCAGGCCGAGGTCCTTCAGGACCTTGTCGACGGGATCCTTGAATTCTGCCTTGCCCTGGGCGTAGCCCAAGACCCAACGGGAAAGCGGGCCGACTTCCATGGCGTGGCCGCGCCAGCGCGGCGCCTTGATCCAAGAATATTTTCCGCCTTCGTCCAGCTCTTGAATGTTGGTCTTGGTGCCCTTGGCATTCGGCCCAAGCTCGTAATGCGGCACGGTGACACCGTCCCAGGGATGCAAGCCCTTGGCCTCGTCCGGATATTCGTACCAGGAGTGACTGACGAATTCCTGGATCTGCTCTGGATCGGAATGGTCGACTGGCAGGACTTCGTTGAAATTGCCATTAATGATCGCACCGCGCGGAAGCTTCAGGCTCGCCTCCGTGTAGTCATTTGCGTGTTCCGGCACGTCGCCATAGGCAAGCACGTTCTTGCCCGACAACCCGCCGCCGAACAGCCAATCCTTGTAGAAGGAACCGATCGCCATGATGTCCGGTAGGTATACCTTCTCGTTGAACTCGATCAGCTGGTCGATCACCGACGAAATTTGGTTTAACCGTTCCATTGTAATCGCGCCGACGGCTCCCGTGCCGTCGAGGTTGATCGGACAGGGCACTCCGCCGACCAGCCAATTCGGATGCGGATTTTTCCCGCCGAAGATCGTGTGGATCTTGACGATCTCCCTCTGGAAATCGAGGGCTTCGAGATAGTGTGCTACGGCCATCAGGTTCGCTTCAGGCGGCAGCTTATAGGATAGATTGCCCCAGTAGCCGTTCTTGAATGGACCAAGCTGGCCGGATTGGACGAACTTTCTCAGCCGTGTCTGGATGTCTTTGAAGTAGCCCGGCGAAGACAATGGCCAATCGGACACCGATTGGGCAAGCGCCGAGGTGGCCTTCACATCGGCCGTGAGGGCAGATATGACATCCACCCAGTCGAGCGCATGCAGGTGATAGAAATGCACGACGTGGTCATGAACCTGCAATGCCAGCTGCATGAGATTGCGGATCGAATTGGCGTTTTCCGGAATGGTTATGCCGAGCGCATTTTCAACCGCCCGCACCGATGTGAGCGCATGGGTTCCGGTGCAGACGCCGCAGATCCGTTCCGTGAAAGCCCAGGCATCGCGTGGATCGCGATTTTTGAGGATGACTTCAATGCCTCGCCACATTGTGCCGGTGGAAACGGCATTGCGGATGATATTGTCCTCGTCGACATTGACCTCGACCCGCATGTGGCCTTCGATGCGGGTTACAGGATCGACCACAAGACGCTTGCCGGAATTGTCGAGCGTGAAGCCATCTGGCGTTTGGATGGTCATCGTGATCTTTCCTGTCCATTGCCGTTTTTAGGACCGGTTTTCCCGCGCTTGGCGGTGACCTGCTTGACGGCGCTGATTGCAGCATGGGCAGCAATCGCCCCACCGACAACACCAGCTGCGGTCATGCCCACCTGGTCTGCAGTGGCTTCCACGCCGAATGGGCTGACCTCGGTCAGTCGGGAGTAAAAGCTTCCTGCGTCCCAGAAATTTTGTTCCGAGCAGCCGATGCAGCCATGACCCGACTGGATCGGGAAAGAGACGCCGCCATTCCAGCGAACGGTCGAGCAGGCGTTATAGGTGGTCGGGCCTTTGCAGCCCATCTTGTAGAGGCAGTAGCCCTTGCGCGCGCCTTCGTCGTCCCACTCCTCGACGAACTGGCCGGCGTCGAAATGAGCGCGCCGATAGCACTTGTCGTGGATGCGCTGCGAATAAAACATCTTAGGCCGACCCTGATGATCGAGTTCGGGGAGCTTGCCGAACGTGGTGATGAAGGTGACGACGCCGGTCATCACCTCTGCGATCGGCGGACAGCCAGGCACTTTGATGATCGGCTTGTCGCGGATCACTTTGTCGATCGGCGTCGCCTCGGTGGGGTTGGGCGTTGCGGCCTGAACGCAGCCCGAAGAGGCACAGGTTCCCCAGGCGATGACAGCCAGGGCGCCTTCGGCCATCCATTTGAGTTTCTCGACGAAGGGTCGCCCGCCATCGATGCAGAACATCCCGCCTTCGTTGAGCGGCGGATTGCCTTCGACGGCAAGAATGTACTTGCCCTTGTGCTTCTCCTTGGTCTCTTTGAGGATCGCCTCGGCCTGGTAGCCGGCCGCCGCCATGATTGTATCGTCGTAATCGAGTGAAATCATCGACAGGACTACATCCTTGGCCAGCGGATAGGCGGAGCGGATGAAGCTTTCCGAGCAGCAGGTGCATTCGAGCCCATGCATCCAGATCACCGGCACACGCTCTTTGGTTTCAAGTGCCTCGGCCATCGCTGCGGCCGTATCGGAGCCAAGGCCGAGGCAGGCCGCCGTGAGGCTGCAGAACTTCATGAAACTGCGCCGGGTTATGCCCTGGCGACGGATAACATCGTAAAACGTTTCGGTCGCGGCCATCCTGCTCCTCCACCTTCCCACCCCTGAGGCCTTTTTATTCAGTGAGCGATTTTAATCCTCGATCTCAACTCGACCCCTGAGTGGCGACCGCTTTTCAAACCGCTTCAGCCGAGGCCTTTGACTGGTAGCCGACGTTCCCCATGATGTGGTAGTCACTGAGGTCTGCCTCCTTCGTTAGGTTCCAATAGTCGATAAGGCGCCAAGGGCTGTTTGTTACGATTCGCCCCCGGGCGTTGCGGAAATAAGTGGACATGCCGGGATGGCTCCAGATCATCTTCTGGTGCATTTCCTGGATCGTCCGGTTGTAGTGTTGATAAACGTCTTGCCGGCATTCCACCTCGGATAACTTCTTTTCTCCCATCTGGCGCAGAACGCTCAGCACGTAGTCCAGCTGGCTTTCGATCGTGAAGATGAAGTTCCCGCGATGACCGAGGGCTGTATTGGGGCCGTAGAGCATGAAGAAGTTCGGGAAACCCGGCATGACGCTACCAAGATACGCCTGACAGTCGTCATCGTCCCAAGCCTCACGTACTGTCACGCCATCGCGTCCGAATATCTGAACTGGAAGCAAGAAGCGTGTGATATCGTAGCCCGAGGCGACGATGAGAACATCTGCCTCATGGCTGTCGCCATTTATCGCTCGGATCGACTTGCCTTCGACCTGTGCAGCAGCGCTGTCCACCAGACTGACCTGCGGCTTCAGAAGGGTTCTGTACCAGCCATTGTCCAGGAGCATTCGCTTGCCGAACGGCGGGTAGGGGGGAATGACCTTCGCCAGTAGCTCGGGCCGCCCGGCGAGCTGTTCTTCGATATATCGTGTACACGTCTCGCGGTGGCCGTCGTTCAGCGCATTCACAGAGCGATCGGGATGCGGCCATGCCGGATCCTTCTGCAGGGATTCGTGCACTTGAGTATCAAAAATCCAACTCAGCCGGAGCCTATAAAGCCATTCGTAATGTGGTACCGCGCGGAGCAAGAACTGCATCGACTCGGGAACCGACATAAGAAATTTTGGAAAGGGTGCCGCCCATTGGCGCGATCGTTGGAAGATTGTCAGGGCGCTCACCCGATCGGCGATGGCCGGGACAATCTGCATTGCCGATGCTCCGTTTCCGATCACAGCCACGCGTTTGCCGTCGAGCGTAACCCCGGGATCCCAATTGGAGGTGTGCACCAACGGTCCGTCGAAGTCACGCAGCCCGGGAATGTTTGGCCATTTTGGCGTGGTAAATCCGCCCACGGCTGAAATGACCACATTGGTTACAAGGGTTTCTTCCCGCCCGTCTGGCAAGCGCAATCGAGAATGCCAAGTCCGGCTTTCCTCATCATAACGAGAAAACAGGCATTCCGTGCCGTAGCGGATTGAGCTTTCAATACCGAAGTCGCAGGCGACCCGGTTGAGATATTCATCAATTTCCTGCTGCAACGGGAAGAACTTACTCCAGTCGCCGCTGGCAAACGTGAAGGAGTATAGATGTCCGGGCGTGTCGACCCCGCAGCCAGGATAGCGATGTGAATGCCAGACCCCGCCTGTGCGGTCCTGCTTTTCAATCTGGATGTAAGAAACGCCCAGTTGTCGCAGCCGAACTGCGGCCGCGATGCCGGACATGCCGGCTCCGATGACAAGTATGCGGAAGTTGTCCGGCAAACACACCGGATCAGGAACCGCGCCTGAATACCTCCGCAGCTTGTGGATCATCATGTCAGCATATTCCGGCGGAATAGGCTCAGCTTCTGACATGGAGAGCATGCGGATCAATTCTTCTGCCGATAAGTCTGCCCTTGCGATGGGAACGCCTTGGCGCCAAGCCATGATGGCGCTCAGTGCTGCATCGCGAATCTCCGCCTGCAATTCGATTGCCAGACCACCGGAGTCGTTGTCGTCCCAGCCGCTCTTGGCAGGAATAAACCGCGGACCTAGCCAATATTCTCGTCCTGTGAACTGATAAAGCAGGAGCAACAAGGTTGGGATATTGGCCGAAGGGAGTGCTTCGGCGATACGCTGACGAAACTGGTCGATGTCTTCAAAGTGAGCCATGGATTAGGTTCCTGCGGTTGAAGGATCTGGACCAATCGTCCAAGGCCTCGCGCCTGGATGCGATTGCTGTCCAAGTTCGAGGGTTCCACGACGGGCGTTTGGGGAGATTCTGCAGCAATTCGGCAAATATCAATTCAAAACGCGCCGGACCGGTCGGCATTGATCGCCGCGAACAAAAAGCCGCCTATTGAGGCGCCGTCAGATTAGAGGTTATGACGACGATGAGGGTTTGCTCGTGCGTTCGTCGCGACCACCCAGGTACAACCTGATGCGTCTGCGTGGCCACCGTTCGATATTCCTCGGCGAACATGGCCTGTTCCTTCTTCGGGATCTGGAGCCTTCTGCTCTCGGATGACCGGGCATAGGTCCCGGCAGATAATTTGGCGCTAACATTTCGACATCTCCATGCGGTACCGTCGGACCGTGACGCGTCTGCAAATGCTTCGCAGCAATATGCGTGCCAAAGGAAAAAATGTTTTCTTGTTCAACATAATCGATCAAACCGCCCGGCGTTGCATATCGATCGATTGTCGCATATCGGACAAGGCCAAGTGATCTTGACCCGTTAACCGCCTGACGAGCGCGAGGGACTGCTGCCGACCTCCTCGCCGGGACATCGAGTTCGGGGCCGAGCGTCTCGGCCGCGAATGTTGCCCAATCCGTTATGCCCGATATTCCCTCGCGCTTTGGCCGAAAGGGCACGACAAATCGTTGCCAGACATGGGTGGAATGGCTGGTTATTGCCAATAGCATGCGAAGGATTGGCTCTTCGCCGGCAGCGGCGGCAGGACTTGTTCTTAGGTCGCCTTTTCCAGCACGTGAATGTCTGAGCCGGCGGCATCTGAAAGCACATCAACCGACACAAGCCCTGCCAGGTTCGCGCATTCTCTGAAAAACTCTTCCGAAAAAGAAAATGAGTTCTTCAAATGCAGCCGATCACCATTTTTAAGTTCGATGCTTTTTCCTTTGAGTCGAAACGACAAATTTCTATTCACCGTCGCGGTGTGGATCACCTGCATGAAGCTGTCATCACCTCTTATATCCGCCTCATACTCAAACACTCCTGGATCAAAGTTATCGTCGACGGGTAATTCTGCCTTCATTCGATAAAATACGTTTAGCTGAAATTCTGGATGCGCTTCGTAGTAGGCTTTTGCGACATTCCACCTCAGATCCGAGCCTATTGAGATCGCAAGCCAGCACTTCTCAGCGCTGTTCGATATCCTCCTCAACGCCTGGACAACCGCCGCAACCGGAGGAGCCTCACTTATGGAAGCGGCAAGATTCCCAAAAGTCCGCCCGAACATGACGACCAATGCCGTTTCCTCATCGGAAAAAAAGCGCCGCCCGGAAAAAATGTCATCTCGTATGAACTCGATCTTCAGGTCGAACGATGGTGGCGATCGCTCTATATCCGAGAGGAACTCGTTCGAGCGATCAACCAGTACGCAACGTGAGGTTTTTCCGCGCAACTCCGTTGCAAGGGGAAGGGTCTTCTGCTGAAATGCTCGCACTGTTCCGGGGCCAAAGTCGAGAATTGACACCCCTTTTTGAGATCGCTTGCCCTGAGGCCATCGGACATACTCTTTTACTCTCTGCTGAAGGTCTCGTGCCAACTTGATCTCGGCGTCGACCATATTGGTTGTCCCGGTATCCAACGCATTGTTCATCCTCTGGGTTTCAGCCCTTGCCCACAACAGCGAGCCGCTCATCGAATTGCCGTCCCGATCACATCCAGTGTGGTGAGCGTATTGTTCTGGACCTAAGTCTGGCGCATATTTTTGTTGAAACAGCTTCAAACTCGTTTCAAGAAAGCTCACAATTGCTCTCCTCTGTGGGTGGCGATGGATTGGCGACAGGCGAAACTTTTGCGCAAAAAATTCTTTTGCCCGTCGCATTGAGCGCACGGATCGTGGCGGCGGCTTTCTGTGCCATACGTATGGCGGTGTCTTTGCAGCTACCCACCTTTTTGTGTGGGGCCGACTGTCGGATTTTCCTCCTCCAGCAAGTCGGCGGCGGTTCAGGCATTATTCAGGCCAAGGCAGAACATCGTTTTAAAACAATGAAGTGCTACTCATGCGCCTTTGACCGTGTCCGGCATTGTCGGAAGCGCGACACCGTAATGTCGCGTGTTTGCTCGTCGACCTCTACGCCAAGTTGCTTGCGCGAGCGCGATCGCGTTTCACCGGTTTTTGTTAGCTCCTCGACACAAGCTTTTTCAGCTTGCTCGGGATCAAATAGCCGAAGAGCAACGGGAAGATCGCTTTTCGGCCGACCAAAGGGAACTGGCATGAATTTTGAACTCTCTCTGCGAGGCGATCAGCGCTGCCGGCACCTTGAGTGGCCTCATAATCGGGGGATGTCGGGTCGCGATCGACCGGACAACCAGATCGCGACGGTCAATAGCCGGAGTTGCCGAGTATCGCCACTCGCCCTCTTGGCTTTTCGATCGGCAGATGAAGAGCGGCAATGGGACTTCAGCCGTCAAAGAACATGACGGGCTAATGCAGCCAGCCGCCGTTCAGGAGAAATCAATTCGTGGGTGACCCAATTCCAGATCATGTTCCGCGCGAAATGGTGAGCGACTTCAGCTTGTTCACGTCACCCGGCATGCAACGCGTCTCCAATGGAGATCCTCATGGAGCCGCCGCTCGTGTTCACGCCGGACCACCAGTGTTTTATTCACTCCACAATACGCGTGATGGTCGTGGCACGTGGCTCAGAACCCGGGCCAAAGACCAACGCAAAGTGCTGCAGGACCCTGATACTTTTTCCAGCAATCGCAGCATTTTCGCCTCTGCGCTCGGTGACGACTGGCCGTTGATCCCACTCGAGCTTGATCCACCGGCCCACGGCATCTTTCGCTCCCTGCTTAACCCCCTGTTCTCGCCAAAACGAGTGATGGCGCTGGAAGCGTCTATCCGTGCGCAAGCGATCACCATTGTCGAAAAGATCTCCGTGTCGGGTAAAAGCTGCGAGGTGATGAAAGATTTTGCCATTCCATTCACAGTTGGCGTCTTTCTTCAGTTTTTGGGATTACCGAACGAGCGGCTCGACGTATTTGTCGGCTGGGCGAAGGCCTTGCTCCACGGAGATAAGGTCCAACGATCGGCAGCCGCTCGGTCTATTCTGGAGTTTATCGATGAACTTGCGGCCTTGCGCCGGAAAGAGCCTGCAGGCGACTTCATGACCTTCGTCGTGCAGGCACAGATCGATAGCCGCCTGCTGGCCGAAAACGAAGTCCGTGGCATCGGCGTACTATTGTTCGTCGCGGGGCTCGATACGGTCGCAGCCGCGATCGGCTTTGACTTGGCCCATCTGGCACGCAATCCAAAAGACCAAAATTTGTTGCGCAGTGAACCGGAACGGATCGTGCTCGCAACCGAAGAATTGTTGCGGGCATATTCGACCGTACAGATGATTCGTGTGGCAACGAAAGATATCGATTTCGAAGGCGCGCCGATTCGCAAAGGGGATTATGTTTGCTGCGCTACGATGATTGCCAATCGTGATCCGGCGGAGTTCGAGGATCCCAACGTGATTGACCTGGCACGCGAGGACAACTGCCACACCGCGTTCGCCGCAGGTCCCCATCGTTGTCTTGGTTCGCACCTTGCCCGGCGGGAGATCATCATCGGCTTGGAGGAATGGCTGTCTCATATTCCTCATTTCCGTATCAAAGAAGGTACGGCCCCCATAACCCATGGCGGCCATGTGTTCGGGATCGAAAATCTGGTCCTGGAATGGTCATAACTCGAGCGCCGCTATGCAGCTTCGGAGGTGCGGCATGCACATCATCGTCCACACTGCCAAATGCCAGGGACACGCGCGATGCTGGTTCCAAGCGCCGGAGATCTTCAAGTTGGATGAGGATGGTTATATCCTGCCCGGCAATATCGACGTTGCTGCAGGGAACGAATTTCGCGCATCCCGGGGTGCTCGATCATGCCCCGAACGTGCGCTGGAAATCACCCGCTCATTCGATACAGTTGGAGTCACGGCGTGAACTGAGGCTTTAGACCTGCAAGCGATAAGCAGACGGTTGATCGACGATCCACCCGTGTTTCAAAAGCTGCTACCTGCAAACATCATGCGCCGATGTCGCTCAGGTCTGTCTGACATGCGACAATGGCGGACTTGCCGGAGAGCTGCTTTAAGAAAGTTACTGCAAAACAAAGGGTTTTTCCTGCGGCATGCATATTGCTTCGAGCCATTTGCGAACGCTTCACGATCAAAGTCAACTGAGCGGAAATGTCGAAAATGTCAGCAAAATGCTCTCTGCCGCCGCCTACCTCCTGCCATCAGATTTCCGGACGTAATGGAGAGATCTGGTCTTGTCACCAAGGAATATTCAGGACGAATTGCTTCTCTTGAAAACGTAACGATAGTCCTTGCTTGCTCAGGGATGGGAATGAATCCCTGATCCCAAATCTCATGCATAAAATTCGCTTTCCAGGACGATTGTTGAGCACGCGTTTAGCGCGGGCGATGAATTTCTCTTTGACCCAAACATCGGAGCTTCAGTGAATATCAGACCCATTCTTCTCGGCGGGATTGCAACACTTTCAGTCGCGCCTTCCGTATGCGCTATCGATCAAGTCGTCGCCGTCGAGCCGGAACCGGCTGAACTTGTCCGCATCTGCGATGCCTACGGCAAGGGCTATTTCTATATCCCTGGATCTGAAACCTGCATGCAAGTCGGGGGTATGGTCCGCACGCAGGCATCGTCATACAATCCTTACGCCCCAGTTGAACCCAGCGGCACCACCTGGCTGACGCGAAGCGAAATCTATGTCAATGCGGCAACGGAGACTGAATATGGCCTCCTGAAGACGACGACGACTCTACGGTTCGATTATACGGACGATAGTAGCACGATCGGCGCCGATCTACCTGTGGCGAATATATCGCTTGGTGGTTTCCTCATCGGCCGCGCCGGCTCTCAATATAATGATTGGATCGGCTATGTCGGCAATGTCATCAATCCGGATGTAATCGGCAATGGCCCTCTCAAATTGAATCAACTTTCGTATTTTTATGATTGCGGCGTAAGCGCCGTCTCCGCCCCATTGAATTGGCTATATTTTGAGGCTTGCCGGGTGTGCGAGAAGGTTTCCAGGACTATCTGGAGATTTGCATGGCAGATGATGGATTTGTTGGGCGTTACGAAGTTGTCGAGCCGCGCCGCGGAAACCGGCGTTGGCCGGACGATGTGAAGGCGCGGATCGTGGCGGAAAGCCTTGAGCCTGGCGTTCGTGTTGTTGATGTCGCGCGCCGTCATGACGTTGTTGCGCACCAGCTTTCCTTGTGGCGCCGGCAAGTGCGCGAGGGCATTCTGGCGTTGCCTTTTGAGACTATGTCGGGCCAGTCGGAGAGCGGCGATGCCGAGCCTGCATTTGTGCCTTTGGCGATTGCGGCAGAGCCGAGCGAGGCTGTGAGTGTTTTGGCGCCGCCGCTGCCGGCGACGGTTTCGTCGGTCTTGACATTGGAGATCGGCCCGGACGTTGTGATGCGGGTTCCCGGCGATGTGCCGGTTGAACGTGTGGCGGCTCTGGTGCGAGCCATGCGAGGGACGGCATGATCGTCGCGGGCCAACGCCTGCCGATCCTGATTGCAACGCGGCCGGTTGACTTCCGCTGTGGGCATCAGGCGCTGGCTCTGATGGTGCAGACCGAATTGAAGCTCGATCCGCATTCCGGGGTGACGGTGATCTTCCGGTCGAAGCGCGGCGATCGCCTGAAGATCCTGGTGTGGGATGGCACCGGAATGGTGCTAACCTACAACGATCTGCATTCATACTGCATCTCTCTTTCGGATTCAGTTGAAGGTTTTGGCGTGTCTGGCATTTTCCTTATGGGCGGCGAGGCGATCGACGAGTTGGTTCCATCGACTGCATTGCTTTTGCGGTAAATCGCTCTTCGGAAGCTCGTACAGGTAATAGTGTCCGTTGTAGGCATGGCTGGTGACGAGGCCATGTTCAGCCCATCTGGCGAGGGTATGCTCATGGATATTGAGGTGTGCAGCCGCCTCCTTCTTTGTCAACATCCCACGATCCCGGAGCCGGTCATAGCGTGATCTCAGCTTGTATTCGCGAACAAGATAGGTGACGCGTTTGGTTGTGAAGCGGGCGTTGCGCTGGTCACGGCGCGTCACCGAGCCCGGACGGTATCCCTGATTGTTGAGAATGTCGGCGATCTCGGAAAAAATATGATCGTCGAGGAGTTTATCGATCAGTTGGATGACGTCGGGGCTCGTCTTGACCTGCTGGCTGGGCGATTTTGGGCTGATGGTGACGAGTGTCTGGGTTTTGCCGCCTTTGAAGCGAATATGAGCCTTGGTTGTGCCTCTCTTCGGTAGTTTGAGGAGGGTGACATCCTCAATGATGTGGGCAAGCAAGCGCTTTCGTTCGCGGTTCGGGGTCTCTGAATTGGTCCAGAGCTTTTTGAAGTCCGCCGTCATTGTGACCAACCGCTCTTGGACGGCCTTATTGAGGATGAATTGATCGTGCTCCTGGGCGCGCTCGCGCTCTTCGCGGGCATTAGCCAAGATGCGGAGCTTCTCGTTCCATTCCCCTTCGAGCGTGTCGGCGACAAGGCGGTTATTGGGATCGACGAGCATGAAACGGCGCTGGGCGAGATCGGCCTCGGTTTGGGCGCGCTCGATTGCGCGACAGCGCAGCCGGTCCGCCTCTTCATGTCGCGCTTCGATTTCTTTGCGGACTTCAATTGCCAGTTCGACGGCTGCCGGCGTCATCTGATCCGCGATCAACATGCCGATGGCTTCGTCGACGGGAGGAGCAGCGATCGCCTGGCACACGTGTTCTCCGCGATTGCTACGGGCGCGGTCACAAACGTACCAGGCTTCCTGTCGACCGCGTCGGGCAGCGTAGCGCATGTGAAAATGCCTGCCGCATTGCCCACACACGGCCCGTCCCTGCAGCAGCGCCGGTCCTTCCCGCGGAGGCGATGCGACACCGGCGTTCCATTTATGGCAGATGTTCGACTTTAGAATCCTCAGGTTCTCTTGGTGCTGCTCCCAGCTGATATAGCCGGGATGGGCATCTGGAATACACGCCGTCCAATCGTCGGTACCTTGTTCACGGACGAGCTTTTTGCCATCGATGGTTCGTCGATAGCGACGGCGACCATAGGCATAGGCTCCGGCGTAACGTGGATTATGCAGCACGCGCATCGCCGTCGAAGGCGTCAGTGGCCGAAAAACAGTCTGGCTATCGTGCAGGCGGGAGGGAAAGAGAATACCTTCCTGACGAAAGGCCTTGACGGTCTGGGAGGCGGATCCGACGCGAGAGAACGTCTCAAAGAAATGAGCAATCGTCTCTCTAATTTGCATGTCCGGATCGAGAGCCACATTGCCGGAATGGTCATAGACCAGTCCGGTTGGCAGGGGGCAACGGAACTCGCCGCGCCGTGCCTTGTTGAGAATACCGCCGCGCAGCCTTGCCTTGATCACATGCAGTTCGGCCTCACTCATTGTTCCCTTGAGGCCGAGCAGGAGGCGGTCGTTGAAACTTGCCGGGTCATAGACACCGTCCTCGTCGAGGATCAGGGTGTCAGCAAGGGCGCAGATCTCCAGTAGACGCTGCCAGTCGGCATTGTTGCGCGCCAGCCGGGAGACCTCCAGACCCATGACGATCCCGGCATGCCCCATGCCGACATCGCTGACCAGCCGCTGAAATCCCTCGCGCCAGACCGCCGATGCGCCGGATTCACCCTGATCGTTATCGATGACGATAATTTGCTCCTCGCGCCAACCAAGTGCGATAGCGCGCCCGCGAAGCGCATATTGCCGCATGGCGCTCTCGGTATTGTCGATGACTTGCCGCATCGAAGATTGGCGGATGTAGAGGTAGGCGCTGCGTTCACGGTGATGGGACTGGACTTTGAGGTGTACATTCATGTTCATGGTGCTCTCCGTTGGTGGATGCTCATGGCGATGGTCGCCAGGACATGAACGACGGCGCTGAGGTCGTCGCGCGCCGGTCGGGTGGCCAATGACAGGTAAAACGGGTCTTGATCAGGGCTTGCCGCCGCAGGCAGTGCACGGGCCCATCCCCACATGCCGCGGCGCAGAAAAAGCATGAGGCCGCTACGGGCCTTGAGCGGCAGAACTTCGCCGAGAGCTGCACTGCGCAGCATCTCGTACTGGTCCGCGATGGCCGGCAATGAACATGCCGGTCCCGTGGCAACGTCTAGCGGATCGTTTTTTTTAACACCCGCTCGATCGTCCTGGGATGAAGCTCGATATCGAGTTCGTTGCGGACCATCTTGGCGAGCTCGCGTGCATGAACGGGTACGCCCGGAACCAGCCTTGCCTGCAGAAATGCCAGGACTTTGTCGTCGACCTTGTGGGGCCCGCGGGGACCCGGCTTTGCCGGCACCAGTCCAGCAATCCCACTCGTGTCGAAGTTTGCCTTGGCCTGGTAGTAGGTCGGTCTGGAAACACCATACTCGTCGGAAGCGTCCGTTACCGAGACGTTGTCGACGGAGACGCGTCGCAGCATCTCGTATTTGACCTGGACGGCGTCGCGCGGATCGAAGAACTCGCTGCCGCGGAACTTCGGGTCGCGCACCTTCTCGGAATTTGGATTGAAGGTGCCCTCGTCGATGAGGGCATCCATCTTTGATCGCTTGCCGCCGTACTTCGCAGGCATTGCGGGCTCCGGGTATGAGATCGAGCATTAATGTAATGCTAATTATACCGCACTTCTGATTTGTATCAAGGACATTCTCTGAGCAAATTAGGGAAATATGCCATACAGCGAGTCCTCTTGCGGCATAATCTCGTTTACATTAGCGGCATAATTGTCCTTACACTCCGCTCGCCACCGCGCTGCCAACCTGTCACAAAGGTGTTCCACCATGTTGGCCAATTCCATCAAGTTCGAAACCAGCAAGAGCGCCCGCCCGTTGCTCGCGGCAACTTCCGGATCAACGCTCACAAGATTGGTCGACTACATGGCAAAACGGCTGCTGTTTGAAAGCACGCGGCTCTATGTCGACGAGACCACGGCTCCGGTGTTGGATCCGGGGCGAGGCAAGACGAAGACCGGTTATCTCTGGGCCGTGTTGCGTGACGACCGCGGCTGGAACGGTTCTGCGCCGCCGGGCGTGGTGTTCCATTATCGGCCCGGGCGTAAAGGCGAATATGCCGCTGAAATCCTCGACGGGTTCAACGGGACAATCCAGGTGGATGCCTACGGTGGTTACTCTCACCTCGCCACGTCGGACCGGATGGGCGGTGATCCCTTGAAGCTGGCTTTCTGTTGGGCGCACGGGCGCAGAAAGCTGATCAAGGCCGCGCCAAAGAGTGGATCGCCCATCGTCGACGAGGCGCTGGTGCGGATCGCCGCGCTCTACAAGATCGAAGGCAGTATCCGGGGCTCAGATCCCGAACATCGCCGGGCAGTTCGACAGGACCTGTCCCTCCCGCTGGTGGACGAATTCTTCACCTGGCTCGCAGCGCAAGCCAGCGCGTCTCACGCAAGTCCGACCTCGGAAAAGCCCTGGCCTATATGCTGACGCGGCAGGACGGATTCCGGCTGTTTCTGGACGACGGCCACGTCGATATCGACTCCAACCTGGTGGAAAACGCGATCCGCCGACCAGCCATGAATCGCCGCAATGCGCTCTTTGCCGGTAGCGACGTTGGCGCGACATACTGCTCATCTGACGATGTCCTTAAAATAAAAGGGGATTTTGAACCGGATCCTGAGATATCGGACGTCTTGATCGCCTGGCATCTGCTTCGCGGCGAACAGTGTCGTCTTGAAGGTCGGAAAGTTGAATGATCCAAGGCGCTCCAGCACATAGCTGTCGAGCGGGAAGGACGCCGCTGCTTACCATCCGATAAGCCGTAGCTCGACTTACCTTCAGAATGTCGGCGGTCTCGTCGAGGGTTCTCTCGCCGCGTTCAGCCCGTTCGCCTTCCCGATAGACGGGGATGCCGTGGATGTTGCGAAGACTGCAGACGTGGCTTCGTGTCCAGCTGGCGCCATGTCCAGTCCGCTTGCCGGAGCGGTTCAGGATCGCTGCGATTGACAAATCAGGTAACTGCCTTGCCAAGGCGCGCACGAGATCGACAACAATTTCCGTGATTAGTAGCCGAATGATCTTTTTGCGCGTCTCAATGGATACGCTGGGGCTGTCCCATGCCTGCCCCAGGTCCCTGCCGAGCTTCATCAGTCTTGCACGGTCATCTGCCGATAGCGCGGGCATGTCGCGGTCGGTCGAGAGCGTCTCAAGCTCGATCTCCAGGTCACGCAATTGGATCAGTTTCTCATTCCAGCGTCTTTCCAACTCGCCCGCGACCAACCGATTGTCGGGATCGACAGCGTCATACTGGCGCCGCGCTCGAGCAGCCTCATATTGTGCTTGCTTGATTGAGTTCTCGAGTTGCTGACGCTTATCGCTATGACGCTGCGTGTGCGCCTCCATTGCCTGCAACGCCGCCTCGATCCCGAGGGGTTGCAGTCGTTCGAGAACTTCCTGCGCGACGGCCCGATCGACGCGCATGCCACCGAACCCGATGCAGTTTGCAGCCGCCATGTCGCCGAATGTGCCGCGACAAACGTATCGCTGCGTGTTGCCGCCTTTCCCAGAATATTGAATATGCAGTCGACGACCGCAGCGACCGCAACGAAATAGTCCAGGCAACAAAGCTTCGCCACGCCTTATCGAACCCCGCCCTATGTAGCTTTTTCCATTCGCATTCTCGGCGATCAGATGCTGATTCCTTTCAAACTCGGCCCAGCTAATATAGCCTTCATGATGGTCGTGGATCAAAACTTCCCAGTCCTTCGAATTACGCCGCAACGTATCACGGATGACCCGTTTGCGCCCATCCTTGATCATCACCCGTGTCCCACGCCGGCCGTAGGCGTACGAGCCAGCGTAGACGGGGTTTGTCAGTATGTGATGAAGGGTATGATAAACCGGAGCTTTCCACTCGATCGGCGGTTTGCCGCGCCCTTGATTGACAGACGGAACCAAGACATTCTCTTGCCTGAACCAGAGCAACACCTGGCGGACGGTCTGCAGTTCGGCGAATTTACGAAAGACGAGCAGAATGCTCTCCTGAACGCGCCGATCAGGATCTTTCTCGACACGGGCATCATCCGTCTTCACATATCCGACGGCAACAGTCAGATGAAGTTCGCCGCGCCGCGCTTTTTGGCGCATGGCCTCGACGGATCGTTGCCGAAACACGGATAACTCCATCTCGCTCATCGTACCCTTCATGCCAAGAAGGAGACGATCGTTAGGCGAGCGCGGATCGTAAATAGCCTCTTCGTCAACGATCAGAGTGCCGACCAGACCACAAAATTCCAGCAACGTATGCCAATCACGGCCATTGCGCGCCAGACGTGAGGCCTCAAGCGATACGACTGCTCCCACCCGACCTTCACATATCGCCGCCAACAGCTTCTCGAATCCTGGGCGGGCGATGCCACCTCCGGATCGTCCAAGGTCATCGTCGACGATCTCGACGGTCTCCCAACCCAACTGTCGAGCACGCTCGACTAAGCCGTACTGCCGTCGTTGGCTTTCCAGGTTATTGGCAACCTGGTAGGCTGTCGACTGCCGGACGTAGACGAAGGCGCTAAGGCTAAGATGGTCGGCGGTAATCTTACTCATTGCCCGCCTCCTTTCCGCCGTCGGCGAACCGCTTGCCGGCCAGCTTTGCCGCCGCTTCCGTCAACAGTAATTGAAGGAGTGTTAAGGCTTCCCGGCGCTGGGTGTCGCTCAGGTCTACCGGCCGGGCTGTCACGAACAGATCCAATTGCATGCGAAATTGCTTTCTCATGGCTTATCCCTTCGGCTTCTTGAACCGAGCGAAAAGGTACGTGAGAATCAATGAATGCGCGCAGTTCAATAAGCTTGGCTGCCGAAAGGCGCGGCTCGGCTACAATCTCGATCGAACTTGCCGCAGGATCAAACATCCATGCGGGGATTTGAAATGAGCCACCATGGGCTTGTCGAATCAGCAGATAATGAACACCTTCGTGCTCATGGCTGCCGGTTACCAATACGGTTTGGTCAACCAGTGGATGGAAGGGATAAGTGACCGTGGACTCGAATGCCAGAAACCCGGCATTATGAACCCGGCTTCGAGGGAGGGGGCCGCAACTGGGCCCGGTTTGCCAGCCTGATCGGCACTTGTAAAATGAACAGCGTTGAACCCTACGCCTATCTGTGCGATCTCTTCGTCAGCCTCGCAAACGGCCACCTAGCAAAAGACATCGATGCCCTCATGCCCTGGGCCTACGCCGCCCGCATCAAGGCCTCACAATGAGCTCGTCAGGTACTCTTCGGTGAGCTCATTTGACGGGCCGTAGATCAACCTCAGATCACTGCAACTGAAAAATCGATGGGGCGTGGACGCCGCATACGTTTTGAACGTAGCCTTCGCCGCAACGACCGATGGCCGACGCGCCGAAGCCGATCACAGTTGGGCGTGTTTCGGCCGAGTAACCAAGCAAATTGCGCCGCAGACGACCAGTTCTCTCCGCTAATGCAAGCTCATCATCCGGCAGCGCGAAATGGTCGAGCCCGATTTGCAGATAGCCGGCAGCGGCTAACGTTTCGGCCATGACCGAGGCCTGCTCAGCGCGCCCGGCTATATCGGGCAATGCTGCCCGGTCAATCAGGAGCTGATTTTTTCTATAGGATAGATCGTGCGAATAACCGAAGACCGCGAGACGGTCGGGACGCATCTCAATAGCTAACTTCGCGCTCTGGCGACAGGACTGGACTGTTTGATAGGGCAATCCAAACATCAGGTCGAAATTGATGCGCCCTATTCCATGCAGGCGAAGGTTCTGGACGGCAGTCATCACCTGCGCCTCGCTCTGAACCCGGTTGATCGCCTTTTGTACGATGGGATCAAAGCTCTGCACACCAACGCTTGCGCGGTTCACACCGGCTTTCTCCAAGGCTTCGGCCATATCGGTGGTGAAGGTGCGCGGGTCGACCTCGATAGCGATGTTAGCCGCTTTCTCGAACGCGAAGTGGCCGCGCAAAAGTTCCATTAGCGACAGGAAGTCTGCTGGCGGCATGATGGTCGGGGATCCGCCCCCGAAGTGCACGTCGCTCACGCCAAGTGCCTTCGGCGCTTGCTCGGCGACCAAGCGGATCTCCTCACGGAGCATTGCTAGATAGTGGATGATCAAATTATCCAGACGAGTGATGCTCGTTGGAAAACCACAATACCAGCACATCGAGCGGCAAAATGGAATGTGCAGATAGAGCGAAACAGCGTCATCGGTTGGCAGGCTCCGCAGCCATTCCTCATACGTATGGGCGCCGATTGCAGAGGAAAACTCCTGTATCGTTGGATAGATGGTATACCAAGGTAAATGCGCCTCGCTATGTTTTTTCGAGATGAAAGTTGATGATGAGGCGCGCAATGACTTTCGTCTCCAGTCCGGCTTATCATGTCCAGATTTCACGCGTCGTCTTCCTTTCGATCAGATGGGATTCTGCGCTCGAGGGGTGCTTTTTCGCCGCCAGGCATCATGGCTTCCCGTCTTCCAATGCCGGTCGCCCGTTCCCGCCGCCCTTAAATCGCAAACGCAAAGGTCATTCCAGTCGAGTGAACGATCCAGGACTTGCGTATCATCGACGTCGCTGAAATGAGCTGTCCTTAGTTCGAATGCCGAAAGACGTTTGTGCTTAAATTCGGATTGTGACGATGACCCAACGCCTTGAAGCCAAATGCAACGTTGTCCTTTCGACAATGTCCGACATAGGACAAGCGCGCCGCCCAATCATCTCGATGTTTTGAATCCCATTTGTCGCTTGGCATGATGGATGCGTAGCTCCACAATGCACTGCGTCAAGGAGGAGGAGCCGTCCCGCGATCGGCCTCTCCGAGGAGGCGGGCACCGTTGCTGAGAGTGGGCTCTGGTCGAACGCTTTGAATTTGTACTCTGATTGATCGCTGCGCCGGCTAAGGGCGGAGAATCTGTTCGGCCCCTGGCGCCGGTTGACAGAAACGGCCTCAAAAGGTGACGGGCCGCGGCAGCCTCTTCCTCGCCGGCAATTTCGACCAGTGCTTTTGCAAGAACGACGGAGACGACGTGTCGACGAGGCCGCCGGAAGCCGCTTTTTCAAAGATGACGCCGGCATAGACCTTCATGCCATGACCCTTTCGGCGGTTTCAAGCTCACGTTATGGCCCGTCATACGATCCAGCGATTTTCGTTGGGAAGAAAGAACAGTGAGGCAAGTGTTGCTGGCGAAAGTTCTGGCTTGGAGTGATGAGCTGGAGTTCACCGCAAGCGTGTGCTGGCATATCGCCAGCACGCGTGCTCGAGCCATCCCTATGTCTCAGGCATCGATGAGGAGTGATGGGCTGTAATCATCCATTTTCCGTCCATGAATTCATAGGTGTAGGTGTAACGTGCGGGAATTTTGGTGCCATCGGCGAATGAAAAAGTATAAATGCCGCTGTCCGTTGCCATGTTACATCCGATCCTGATCACGCGCAGATCGATCGATCCTTTCGGCCGCTTTTTGAGAAAGTGCTCGAAATAAGCGGCTCGCTGCTCGTGTGTCAGGCGCGGTGTGTTCGACAGCGTCGGCAGCAGGATCGCATTTTCCGCATAATTCGCGGCAACTTTTTCGGAGTCGAGTGTTCTGAGCGACGCATTCCAGCGATCGAACAATTCTGCTACCTGCTGCTCGGTGATCGGAGCGCAGTTTACAGTGCCAGCGACGGCTTGCTGCAAAGATAAAGTGGAAAGTACCGCCGCGGCGGCAAGTGTAAGACGCATGCTTCATCTCCGGTTTTTGATTGCGCGATAGTTCTCGGCAGGGCTTCTCCTGACTGCTTTTGATTGCTTTCAGCGTCACTCTTGTGCCGTCGACGCCCCAGGTTCTCTGCAATCAATGGTCCGCCTGATGCAGCACCGCCATCAATTCGCAAAATCGATTGTTTGAATAGCACACATCCACGGCATCAATTTACACGCTAAACAGCGCATCCCTCGTTAGGAATCGCCGAGCCGGCCAAGCTCCTGCCGCGGCGCATCTCAGCAATCTGAAGTTAGGGGCTGCTCTCGATCAACGAGCTTCTTCATGACAAGTCGCGGCAAATGCAAAAGATAGGATGATTTGCCACGACGCTTTGCCCCTTATCGGATACATGGTTTTGCCTGTCCGGGAGGGTCGCCGCTCGCAGCCCTTCGATTGGACTTTTGCGGTTGGTGATTCCACTCAAGCAACCGAATATTTTTCGTGCCCGGCACTCTGATATGTCGAATTCCTCAAGCGAGTTCTGGAGGCCGCCGCGGGCTTCTTCCCACATGTTCGCGGAGTGCAATTTGGCTTTGCAAAATTGTGACCGCCTGGAGGGAAGAGCAAGCCAATTGAGCTTTTCTTTAAACAACTGACAATTTAGCGACGATGAGCGATCGGGCTCTCGGCGCTTCCGGGTGTTGCTGCGCGATTTTGCTGGAACGCAAGCTGAACCCGACCGGGCAGACACGTCGCAGTCAGGAGGCACGGCGTGCCCGAATCCCTTTTGAAGCACGGTGTCGACATGTCTTCCAGTAGCTCGTTCGAAGCCGCGTTCCAGGCAAGTTCGCCCACTGAAATTAACGATGTGCCAGTTCGGTCCCGTCCTGTCCAGCATCTGACACGCAAGAAGTTGGGCGTTGAAACCATGCGGCACCATCAAAGTGCCGTCAGAAAAAACTGGACGAAGCCAAACTCAACACCCTGGAGACTGTGAAAAATGCAACGGCAGGCAGTAGGCCATAATGTCCAGAATGTGAGGTTGCCTACAATCAAAACTGGTCAATTCAATCCTAAGATATCCGTATTACGCACTCAATAGTCTTTGCGATAATGATTGATCTTGCTTTGAAAGGTCACGACGTCAGATCTGCCCGCAAACATCGGAACACTACTGTTCTTTTCAACCCTCACGATAATTCTGGGGCTAAATCGGTATGCGTTTCAAGGGTCTTGATCTTAATCTTCTCGTCGCATTTGACGCTTTGATGACGGAACGCAACGTTTCGGCAGCGGCGCGCAGCATCAATCTCAGTCAGCCTGCAATGAGTGCCGCCGTCCGCCGGCTGCGCGACTATTTCGGCGATGACCTGTTTACGATGCAGAACCGGAAACTTATCCTGACGCCACGTGCGGAAAGCCTCGCCTCCGCGGTCCGAGAGACACTACAGCACATTCAACTCAACATTATTTCTGCAGATAGCTTCGCATTAGACGAACCGGAGCGACACTTTACGATCGCGCTTTGTGATTTCATGACGACAGTATTCTTCCGGAAAATCATAAAGCGTCTGGCAAGGGAAGCTCCCGCTGTCAGTTTCGAGTTAATTCCGCTCCCAGATAATCCGGACCAGCTTCTGCGGCGGGGCAAAGCCGATTTTCTAATTCTTCCGGAATTGTTTATGTCAAGCGCACATCCCAGAGCGAAGCTGTTCGACGAAAAGTTCGTGTCCGTTGGCTGTACGACGAATACGAAACTATCTGGTCAACTTACGGTCAGAGAGTATATGGCGATGGGCCACGTCACAGCTAAGTCTGGGGTTGGTCAACAGCAGTCGCTTGAGGACTTTTATTTATCGGAACGAGGTGTCAAAAGGCGTGTCGAAGTTGCCGTTCAGAGCTTCGGGATGGTGCCCGCAGCGCTATTGGGCACCGACAGGCTCGCAATTCTGCCTCTGCGACTGGTGAAGCATCTCGCACCATCTATGCCCTTGCGAATTGTGGAAAGTCCAATACCTCTTCCGGCGTTCACCGAGGGCATCCAGTGGCCAGCCTCGCATGAAAACGATCCGGCGAGCACCTGGATGCGTGAGATAATTCTGCAGGAGGCGGGCCGCGTAGCAAGTCCTTCGATGTGTCGCGAAAGTGACATTTAGGAGACCGAAATGAAACTGAACGTCTTTGAGTGGGTGCCGCCCACAAGATTACTGGGCGGATTTGGGCCTATTACGACGACGAGGTGCGGATGGACTTCCAGGGCTTCATGGGACTATGAGCTGAATTCGTTACCGCGGCGACTAACCGCAAATAGGCTCGCCAAGAGTGTAGTATCCCAATTGCAACCACGAACAGGCGTATCGGATGTTTCAAAGCAGCAGCCCCCATTTGACATTTAAGCGTGGTGGATCGTCATTTGATGGCATGATCGAAACACTCGGTACTGCCTTTGGTGAGTATAAAGCCGCGCTGGTCAGCCCTGTCGATGACTTCCAGTGGAGTCTGGATTTTTCGACCTGTGACTATGCCACCGTGATCAAGGGTTTTCATCAACACGAGTTTGAGTTTCAAATCCAGCCTACCATCAACGCTGTGCAGCATTTGTCGATTGTGCTACCGCGTAGCGGAGGCATGGGAGTGACCTACGCCTCGCGCGAAGCCACCGCTCGACCCGGTAAGTTGCTCCTATACAACAATCTTGAGCCAGAGAGCGTTGTGATGTATGGCCGATCGAACGTCATTGACGAGCTTTTGCTCGACTGGAATGTGATTCTGCAGACGCTTGATCAAACGTTCGAGACGCCATTCAGTGGATCATTGGACCTTCTGCCGGAATTGGAAACGTCGACGTCGGCCGGTCAAATGATCGGCTCTCTCGCGGAGACCGTCATTCGTGGGTTGCGCGATCCCTCAGTTCGATCCCCAATCGCAATGGCGCACGTCACTCAAGCTTTGGCCGACCTGATAGTACGCTTTGTCCCGCACAAGCTTTCGCACCTGCTCGACAGGAAGCCCTACATGATAGCCCCCAGGCATGTCCGGCGCGCGATTGAATATATGGAAGCCAATATCAGCCAGCCGATCAGAATGCCGATGGTCGCGAAAGCCGCGGGGGTGTCGACACGCGCATTGCAACTCGGGTTCCGTGCCTTCCGGGAGACCACGCCGGCCGCGTATTTGGCCATGCTTCGTTTGCGGGCGGCGCGGGTGGAGTTACTTGATCCGGCGAACGGGCATACAACGAGGGAAATTTGCTTGAAATGGGGATTTCTTCACTTCGGACGGTTCTCGGCGATGTACAAGGCAAGTTACGGGGAAAGCCCTTCTCACACGAGAAAGCGCGTCAGGGGTATGCAGCCCCGCTCTCGCCGGCAACCACAAACTGTGGTGGGCCATTCAATCTTGCGCAGATGATCTCTCGCGCGACAGATGATTGGATGCGTGTGGCGGCTTGCCGTGCGCGCCTCAGGCAGTCTCCTTAACTGCCCCGCTCTCCCGTGTCATTGAGCGATATCGATGTCTTTTCGGATCATTGCATGCCTCCTCTATGACCATCTTCATTTTTCGCGAACAGGATTCCTCCCGGACCGATTGTCTGGTATAGACCGGGCGCCCTGTCGCTGGCGCACCACTGCCACCCGCGTCAGCGCACCCGCCCCGTCATTGCTTGCCACGTGGAATGACAGGGCGCCTGTCGATCGAGCGCAATGATTGGCAAGAATGCAGGGGGGCAATTCCCTCGGCCGACCCATCAGCAATCGGTGTCATGGTATCAACCACGCCGCAGCCGGCGAACACCAGAGTGGATCACAGCCTGCATCGCGAGCCGTATGCCGCTTTCGATCCCATTGTTCGCCCGTCCTGTGCTGCCGACCGAAGCTCATCCCGGGACAAGAGAACCAAGCCGACGACGTTCTTAATTTCTTAATCAGCGTTGCTGAAGATGATTCGTGAAGGCAGCTGTGCTCGGACGGGGCATTCCGGAGCGAATTGCTACACCGTCAATGTTGCGAGGGCTTAGTCTCGCGCGCCTTCAAGGAGGCCGTCGTAGACGTCCATGAGCGCAGTGGTGATAGCCTGCCCGAGAGCATTGCCTGCTTGCCGGACTGCGTCTTCAGTTCCATCACGCGCAGCCTTTGGCGAGATCAAAACCCTGTTCGCCGACAATCTGCTTGGCAACTTCAATAGCCCAGATACCAAAGTCACCCCGGTTGTCGATCCCAATGCTTTCTTCCATTTTTCGTCCTATCCATTTATGCAGAGCGCTTTACACCTCCATTCCCGAAATGGCCGGCACTGCTGGCCATCGCCATCCAGCACTATGATGATTCGAATAAGTGTGAGCAGTCTTTCTCACAGTGCAAGCGGACGCTCCGTTGTTGGCCCATTGAGTTCAATAAGGACTTTAGTCGCACTTATCGGATGCAATCCATTCATCGCATGGATGCGCCACATCCAAATAATCGATTTTACGAATTAAGCGTTATGATCCATTAAAAAGGAACATCGTTTGATTACTATCAAATACATTGATGGCTATCGCAAGCGGTTCGCGAATGGACAAGTATTTGGTTGCAAAGCCGAACAGTAAGGAACCCAGCGCCACGAGCGATCCTATGGGCATGAGGGCTACAGCCGGCGGCAGACGAATGCCTTTTAGGCGCCCTCAACCCGGTGCCTTTCATCGCACAGCTGCTTCAAAAAACACTCGGAAGAGGAGATCTTTGCATGTGCTCTCAAATGCGGTGGAGACTATGCTGGGAAAACGAGCTGGAACTCGCCGATCATGTCGAACTCGCCAAGTTCTTTCGAGCGACCTATGGACCAACCGGGGCCTTTAATGCAAAACCATTCGAGGGAAGTCGAAGCTGGGCCGGAGCGAGACCCGAACTTCGCCTCATCGGCTATGACGTTGACGGGATCGCCGCTCATCTGGGACTGCTACGCCGCTTCATTAAAGTTGACGGAATAGACCTGCCGGTGGCTGAGTTGGGATTGTACGGGATACGCACCGATCTTGAAAGACTCGGAATAAGCCATTCAATCCGAGCCATGCTTCCAACACTCCAGGATCTCGCCGTTCCGTTTGCATTCGGCACGGTTCGGCCGGAGTTGCAAAGACATATCCGGAGGTTCGGCCGTTACGGTCCTGTGACGGTTTTTCCGCACGTTCGCGTGCGGTCCACCTTACAAGAGCCGCGCCTCGATAAGCCGCCCACACGCATCGATGACGCACTTGTCGTCGTTCTACCGATTGGACGATCAATGTCCGATTGGCCTTCTGGTTCGATGATCGATCGCAATGGACCGGAGCTATGACGCTTCTGGGTTGCCAATGCGCCGCATACGTCGAGTGCACCTAGGCAGCAGCGCGTTCATGGTCAACATCAGAGTTGATCCAAGCGCGGGCTTGCTTGGGGAAACCTAAAAGCCACCCTGCGGCCAAACGATCGCGAATCTAATTAGTAGAGAATTACATCAGGTCCCTCCAATGCCGCGTGAAATTCGAACCGATATCCAAGCGTTGCGTGGCTTGGCTGTTTTGCTGGTCGTCCTCTATCATGCACGTATTGGGCCGTTTACAGCTGGCTATCTTGGCGTTGACGTATTTTTCGTAATTTCCGGCTTTCTGATCACCAAGCTGGTCCGGACGCAGCTTGAGCAATCGCGCTTCAGCTTTTCGGAGTTCTATTACCGACGTGCGAAGCGTCTATTGCCGGCGGCCTACATCGTCATTGCGCTTACGACGGTCGCCTCGCCGTTTTTGCTTTCGGACGTGGGGCTGCAGGAGTTCCGCAATCAGGTCATAGGGGCCCTCACATTTTCCAGTAACATCGTTCCTTGGTACCAAGTGGACTATTTCGGCCCCGCCGCCGAAACGATGCCCCTCCTGCATTTTTGGTCGCTCTCCGTCGAAGAACAGTACTACCTGCTGCTGCCTCTCTTCTTGGCTTTGGCGCCGAGGAGATGGTGGCTCATCGGAATAGCGGCGTTCCTTGTCGCTAGCCTTGCGCTATGTTTTTATCTGGTCGCCCAGAACCCATCTGCTGTGTTTTATCTTCTGCCGACCCGATCTTGGGAAATGTCCATTGGTTCACTTGGCGCATTGCTTCCAACGATGCCAGTGGTGTCTGCCGTGCTTGTGAAGTTACGTTTCCCAGCACTCGCGCTTCTCCTCCTTGCCCCGATGGGTTTCGCTCATCCAGTCGTGGATGCCGCTTTGATTTGCTTGGCAACTCTGACCTTCCTGCTTGCGCGCACCCGGGACAACATTGTCGTGCGAGGCATGGCGAGGATTGGCGACATCTCTTACTCGCTCTATTTGATCCACTGGCCCGTGCTTGTCTATATGAGAGCTGTTTGGCTGGCGGAGCCTCCGGCGCTTGCGATCTATGCGGCCGTTGCTTTCTCATTTGTTGGAAGCTGGGCGCTTTACTCGTTCGTGGAGGAGCCATTCCGACGGGGGTACGTCATGTCTCGTCTCCGGCTGGTCTCAGGATTGGCGGCCGCATCGGTCCTTCTCGCCTTCTCGCCCTCCGTTGCCATAGCCACAACCGAGAACAAGTTTGATTTTGCCACCATCCGGCGGATCAACTACGGTCTCGCGAGAGCGTGTGATTTCAAACCCGGTCCGCCTCCTCAGGACGTCCCCAAGAGCTGCCAGACCACAAACAGACCAGAATTGCTGGTCTGGGGCGATTCATTTGCCATGGCGCTGGTTCCCGGCTTAGCCAAAACAATCGGCGAAGGCGGACTAGCTCAGCTCACAATGAGCGGATGCTTCCCGGCCATCGGCGTTGCTGCGGTTTCAAAGGAGTTAGCGTCACCCTTTTCTCGTGCCTTCGGCGAGGATTGCATTGACTTCAATGACCGTGTTTTGGCCGTTTTGAAAAATCGGCCGGAGATCAGTACGGTGGCTATTTCAAGCCCTTTCGATACGCCTGTATCGAATGAATATATGGTGCTTAAGAGGAACGGTGAGACTTTCACCGATGCCAAGGTCTCGCAATATATAACCATTGAGGGGATTAAGGCCCTCGTCGAAGGTGTTCGCGCGTTAGGCAAGCGCGTGGTTGTGGTTGCTCCTCCGCCAGTCGGAAACTTCGACATTGGCGATTGCCTGGAGAGGAAGGCGAGGGGAAGCATTATGCTTGGGCGCTACAGCGACTGCAAAATAGATGTCAGTGAATACCGTCGCAGACGCGCCCGTACCCTCGAGCTGTTAAACGAAGTGGCGCTCAAGGCCGACGTAGAAGTCGTTTCCTACCACGACTTTCTCTGCGACGGCACAACATGCAAAACCGAGATTGACGGCAAATTCCTTTACCGAGATAGCGGTCACCTTTCCTATGAAGGATCTGAGATCATCGCTCGCCAGACAAATCTTGCTGAGAGGCTGATCAGGGCCGCTCGTTAGAGCGTGTTTGGCCAATGCACTCCTTCCATTTCGAGGGAAGAGGCAGGCGCCCTGGTGCCACCTATGCGTCGTAACAAAAATCGATAGGAGACAATATGCCAGATCAAATCGCAGATAACGTCATCGCCATGATCAAGAAAAACGCTGCTGCGCACGGCACCGACAAAGATCCCTCCTTGAGCGACGACGAAATAACGACTGAGACCGAACTGAGCTCGCTCGATATCGATTCGATAACACTGGCGGATATCCTCTGGGATCTAGAGCAAGCCTATGACATCGGCATCGAGTTTAACACCGCCGAAGCTTGGGCAAATCTTAAAAGTGTTGGCGATCTCATTGAAGCCGTCCGCGCTTTGATAGCAAGGGAGGCTTGAATGGACAGGCGCGTCGTTATCACTGGAATAGGCGGCCTATGCGGGCTCGGAACCAACCACGCCTCCATCTGGGACGCAATGCGCGAAGGGCGTTCAGCTATCGGCCCAATTGCCAATTCAGAACTTCACGAGTTGAAGGGCATGATCGGCGCCGAGATCAAGACGCTACCGGAGCATGGCCTAAATTCGAAGCAATCCAATTCAATGGACCGCTTCAGCTTGCTTGCCGTGATTGCCGCACGCGAAGCCGCAAGACATGCCGAACTCTCCATCGACGAAGGAAATACCTATCGCATCGGTGCGACAGTAGGTGTCGGCGTCTGCGGCTGGGAAGCGGTCGAAGCAAACTATCGTGCTCTTCTTTTAGATGGCGCTCGCCGGGCTGCCATCCTTACTGCACCCAAGGTTATGCCGAGTGCTGCCGCCGCTCACGTCAGCATGAGCCTTGGCTTGAGGGGGCCGGTTTTCGGCGTCACGTCAGCCTGTGCCTCGGCCAACCATGCCATCGCCTCGGCGGTGGATCAGATTAGACCTGGCCGCGCCGACGTCATGCTTGCTGGCGGCAGCGATGCCCCGCTTGTGTGGGGCGTGCTGAAGTCTTGGGAAGCACTGCGTATACTTGCACCCGATACCTGCCGCCCCTTCTCGGCCGACAGAAGAGGCGTGGTATTAGGCGAGGGTGCGGCCATCGCGGTATTGGAAAGCTATCAACATGCCGCACGGCGCGGTGCCCCAATTCTTGCTGAAATCGCCGGCGCTGGTCATTCCGCCGATGCGTTCGACATCGTTGCGCCTTCCGTCGAAGGGCCAGTGGCAGCGATGCGAGCCTGCCTTTTAGATGCTGAGCTGAATGCTGAGGACGTGGATTATGTAAATGCGCATGGCACTGGTACCAGAGCCAACGATCAGATCGAAACTGAAGCGATCAAACGTGTCTTCCGGCATCATGCCCACTCAATGTCCGTCTCTTCAACCAAATCCGTGCATGGGCATTGCCTCGGCGCGTCGAGCGCGCTCGAGATGATCGCCTGTGTGATGGCTCTGCGCGAGGGCGTCGTGCCGCCGACCGCCAATCACCGCGAGCCGGATCCCGCTTGCGATCTCGACTTTACTCCCAATGTGCCGCGCGAGCGGAAGGTACACGTAGCGCTGAGCAACGCCTTCGCCATGGGTGGCACGAATGCCGTCGTGGCATTCAAGCGGGTATAGAACCGGGCGTTTTCCTCGCCTTGCCTGTTAATGATTCCGTGCTGAACGTCGGATCTTAGTCGTCTTGGCGCGAGCTGTGCCAGTGGCTCTCTGACTTGGATGATGTTGTCTGCTGGCGCCCGTGAGGTTTGGCCGATCATCGGCGCGTCGATCATGAAGGACGAGAGGTAGTCAATGAATGTAGCACCACGGAACTCCGTAGATTCTCATCGAAAAGAGGATGATCATCTTGCACGTCATCTGTCCAACCGGCACCTCCAGCTTATAGCCATCGGAGGCGCAATTGGAACCGGTCTTTTCATGGGATCAGGAAAGACCATTTCGCTCGCCGGGCCCTCGATTTTGCTCGTCTATGCGATCATCGGCTTCATGCTGTTCTTCGTCATGCGTGCGCTTGGAGAAATCCTGCTATCCAATCCGGACTATCGTTCGTTTGCGGATTTCGCCGGGGATTATCTCGGCCCCTGGGCGCAATTTTTCACCGGCTGGACCTACTGGCTCTCCTGGATTGTGACCGGGGTGGCCGACGTCGTGGCCGTCTCCAGCTACGTGTCATTTTGGATCCCAGATATGGCGCTCTGGATACCGGCGCTTGGTCTTATATTCACGCTTCTCGCCCTCAACCTGCCGACCGTACGCAATTTCGGTGAAATCGAATTCTGGTTTGCGCTCATCAAGATCGTCACCATCGTGTCGCTTATCGTTACCGGTGCTTACATGCTTTCCACAGGCCTCACACTGCCCGATGGAAGCAGGGCATCGGTCTCGCATCTATGGCTGCATGGCGGCTTCTTTCCGAACGGCTTCCACGGCTTCGTTGCCGGTTTCCAAATTGCTGTGTTTGCCTTTGCGGGTATCGAACTCGTTGGAATGACCGCGGCAGAGACCAAAGACTCGACCCGCAACCTGCCGAAGGCAATCAACTCGATTCCGGTCCGTGTGGCACTCTTCTATCTCGGTGCCCTGTTCGTCATCCTCACGGTCATTCCATGGAATCAAGTCGATCCGAATTCGAGCCCCTTTGTCGCTATGTTTTCGCTTGCCGGCCTCGGTATTGCCGCCCATGTGGTGAATTTCGTCGTACTGACCTCGGCGGCATCAAGTGCCAACTCAGGCATATATTCAACATCGCGCATGGTCTACGGACTTGCGACCCTCCGGCTGGCGCCGGGCTTATTCGGCAAGTTGAACCGAAGGAAGGTCCCGGTAAATGCCTTGTTCTTCTCGTGCGTCTTTCTGCTGGCGGGGATCGGCCTGCTTTATTCCGGAGACAATGTCATCGAGGCTTTCACGATCGTCACGACGGTTTCTGCAGTGCTTATCATCTTTATTTGGTCGATCATCCTTGCATCTTACCTGCAATATCGCCGCAAGCGGCCTGACTTACACGAAAAATCGACCTTCAAAATGCCCGGCGGACGTGCCGCTGTCGCGATGGTCTTCGGCTTCTTCACCTTTATCTTGTGGGCTTTGGCGCAGAAGCCGGACACGGCTATCGCCTTGAAGGTTACGCCGCTGTGGTTCGTATTGCTCGCAATCGCCTATGTAGTAGTCAAAAAGGCACGGCGCTCGCGATTGCCCGGCGAGGGCGTAAATGGTCTTGATCAAATATGATGAAGAGTTTCCGCCGGATAAGAAGCTGCGAGACGCCAGTGCGCCATGCTGCCGATGCGTCGTCCCCTGATCGCCTTTTCCGAAGACCTGCTCGTGTAACTCAAGAAAGTGGCAGATGCGCCACCGGGTTCCTGGTTCGTATTGGCGAGTTTGTAGGAAGAACCACGAATTGTCAGAAACACCACACGGCCGGCTGCCAATCAAGCACCGGAGCTGTTCCTTCGCTATCTTGCAAAGGCTCAAAAACGAACCGCGGGCCGGCCTAACAATGCGACGTTCAGCACGCCATTTCGAAGCCAGACACGACGGTCGCTCCTTTTAAGCTGGCCAGCGGACGGACCTCAAAATCTAAGGAGAAACATGCAAGGTTCTCTAAATTATAATTTGCGAGGCGGTTGATCACGGCAGAAGGTCCGGATGGCTGAGAATGTCTTCGCCCATCCGCTGTTCAGCAGTCCCTGCCACTTATCCTGTCGGGTCGGCGGTCTCGGCGGTCAATCGCTTGAAGATTGGCACCAGCCGCGGATGGCGGCCGGCGGGTGGATGCTGAATATCGACCGTGCGACCTAATTTTTTCTGCCGCTTAAGCCAGTCGCGTAAGGTCTCTGCGCAGATATGGTCCACATAGTGCAAATCGCTGCTGGCGATCCGGACTGTGCAACCAGCTGGAAGCGATTCCAAAGTATTAAGGAGCGCGGGAACATCCCTGCAAGTCGCAACGCCACCAAGCGTCAGATGAACCGTCTCAGCATCTTCCATTCGATCGATAGCAAGCTTGCGCCGCAGATAAGGAAGGATCTCGAAAATCGAGAGCGTCAAACCTAGAGCAACACCCACGAGCAGGTCTTGCAGTACGACCATCGCAACAGTCGCAATCCAGATGCCCACGGGAAGCCAACCATGATGATCGAAGAGATCGCGCACGTGATGAAGGCTGATCAGCCGCCAACCCGTCACGAGCAGTATTGCGGCCAGGGCCGTCAGCGGCACCATGGAAAGCAATTGCGGCAGCAACACCGTAAGGCCAAGAATCCAGACGCCATGCAGGACAGCCGATGCCCGTGTACGCGCCCCGGCTTGGATATTTGCCGAGGAGCGTACGATAACACCAGTGATCGGCAGACCACCGAGCAGTCCGCAGAGCCCGTTGCCAATACCTTGTGCAAAAAGCTCCTTGTTGAAGCGTGTGCTGGCGCCGTCATGCATCCGGTCGACAGCCGCAGACGACAGCAATGATTCCGCACTGGCGATGACCGCAATCACCAGCGATGTGACGACGATTCCAGGCTGAGCCATATTCGCGAAACTTTCCACTGTCGGCAATGAAATGCTGTTTGCTAGAGATGCAGGAACCTCGACCCTGGCAATCGGTAGCCGCAATGCAGCCGTTAATGTAGTTCCGATGGCAACGCCTACCAGCGCACTCGGGACCAGCCTCAGCCGGTTGGGCCTGAATTTTTCCCAGCCGATCATCGCGAGCAAGGAAATCAGCCCTATAAGCAAGTCGACGGATTCGCTCGTCATGCCGCCTCCCCAAAGATGTCCGAATGTTCGTTCCATCGCCACGACGTTTTCAATGCCCCCCGCAGCCGGTTTGGCCCCCATCAAAACGTGTATTTGTCCGAGGATGATCAGAATGCCGATACCGGCGAGCATACCGTGAACGACAGCGGGCGAGATTGCCCGAAACCATGATCCGATCTTCAGGAACGCGGCAAGGATCTGCAAAAGCCCAGCAACGATCAGGACCGGCCCGAGCATGGCCACTCCATATTGTTCGACAAAGCCGAAGACGATGACCGCCAGACCAGCGGCAGGGCCCGATACTTGCAGGGGCGAACCCGCCAGCAAGCCCACGACAATGCCGCCGACGATGCCTGATATCAGGCCCATGGCAACAGGCACGCCAGAGGCAACTGCAATTCCAAGGCAAAGCGGGATAGCAACGAAAAAGACGACAAGCGACGAGGCGAAATCGCGCGAAAAAGCGAAGCTGTTATTGGTCATGGCACTACTCCGCTGCAACTGCGGCTAGGACTTGCGGCCGATCGCGACCGGTAACGGCGACCGGTAACGGCCCGTCCTCGCGTATCTTTGTGAAGCGGGCGGCCGACCCGTCGTAAACCTCCACCTCTCCCGTTTCGATATCGAAAAACCACCCGTGCAGCGTCATGTCATTGGTCGCAAGCCTTGCTGCAACGGAAGGATGTGTGCGCAGGTGGTCAAGCTGAACAATGACGTTCTCCATAGCGATAGCGCGGACCTTTTGACGTTCGGAAAGGTCGGCCGGATAGGCTTGGCAAACGATCGAATGCGCAGCGTAACCATGCTTTAGCCAAGCGGCGACGTTGGGCATGGACTTTAGCAATTCGGGACGGCAGAGCCCTTTCATCGCGCCACAATCGGAATGGCCACAAACGATGATGTCTCGAACCGCGAGAGCTACGACGGCATATTCTATTGCTGACGAAACGCCACCGTTTGCGGTTGAAAATGGTGGAACGATATTTCCGGCATTGCGGCATACGAACAGCTCACCTGGTCCTGACTGGGTAATGGTTTCGGGCAAGACTCGACTGTCGGCGCACGAAATCATCAAGGCGTGCGGCTGCTGTCCCTCTTGCGCAAGCTTGCGGTAAAGTGCCTGGTAGTTCGGGAACACGGCACCGCGGAAGTTCGAGATTCCTTTTAGTAGATCACCCATAGCAAGTCCTCATTGTCGGGGTGGATGGAAGCAGGGCGCGCGCGATCGTCGGAATCCGCAATCATTTCGCAACTGCGAGATGGAAGTGTGATACGCAAAGAGGATGCCAAGACGTCGATCGCCTCGTTTATTTCGCACTAATACGAGCATGCTCAGTCATTGACGACAGCTTGTCGCTGTAGTCATTCCAGACATCCAGTGAGCGCGAGCGCTTGATCGTAGGTCCCCAGATCAATGTGATGCTGCAATGCAAAATTTTAGAACTTCATAGTTCCTTGCTTGCTCGGATTGAGGCGCAATGCCGAGTCTGGGAGCCATGGTTCTACGCCCGCTCGTAAGAATAACGACGAGTAGGGGCGCGCGACTACGGACCAGCACCGCAGTATCAATGCGAGGTTCTGACCGACAAGATCGCCGCGGCCAAAGCCATCGCAGCTAGGCCTGCCGCCCCGATCGGCAGCACCGACAAGTCATAATTTGCAATAAGCCTGCCGCCGACTACGGTACCGCCGGCAACGCCCACGTGCATTGCGGTGACATTCGCACCGATTATAATGTCGCTCGGGCTTCGGCCGAGATCCGCAATATCGCTCTGGACGATCGGCGAAATCGACCAGCTCGCGCATCCCCAAATTGAAAGGCTGGCGAAAAAAAGATGCTGCTTTCTGACACGCATAGCAGCAACGTTGTGACGAGATAGATTGCAGGGCTCGCGACCAGCGCGAGCCGACGACCTGCGAGGTCAGAAAGAATACCGGCCAGCACGCCCCCCGCCATGCCCGACGACCCGAAAACGGCGTAAAGAAAGGCCTCCCAGTGTGGCCCGAAGAACCCCTTGCTCGCGGCGTAAGAGGTCAAATAACTGAAGAGGGTGAAATGACCTGCAATGAACAAAATAGAAACACGCTGCGCCATCATCTGATTGCGATCCCGGAAATGAGCTAGATACAGTTTGCCAAAAGGCGAGCGCTTGCTCGGCGACCCGACATTCGGTAGCACGACGATTACAAGCCATATAGCGACGACAGATAGGCCAATCATTGCAAGGCCTACGGCGGCGCCAACCAATCAAATGTGTAATCCACACGCCCAGAGGTACCCCCAAAAAAAGCGAGCCGCTTATTCCAAGGTACACGGAGGCTATGGCACGAGCTCGATATCTTTCCGAGACGATCTGAACTGCACAACCGACGGCGCATACCGATATCTGCGCGCAAGCCATAGCCGTGATGATCCTCGAGGCGCTTATTGGGAGCAGCCCCGATCCACCGATCACAACCGGCACATTGCTCCCTGCAAAGATTGACATGGCCGCGAGGAGCGTCGGTTTTACATCGAAGCGATAGGAAATCAGTGTAGCTATCGGCGCGAAGAACGCGTAGGTGACCGAGAACACTGAAATGAGGATACTTGCTTCGGACTCGCCTACTCCAAGGCTGCCGGCTACATTCGGCAGCACCCCGATGAAAACGTTCTCGGCCAATCCGGTGATAAACACAGCAGTAGTGAGTACGAGAATTCGATTCATACCGCCAACTGCGCTGGATTGGCCGGCGCTTGCGCGGTCTCTTTTCCACCAGCTCTGCCCGATGCTCTCATCAGTCCTCGTATGCCCTGACTTCAATCAGTTTTTTGCGGGCCGAGATGGGCTCCTGCCTCATACCGATTGGACGCCCTGGGAACAGTTTGCAACGAGATCGGCTGCGTAAAGTACTCGTACTTGCCCGTCAGCACGCCTTGCGTGAATTGAAGCGCATGCTTGCCAAAGAACCACTCTTCAACAGCATAGCCGCGGGTCAGTTCGATTGGCGAGGTAAGGTTCAGTCCGGGCATTTCGATCCGATTGACCGTCGTCGGCCGGTTGCATAACAGTCTGAGGTCCTCAACGTGGATCCCGAGCGGGATCTTTTCGAACAAATCGCCAGGCAGAGCGTCGCTGTTCGACAGGTCGACTTTGGTGAATGGCAAAGGGCCGTCGGGTCCTGCCTTTCTAGAGAGGAACTTTTCTACGGCGTGGACATGCGTCGCAATCCCGGGATGGGAATCCCATTTCGCGTAAAAATCAGAGCGTAGTACCTGCCAGTCTGCATAGAGTGAGTCGAGATCGCCCCGATCAAATGAATTCGCGTGCCGGCACTCGTACGGGACCGGATACCGGGAAGTCCCGATGATCGATGTAAAATTGTGAAATCCACCCTCGTTGGTCCGTTGTCTCAACTCGTTGATCAACGGAACCCACACATCCTTGGTCACAAAGTGCAACGACGAGTGTGCCAAAGCCAGGTCGTATCTCTCATCAGGGACGAAATCCTCGATTCTCCCTTCGATCACATCGATATTCAACGAATGTTCGTCTGCAACCGATCGCAGTTTTCTGACCGCGCTCGATGACGGTTCCAATGCAGTTACCGCATGCCCCCTGAATGCAAGAAAGAGAGCGTTCCTGCCTTCGCCGCATCCTAGGTCGACGACCATTGCGTTTCTTGGCAGTTGCTGTTCTATCTCATAGACTTCGACGCTTGGCCCGCCCATCGTCCAGACGTTGGGATCCGAATAGCCTCGTTCCCAAAACCGCTCGCTGTTTTTCATTTAGGAACGTACCTTTCTTCACGGATTTTCACGTGGTCCGAGAAGAGATGATGCGCTATCAGGTTGCTGTACTTGTAACCTTTCCGGGTCAGAGCAATGGCGCCATCGCCCCGCAAATCGATGCAGCCTTCGACTTCCAGAGCATCTATCACCTCCAAAAAATCGGCGCGGAGGTCCCGTCCGAATCGTCGTGAATAATCTGCTTCTGAAAGCTGGTTGAGCGTAAGGTTAAGTATAAAATATCTCAACCGTTCTTCGGATTCGTCTAATATAACTCCGTATTTCAGCAAATTCCGACTAGTCATCTCGAGATGTATATAATCGTCGATGGCTTTGCCGACATTCTTCAGCGCGACGGCATAGTCGAGGCTGTAGTGATATTTCCCGTTATAACTTCGCGCGCCTGCTCCGATGCCTATCATCGGAACACCGAGGAAGTCAGAGGTTTCCTGGCCGTAGGCGCTGGTGCCTTCTGGAAGGCAGGTAAAACGGGTGAAAGATTCCTGTCGATACTCATTGTCCTGCATAAAATCGACATTGCTGTCGTAGATCTCATATTTGAGGCGGTCTTCCACATATTCTTGCGGTCGAGATCGCTGCTGCTTTTGCATAGCAGTGAGCGGCCGGCTGATCGCCGGATAAAGCGAAACGGTTGTTGGCCGAAAGGACAAAATCTGCTCCAGCGAGCGCTTCCAACTTTCCGGCGTTTGACGGAAGAGGCCGTAGATCAAGTCGAGATTGAAGTTATCGAAACGCTTGCGAACTGCTTCAATGGACGAAATCGACACAGAAACCTGATATGGGCGGCCGGACGCTCTCAGTTCGACGGAATCCATCGTTTGGATTCCCATGCTGATCCGGTTCACGCCTTGGTTCTTCAAAAAATCCAGCAGTTCCCCCGACACAGTGTCGGGAGATCCTTCGACGCACACCTCGGTCGAACGGTCGATATTTGGAAAGCCATCTCGAACGGAAGAGAAAATCTGGGCCAGCCGATCGATGGGCAGGAGAGTTGGGGTTCCGCCGCCGATATAGACCGATGCGACAGATCTGTGACCGGCAAATGTTGCATAAAGGCTTATCTGCCAGCAGATCTTTTCGACATAACGTCGAATAAGATCCTCCGTGTGCCGCGTGGTCAGAAAGAGCGTGCAATAGGTGCACCTATATCGGCAAAATGGCACATGTATGTATAACGCTACCGGCGCCTGGTCGTTTGAATCCCACACATCGCTCAATCGAATGTTTTCAAGCTCTTTATATGTCCGTTTTGGGGGGTAGCTGTATACATACGCCTTGAGGTCGCCTTTGCCGATGGCTTCCCTCAAGGAATTTGCAAATGATTGCATGCTCCTTTCTCCTGCGGCCGGCACTATTCGGCAATCTGCGCGAGGTCGGCGTCAAGGCGCTTGCGCACGAGATTTGGAACGGTTGCAGTCTTGATGGCATCGAGATTGGTGGGGCTGTCGCCAACTTGAATGAGGGCCACCATGCCCAAGCTCATATGCGGCGTGCATTTCACCACATAGGCCCCGGGCATATCGAGTTTTGCGCGATATTCCTCGTTCGCTTTAGATTTGAACTCCGGTGCGCCTTTTGGGATCAAACCTTTGAACGTTTCGACATTGTGTCCCTTATCAACCGGAATAAACGTCACCGTGTCGCCTGGTGCGATCTTCGTGAAACCTGGCTCAAAAACCATTGCGCCGTCCGTGCCCCTGTTCAACATCCGGATTTGGTGGTCCGCCGCCATCAGTGGCATCGCTGATGCGGTCAGCATCGCCGTTGCGACGATCGGACAGATTTTCAAACCCATTTCTGATCTCCTTTCGCGATAGCCCGATTAATTGTCCGCCCGAAGCTTTAGGCGCGAACGGGCTGACATTCCTTGAGATCGAGCAATCTTTGATCAATTTCTACGTCAAGCCCGCGCGCCGGTGTCCATCCGCGCGCGGACGAAGTCGCTGCGGCACTCGAGGGGCGCCTCATCCGCGGGTGATCAAAGCGCAGTTGGATGCAATCAGGTGATCATCAAACAAAATCGCGGCGTTCGTTGAGAGAGATCAAGGACTGAGTGCCCGTCACGTGCGAATAGTTCCCAAAAGTGGCGAGAAAGGCGGCCGCCTTTGGCGTGGTCGTCTGTACATCGGGAAGCATGACATGAATTACACCGCTGAAACCATGCTGGTTGCGGTCGGGGCTTTTTTGGCACTGGTCGGCGCGGGGGTCGCTCATGACCAGCTTTTTGCAACCCACATGGGGATACTGTTCTTCTGTTTGCTAGCGGGCACGGTACTGCTTCTGCGGCGAATTGATTTTTCCCCCGTGACAGTGAGCGCCAAACCCAAAAACGGAGCCTATTTTGACGAGGTCATCCGCTATGGATTGATTGCCACCGTCTTTTGGGGGGTGATCGGCTTCCTGATCGGTGTCGTGATCGCCCTGCAACTTGCCTATCCGGATCTGAACGTCGCGCCGTATTTCAATTTTGGTCGCTTGCGCCCACTTCATACCTCTGCCGTCATCTTCGCCTTCGGCGGCAACGGGTTGATAATGACCTCCTTTTACGTCGTCCAGCGCACCTGCCGAGCCCGGCTCTTCGGCGGCAATCTCGGTTGGTTCGTGTTCTGGGGATATCAACTTTTCATCGTCATGGCCGCGACCGGCTATGTTCTCGGGATCACGCAGGCTCGCGAATATGCCGAGCCCGAATGGTATGTCGACATCTGGCTCACCATTGTCTGGGTCGCCTATCTTGTCACCTTTTTGGGAACGATCCTGAAGCGCAAGGAGCCGCACATCTATGTCGCGAACTGGTTCTATCTGAGTTTCATCGTCACCATCGCCGTGCTGCATGTCGTCAACAATCTCGCGATGCCGGTGTCTTTCCTTGGCTCAAAGAGCTATTCGCTATTTTCGGGCGTGCAGGGTGCCCTGACACAATGGTGGTACGGCCACAACGCCGTCGGCTTTTTCCTGACCGCCGGCTTCCTTGGCATGATGTACTATTTCGTACCGAAGCAGGCGAACCGCCCAATCTATTCCTATCGCCTGTCGATCATCCATTTCTGGGCCCTGATCTTCATGTACATCTGGGCTGGTCCGCATCATCTGCATTACACGGCATTGCCCGATTGGGCGCAGACTTTGGGCATGGTCTTCTCGGTGATGCTGTGGATGCCTTCCTGGGGCGGCATGATCAACGGTCTGATGACTCTTTCGGGCGCCTGGGACAAGATCCGTACCGACCCGATCATCCGCATGATGATCGTCGCGATCGCCTTTTATGGCATGTCGACCTTCGAAGGCCCGATGATGTCGGTCAAGACGGTCAACTCGCTCAGTCACTATACCGAATGGACCATCGGTCACGTTCATTCCGGCGCGCTCGGCTGGGTCGGCATGATCACGTTCGGCGCCATCTACTACCTGACGCCAAAGCTCTGGGGGCGCGAGCGGCTTTACAGCCTCCGTATGGTCAACTGGCATTTCTGGCTCGCCACGCTGGGCATCGTTATCTACGCCGCGGTGCTGTGGGTCGCCGGCATCCAGCAAGGCCTGATGTGGCGCGAATACAATAGTCAGGGTTTCCTCGTCTATTCCTTCGCAGAGACCGTGGCTGCGATGTTCCCCTATTATCTTCTGCGCGCCGTCGGTGGTGCTCTCTATCTGGCAGGGGGAGTGATCATGGCCTGGAACGTCGCAATGACCATCCGGGGCCGCCAGCGCGACGAAGCCGCGATCCCCAGCGCTTTCATCGCCAAGGCCGCCGAGTGAGAGAAACATGTCAATACTCGCCAAACACCAGATCATCGAGAAAAATGCTACCCTTCTGCTTGTCGGGTCGCTGTTGGTGGTCAGCATTGGCGGCATCGTCGAGATCGCGCCGCTGTTCTATCTCCAGAACACGATCGAGAAGGTGGAAGGCATGCGCCCGTACACGCCTCTCGAGCTGGCCGGGCGCAATATCTACATCCGCGAAGGCTGCTATCTCTGCCATAGCCAGATGATCCGACCGTTCCGCGACGAAGTGGAGCGTTACGGCCATTATTCGCTCGCCGCCGAGTCCATGTATGACCATCCGTTCCAGTGGGGCTCGAAGCGCACGGGACCGGATCTGGCGCGTGTCGGCGGTCGTTATTCCAATGAGTGGCACGTCCAGCATCTGTCCAACCCGCGCGAGGTGGTGCCGGAGTCGATCATGCCTACTTACGCCTTTCTCAAGGAGAGGGAGGTCACGGTTAAGGATATCGGCATGGATCTCAAGGCGAACGAGGATGTCGGCGTACCCTATAGCCAAGACATGCTGGCGAATGCGGAAGCCGACATGCGGGCGCAAGCCGATCCAAACGCAAATACGACGGATCTGCTGGCGCGATATCCGAAAGCGAAGGTCGGCGATTTCGATGGCGATGCCGCCAGGCTGACCGAGGTGGACGCGCTCGTCGCATATCTGCAAATGCTCGGAACGCTGGTTGATTTCTCGACTTACGACGATGCCACCGGCTATCGCTGAGGTGCCTCCGTGGAAACATACACTGCAATGCGTCACTTCGCCGACAGTTGGGGGCTCCTCGCACTGGCCTTGTTTTTCGTGGGGGCTATAGCCTTCACGCTCCGGCCAGGCAGCAAAAAAGGCGCCAACGAAGCCGCTGACATACCTTTAAAGGACGATTGAGATGTCGGACAAACCTATAGACGAACTCAGCGGCGTCGAAACAACGGGCCATGAGTGGGACGGCATCCGCGAACTCAACAATCCCATGCCCCGATGGTGGGTGTGGACATTCTATGCCACGATCCTCTGGGCCGTCGGCTATGCCATCGCCTATCCCTCCATACCCCTGATCAGGGATACCACCAAAGGACTGATCGGGTTCTCAAGCCGGGCTGAACTGCAGCACGAAATGAACAACGCCAAGATTGAGCAGGCTCGCCTCGATGTTCTGATCGCCGCGAAATCCGTTGAAGAAATCGATGCCGACCCAACGCTGCGTGAGTTTGCAATTGCAGGCGGCGCCTCGGCCTTCAAGGTCAATTGCGCGCCGTGTCATGGCTCCGGTGCCACCGGCGCTCCGGGGTTTCCCAATCTAAACGACGACGATTGGCTATGGGGCGGCAGTCTTCCCGCCATTCAACAGACAATCGCTCATGGCATCCGCTTCGATGCCGATCCCGAGACGCATGTCTCTGAGATGCCCGCCTTCGGTGATGTACTCGAACGCACCCAGATACGCCAGGTAGCCGCTTACATTTGGGCCTTGACCAACACAGTTTCCGATCCGGCAGCGGCCGACGCCGGCAAGCAGGTATTCCTCGACAATTGCGCCGTCTGTCATGGCGAAGACGACAGGGGAAAACAGGAGTTTGGCGCACCAAATCTCGCCGACGCGATCTGGCTTAAGGGGCGAGGGGAGCAAGCGATCATCCGCCAGGTGACCCTGCCCAAACACGGCGTTATGCCAGCTTGGTCTGCCCGGCTGGGCGAAACCACCGTGAAGGAGTTGACGGTGTTTGTTCATTCCTTGGGCGGTGGAAAATAGAAAAGAAAAATCACGAATTCACGTGCATCACAATCTTTATGGCCTGATGGCGATACGGTCAGCAGTCGATCACGATCTTGTCTCTCTACGCAATGCGGTTGCGTTCGGACAGCCAGAAAACTTGCTCGTAGAACTGAAAAAGTTAGCAGCGTTTTGATTTCACTCAACGATCGCAAGCTAGCAAGCTGCTATTCTCCGGGCCTGGAGGACGTCCCTTCGTGCTGTGGCTCGTAGTTCCTCCGGGCCACACCCCCCTCCCGGAGTGTGGCTCTCCTTTTGATTGAGCCGATAGGCTTGCTTTTTCTCTCCCGGACTTGCGTCGAGAACGCTTGGTTCGTCAAATGCAGGATGAGGATCATCAACAGGATGGTATGCGATGATCCTCACCATAGCTCCCATGACAGGTGACGATCGCATCGAACGGACAGGCGCCGACGACGTTGGTGTCCGGCGCAACCGTCAGCCGCTTTATGCCGCGCGAAAGAAAGTGTTTCCAAAGCGAGCGCAGGGTCGGTTCCGGCGATTCAAATGGATCATCATGCTGATCACGCTCGGCATCTACCATCTTTCTCCGTGGATTCGCTGGGACCGAGGTCCATATGCGCCCGACCAGGCGATTCTCATCGACCTCGCCTCTCGTCGCTTCTTCTTCTTTTTCATCGAGATATGGCCACAGGAGTTCTTCTATGTGGCCGGTCTGCTTGTCATGGCTGGCTTTGGCCTGTTTCTCGTAACGTCGGCGGTGGGGCGGGCATGGTGTGGTTATGCCTGTCCACAGACGGTATGGGTCGATGTCTTCCTTGTCGTGGAACGCGCGATCGAAGGTGATCGCAACGCGCGCATGAAACTCGATGCGAGTCCCTGGACACCGGACAAGATTGCAAAGCGGGTCGCCATACATGGCATATGGGTTCTTATCGGCGTCCTCACAGGCGGCGTATGGATCTTCTATTTCGCGGATGCGCCATCCCTTGCTGTTGCCTTATTCAAGGGCCAGGCGCCGGCCGTCGCCTATGCCACGGTCGCCCTTCTCACCTCGACCACTTACATTCTTGGCGGGCTGATGAGGGAACAGGTCTGCACCTACATGTGTCCGTGGCCCCGCATCCAGGGCGCGATGCTGGACGAAAATTCCCTCGTCGTGACCTACAACGACTGGCGCGGTGAGCCGCGCTCCCGTCACGCCAAAAAAGCCCAAGCGGCGGGCCTGGCTACCGGCGATTGCGTGGACTGCAACGCTTGCGTTGCCGTCTGTCCGATGGGGATAGATATCCGCGACGGTCAGCAAATGGAATGCATCACCTGCGCCTTGTGCATCGACGCCTGCGACGGTGTGATGAATAAGCTCGATAAGCCACGCGGCGTGATCTCCTATGCGACGCTAAGCGAGTATGCCGCGAACATGAACCTGGCGACGAATGGTGGCGCGAGCCCTGTGCAACCGCATCTCGTGCGAAACGCCGATGGCGACTTCATCGAGAATATCCAGCACTTCAACTGGCGCGTGATCTTCAGGCCGCGCGTTCTTTTCTATGCGGCTGTTTGGGCAGCGATCGGGGTGGCGATGCTCGTGCATTTGGCGCTCCGGGAGCGGCTGGAACTGAACGTGGTTCACGACCGCAATCCGCAATATGTCCTGGAGTCCGATGGATCGATCCGCAACGGCTATACGCTTCGCGTGCTCAATATGGTGCCGATGCCGAGGAGAATCGATATCCGACTGGACGGCGCGGAGGGAGCGACGATGAAGATCCCCGAACTCTCGAAGGAGGAAGGCCGGCACTTCACTGTCGATGTGGATCCGGACGCGGCCACCTCGCTCAAAGTGTTCGTCACGCAAAAGGCCAAGCCGGAAACAATCAAGGAATTCCTGTTCGTCATAGAGGACGAAAATCATGCGGATCGGGCTACGCACCGGGCCGCCTTCAACGTGCCGGGAGCGCCGAAATGAGAAGCCAAGTTATCACCGGAGGTCCCTTCACCGGCCGCCATATGCTGATCGTCATTGTTGCGTTCTTCGCCGTGGTGATCGGAGTGAACGTGACGATGGCAGTTCTCGCTTCCACGAGCTGGAGCGGGCTTGTGGTGGAAAATACCTATGTGGCAAGCCAGGAATTCAACGGCAAGGCCGCCGCCATGCGTGCTATGGCGAGCAGCGGCATTTCGGGCGATCTGTTACTGCGCCGCGATGTCATTCAGTACGATATTCATAACCGTGACGGGTCGCCGGCGGTGGTTGACGACGTGACGCTGACGTTCAGAAGGCCCGTGGGCGACCGGGAGGACTTCGCGCTTGCACTGACGAAGACAAGCGAAGGCCATTTCGAAGCGAAACATCGCATTGAGGGAGGCGACTGGATCGTGGAAACCGTCTCGCGCAGAGACGGTGTCACGGTAATGCATGAGGCTAGGCGCATCGACACGGCGGAGTTTGGACAATGACCTGCTGCACGATGGACGCGGAAAGCGTCATGACAACGAGCAATAGCTGCGCCAGTGCCGAGGAGATCGTCCTCGCCAGCCATCCGCTGGGGGAGGGCCTTCGTCAATTGGACCTCAGCGTTCCCGATATGCACTGTGGCGCTTGCATTTCGACCATTGAACGGTCCTTATGCAGGTTACCCTATGTAACGCGCGCCCGGGTCAACCTGACTGCGCGGCGGGTCAGTTGCACCTATGTCGAGCACCTTGATAATGCTGTCGTCGATCCGTCGGGTATTCTGTCCGCGATCACCGAAGCCGGGTACCGGGCGCATATTTTCACTCCCGCCGCGCCCCAGACGAATAGTCTGCGCAATCAATTGCTCTTGGCCGTTGGTGTCTGCGGCTTTGCCGCAGCCAATATCATGCTGCTCTCGGTATCGGTCTGGTCCGGTGCAGATGCAGCAACGCGAGACCTGTTTCATTGGATTTCCGCGATGATTACAGCGCCGGCCCTAATTTATGGCGGCCGTTTCTTTTTTCGATCGGCTTGGAATGCCTTGAAGAATGGGCGCACCAACATGGATGTGCCGATTTCGCTCGCTGTCACGCTCTCCTATGCCGTATCGTTGTGGGAGACGATCCATCACGGAGAGCATGCATGGTTTGACGCCTCCGTGTCGCTGCTGTTCTTCCTGCTCATTGGCCGCACGCTCGACCACATCATGCGGCAAAAGGCGCGAGCCGCGGTCAACAGCCTGGCGAGACTTGCGCCACGCGGCGCGCTGGTGATAGCTGCCGATGGGAGCAAGCGCTACACCGCGATTGAAGATATCAGCATCGGTGATCATGTTTTCATCGCTGCCGGCGAACGCATCCCCGTCGACGGCGCCGTGACCGCAGGTACGAGCGAGCTGGATCTCTCTATTGTCACGGGCGAAAGTATACCAGTTGCTGTCGCGAACAGCGCGGAGGTGAGATCTGGTGCGATGAACCTCATGGCGTCATTGACCATTCGCGCGACGAAGACGGCGCAAAACTCGCTGCTTGCGGAAACCATCAACCTTATGGAGGCAGCAGAAGGAGGCAGGGCGCGCTATCGCAGGGTCGCGGATCGTGCAGCCGGCCTTTACGCTCCGGCGGTTCATTTACTTGCGCTGCTTTCCTTTCTTGCCTGGGGCTCCCTTGGTGGAGATTGGAAGCATGCCATGCTTGTCGCCGTCGCGGTGCTGATCATCACTTGTCCTTGCGCGCTTGGTCTAGCAGTGCCGGTCGTCCAGGTTGTTGCCGCAGGCAACCTGTTTCGCCGCGGCATCATGATCAAGGACGGCTCCGCTTTGGAGCGTCTCGCGGAAATCGATGCCGTCGCGTTTGACAAGACCGGCACGTTGACGATGGGCCAGCCGCGGCTCGTCGAGATGGTGGATGTGGGGTCGGAGGAAAGGGCGATCGCGGCCGGAATTGCTGCGCATTCCCGCCATCCGCTCTCTCAGGCGTTGCTGCGGAGTGCCGGCGGCAAGGGGCAACGGTTCGACAGCGTCGTCGAGATACCGGGCGCGGGCCTGGAAGTCGAAACCGCCAGGGGGCTATATCGTCTCGGCCATATGGAGTTCGCTTGTTCGATCCCGCCCCGAGAAGAAAAAGAAGCGGATGACTCGCTCTCCGAGGTCGTTCTGTCGAGGAACGGTATCGCACTTGCCCGATTCTATTTCGAAGACACGCTTCGCCCCGGAGTAGCCGTAGCCATTCGTCAGCTCGGTCTTGCAGGGCTGCAGACGATGATCCTGTCTGGCGATCGGCAAGCCGTCGTCGAGTCGACAGCGCGGCTATTGCATGTGGATCGCTGGATTGCGGAATTGGATCCGAAACAGAAAGTGGAAGAGTGCACACGCTTGGCCGAGGCGGGCAACAAGGTCATGATGGTTGGTGACGGCATCAACGATGCGCCGGCACTTACGGCGGCGCATGTGTCGATGGCTCCCGCGACTGCGTCCGACATTGGCCGACAGGCGGCAGACCTGGTTTTCCTGAATGACCGTCTCGACGCGGTTCCGGAGGCGATCTGCGTCGCGCGGCGCGCGGCAGCTTTGATCCGTCAGAACTTCGCCCTTGCCATCGGTTACAATGTGCTCGCTGTTCCCATCGCTATCGCGGGCTATGCGACGCCGCTTATCGCCGCCGTCGCCATGTCGTCGTCTTCGCTGATCGTCGTGACGAATGCATTGCGACTCAACCACTGGAATCGGCGGGAGCAACTTAGGCATGATGGCAAACATGCAGCCTCAGCAGGAGGGTCCATATGAATATGCTGATCTATTTGATCCCGCTGGCATTGTTCATGGGTACGCTCGGGCTGGGAGGCTTTCTGTGGTCGCTAAAGAGCGGACAGTATGATGATTTGGAAGGGGCTTCGTGGCGCATCTTAGTGAGTGAGGATAATGCGCCCGAGGGGGCGCAACAATCGACAAGCGCCAGTGCAGATGACCCGACGAAACTGCTAAATTCCCAACTGCCTGGAATCCACAGACGGTCTTACACGAAGAGGTTTTTCCGAAATGATGATTCGAAACCGCGTTGAATTGCGCGAGGCTTTCTGCCCGGATAATCCAACACGTCTCATGCCAAACGTCATTCAAGTGACTGAAACGTTGCGAAATTGCCACACAAGGCCAGGGTTTGTCTGCGACAGGCAGTCCAATTTTCTTTAGTTGAGCCGCCTCAAATCCTGACGTGCCAGCCGATGTTACTGCTCCTCGATTCACGAATTTCAGATCGAAGGAGACAAGAATGACTTCCAAGGACATCATACGGGTCATCATCGCTACTGCAATATTGGGTATCGTGAGCACCGCGCACGCTGCCGATCTGACGACACCACCAAGTAGGGCTCCCATTCCCGCGGCAGCCAACAGAAACCCATGGCAGATGCGGCTGCGCGCGCTTGGTGTGATCACTACTGACTCTGGGCGCGTCGACGGCTTGCCGGGTTCGGATCTTTCCTTTTCGGACACGGTCGTGCCGGAATTCGACATCTCGTATTTCTTCACCGAGAATATCGCCGCTGAACTCATCCTGGGCACAACCTACGCTAAGGTGCATGGCGGCGGCTCGATTTCAGCGCTCGGCGAGATCGGCAAGACTTGGCTGCTGCCGCCAACGCTCACCCTACAATACCATTTCACCGACCTTGGCGCTTTTCGGCCATATGTCGGCGCCGGCCTCAACTATACGCTGTTTTACAACCAGTCGGGAAAAAGTGCTCGCAGCCTTGATGTCAAGAACTCCTTCGGTGTCGCGCTCCAGGCCGGCTTCGACTATATGATCGACGATCACTGGGGTGTGAACGTCGACGCCAAAAAGATCTTCCTAAGGCCTGATTTCGACGCCAACGTCGGCGGGGCCAACGTCAGCGGCAAGGCCAGGCTCGATCCATGGCTGCTTGGCGCGGGCGTAACCTATCGTTTCTAGGCCCTCATAAAATCGCTTGGTGTTTAGCGACTTGCGTCATCCAAGGCTCGACCAGCGTTTGGATGGCGTTGGCGTTAGTGATGCTGGGTACGTGCATGCCGACTTGGTCATCAACTTTATGAGAAGATCAAGGTCAACTCGAAGTGGAGTAACTTGAGAAATGGACAAATTCGCAAGCAAGTCACAGCACCGCCGAGCACCCAAAGAGTTCACTTGAGCCTCGTATCCAGGTGCGGCCCGAATTCTGCTCGTACGAATATCGCACGACATCGACGCCGAGGCGCAAAAGGAGGGGCTGGATTACGTAGTCGCAAATGCCCGTAAGGGGGCGATCTCTATATGCCTATGGGAGCATGACATTGCGGGTTCTCGTTAAGGGCGCCGGAATTGCCGGCCTAACAGTAGCACGTCAACTGTGCGCGCGCGGCGCTCACGTAACAGTCTCCGACCCGCATCTTGGATTCGGGCGCTCTGCATCCTGGCTCGCCGGCGGCATGCTGGCGCCCTGGTGCGAGCGGGTAAACGCCGACGAGAGAGTAATGACGTTGGGGAAAATGGCCGTGGAATGGTGGGATGCCGTCCTGCCCGGCCAAGTCATTCATAAAGGGACACTGGTCGCCGCACCTCAGCGGGATTCGGGCGAACTCGGCCGCTTTGCGGCCCGTACGTCTGGGTATGAATGGTTGGACGAAGATGGCATAGCCGAGCTGGATCCCGCCCTTGCACAGCGTTTTCGCAGGGGTCTGTTCTTCCAACATGAAGCTCATCTGAACCCCCGTCAGGCGCTACGGACGTTGAAAGAGCTGCTGTCGGCAGCAGGCGTCGTCTTTACTAGCGATGATGTGAGCGAAGACGATTTCCCAGATATCGTTGATTGCACCGGTGCTGCCCGCATCGGGCAAAGTCGCGATCTGCGCGGCGTGCGCGGCGAAATGCTCTATCTGCATACAGAGGAGGTCATGCTCGCCAGGCCTATCCGCCTGCTGCATCCTCGCTTTCCCGTCTATGTCGTCCCTCGCGGCGAAGGCCTGTTTATGGTCGGGGCGACGATGATCGAGACGGAATTCGACGGGGCGATCACCGCACGCTCGACGATGGAACTGCTGAACGCAGCCTATACACTGCATCCGGCCTTTGCGGACGCCACCGTGGTCGAAACTGGCGCCGGCATCCGCCCGGCCTTTCCCGACAATTTTCCGCGCGTGATGCGGGACGGCAGAGTCATCCACGTGAACGGCCTTTATCGCCACGGTTTTCTGCTGGCGCCCACAATGGCGGCCGAAGCGGCCGATCTCGTCTTTTCCGATCGGACGAAGCAAAGGAGTTTCCAATGCACCTGATCATCAATGGCGAAACGCAGTCCATCGCCGCTAAGACGCTTTCGCAGCTTTTGGCCGCACTCGACCATGAAGGCGACTGGCTGGCAACAGCCGCCAACGGCGAACTGGTTCATCGCGAAGATCGCGACGAACATATTTTCGCCGACTATGACAGGATCGAGATACTGACACCCATGCAAGGAGGCTGATCGTGCTCGATCTCTATGGAAGCCAGATTGGGTCACCCTGCTGCTCGGCACCGCCCGCTATCCCTCGCCAGCCGTCCTAGCCCATGCGGTCACGCGCGCCGCAGAGTCTTGATCGCATCGGGGATCGAAGGCGCGAATCGGCAGCATAGCGCTTGTGGTGATCGTCGGCTGACTGTGGAACGCGTCGCCGGTCTTCGAGAACGGGGCGGATAGTGCTGCAGTGGTGAGGGATACTCTATTGCATGCGAATCCTAAGCTGAACCAGGCGATGGATCGGAGTAAAGAGGCCTAGAGGTGCCCTAAACAACATCGCGCATTGGGAGCCGAAGCGCCGAGACACTGCACCCATGCCTGAAACGAAAAAATTTTGAACCAGCAAACAAAATGGACGCTGCGGCAAAATTCGGGATGCGTGGCTAACGACACGTCACGGTTAATCTTTTAGAAAATAAGCATAATCGCAGTGCAGTTAAGAGAGAAATGCAGGACAGGTCTAGATCATGTCCCAGGACGTGGTGTAGCTTAGACGACCACGGCTCATCCCAGAGGGTCGGATGAGTATCAGCTTGCTGCTGGCAGGCTGATGAGCGGATCATCGCTCATTGTGGCGATTGTCTCAAGTGTCATGTAGCGGGATCGCTGGACGGCCCATTCATCGTTCTGTTCGAGCAGCAGCGCACCGACCAGGCGCACGATGGCGTCGTCGTTGGGGAAAATGCCGACGACCTCTGTGCGCCGCTTGATCTCACCGTTCAATCGCTCAATGGGGTTGGTCGAGTGAAGTTTGGCCCAATGCTGCTTGGGAAAGGTCATGTAGGCGAGCACGTCTTGCTCGGCACTGTCCATGAGACTGGCGAGCTTCGGTACCTTTGGCCTGATCTGGTCGGCGACGTTGCGCCACTGAGTGCTTGCGGCCTCCGGCGTGTCCTGAGCGAAGGCCGTTGCAATGAACGCGGAGACAACCCGGCGTCCGCTCTTTCCAGCATGGGCCAAGGCATTGCGCATAAAGTGCACCCTGCAGCGCTGCCAGGTGGCGGAAAGCACTTTCGATACTGCGGCCTTGATGCCCTCATGGGCATCGGAGACGACGAGCTTGACGCCGCGCAGCCCCCGCCTGATCAGCTTTCGAAGAAACTCGGTCCAGATCGCCTCGGCCTCGGACGTGCCGATCTCCATGCCGAGCACTTCGCGTCGGCCATCGGTGTTGACGCCGACGGCGATGATTACGGCGACGGAGACAATACGACCACCGCGCCGAACCTTGAGGTAGGTCGCATCGATCCACAGGTAGGGCCATTCTCCTTCGATGGGCCTGTCGAGGAAGGCCTTCACCTTCTCATCGATCTCCTCGCAGAGCCGGGACACCTGACTTTTGGAGATGCCCGACATGCCCATGGCCTTGACGAGGTCATCAACAGAGCGGGTCGAAACACCCTGGATATAAGCCTCCTGGATGACCGCCGTCAGAGCCTTCTCGGCCATGCGGCGCGGCTCCAGGAAGCTCGGGAAGTAGCTGCCGGTGCGAAGCTTGGGAATGCGCAGCTCGACGGTGCCCGCCCGTGTCTCCCAATCCCGGTCGCGATAGCCGTTACGCTGGGCCAGCCGGAAGCCATTCTTCTCGCCATAGGCCGCGCCGGTCTTCGTGCCGACCTCCAGCGCCATCAGCTTCTCGGCAGCAAAGCCGATCATCTCCCGCAGCAAATCGGCATCAGCGCTCTTCTCAACGAGTGAGCGCAGGTTCATCATGTCGTCGGTCATCGGTGGTGTCCCTCAGGTTGGCTCTAAGCAACCCGACCCTACCGGAAATCACCGATGGCTATGAAATCAAGCTACACCACTCCATGGGACACGATCACAGGTCTACAACAAGTCAACCTTCAGGGGACGTCTCATGGAACCTCATCTACCCACAACAATACAGATCAGCGCCCCTCAACATGCCGCGAATAATCCATATCGCGTCATCGAGGGCGAGGAGGTGCTTTCCGTGGCATTCCGTGAATTCGTGCTGACGGCCGTCGCTGCCGGTTGGAAGGAGCCGGAGGTCGCTTTGACCTTGGCCGACATCGCAGATGACTACGTTATGGCTCTCGCTCGAAGAGCTGCGGCCAATTAGTATTGAGTTCCATCTGCGTTCATCTGTGGTATCCCGCAAGATGGCTGTTAACAACTCTTCATCCAGCCGGCCGGCAAGTCGCTTAAGACGAGATGGTTTGCCGGCGGTATAACATGCCGAAGGGCTCCCGTTGCATTGTTGCAAAGAGAAACCTCAGGCCGTCTTGCTATAATGGCGCCCCGATTCCCTCACATAGGCATCGAAAGCTGCTGCAACGGCGCGGATCAGGAAGCGCCCGTCTTCTCGCAAACGAATGATGCCGCCCGCGTTTTCGATTATTCCGTCGCTCTCGAGCATCGAGAGCCTGGGGTTGCCGTTAAGAAGCGCGTGTGGGTCAAAACCGTATGTGACGGCCAACGCCGGGACGTCGACCTGCAAGTCGCACATCAGGCGTTCGATGATACTTGCCCGCAGGCGATCTTCGGCCGACAAGCGCCAGCCTTTCGTTGTGGCCAAGCGGCCGGATGCGATCCGCTTTCCGTAACGATTGGGAAGTACCTCGTTTTGAACATAGCCGCCTGGCATGCGGCCAATAGCTGACGAACCCAAGCCGATAAGTGCCTCACAAGCATCGGTCGTATAGCCCTGAAAGTTGCGATGCAATTGCCCGTCTGTCTGCGCGGTTGCTAAACTGTCGTGCGGCCTGGCGAAATGATCGATCCCGATGCGGCGGTAGCCTGCCGCAACAAGGTGTTCCGAAATTGCCTTTGCCTGGGAAATACGGCTTTGCGCATTGGCGAGAGCGGCTTCGTCGATTAGCCGTTGATGCTTCTTGAAGGAAGGTACATGCGCATAACCGAAGACTGCGAAACGGTCCGGCCGCATCTCGATCGCTGCCTTGGCCGTTTCGATGCAGGATTGAACCGTCTGGTTTGGCAGGCCATACATAAGATCGAAATTGATGCTGGCGATGCGCGCCCGGCGCAGCTTAAAAACCGCCTCCATTGTCTGTTCTTTACTTTGGGTGCGGTTGATCGCCCTTTGGACCGTCGGATCAAAGGTCTGTACCCCGATACTAGCACGGTGCACCCCTACTTCCCCGAGAACCGTCGCCATCTCCTGATCTAGCGTCCTCGGATCGATCTCCAACGCGATTTGGGCCGAACCGGTGAACTCGAACTGCTTGTGCAGAAGCTCAATAAGCTCAAACATTTTCTTCGGCCCGATGGTCGTTGGCGTTCCTCCACCAAAATGCAGATGGTCGATCCTAACCGGCGCCCCGGTCCTTGCGGACACGAGGCGTACTTCCTCGCGCAGCATTCGCAGGTAGTCGACGATCGGTCGGCTATTGCGCGCATTCGTGGTGTGACATCCGCAATACCAGCATATCGACGGACAAAACGGGATGTGCACGTAAAGCGATGCCGCTTTCTCCAGCGAGACAGCGCTAAGCCAATTCTCATAAGTGCTATCGTCAACGTTGGGGGAGAAACACGGCGATGTCGGATAGCTAGTGTAGCGGGGTAGGCGCTCATCGCCGTATTTTTCAATAAGTGCCGATTGCATGCGAAATCCTTCTACGGAGTACTGGCTAGAATGCGGCCATTCTAGGCACACGCTTTGCATGGCTCTTTGATCTTCAACAAAGAGCGCGACGGATTTCTTTGAATTATTTTCAAAATCGCGGCGCCGAGGCAAAGGAGGCGCAGCATACTCGATGAAAAGAGTTCAGCTTAGTTTTGATCTGCCAGCGAGATGCTCGGCATGATGACAGTACCTTTTTCCCTGGTGGATCACAAAATGCATTCACAAGGCGCTGGCGGGCTCGCTTGGATGCTTGTCCGGTGGCGGGGCAGACCGATCGTCGCCTATAGTGTCGCCGCCGCTGCTCCATTCGGCGTCCTCGCACTGAGATTGGCCCTGTCGCAGTTCACCAGCGACGATCTTACCCTATTGCCGTTCATTCCCGCTATTCTCGTGGTCGCAATCATCGGCGGCGGAAAGCCGATTTCTCTAGCGGCGGGCATGTCGCTTGGCGCTGATGTCCTTGTTCAGCGGCTGAGCGATGCGGCTTACGCGACGGTCTTTGAACTGGTTTCCTTTGGCGTTGCGGTGCTTCTGATTGCTTGTCTGGGAGAGGTGTTGCAGGCGACGAGACATGCCATCATCGAGAGTGAGATTGCCCCCACTGCGCATCTGACATCGATATTGGACAAAGTGCCCGATGCGATGGTGATCACGACCCGCGACGGTAAAATTGTGTCCTTCAACGCCGCCGTCTTGCGGCAGTTCGGGTATGCAGAACAAGAGCTCGTTGGCGCGAACCTGCGACTGCTGATGCCTGATCCTTTTCGCGCCGTCCACGGCAGCCATATGCAACGGCAACTTGGAAGGGGCGAAAAGCGCGTTCTCGCAGATCAAGCAGTTGTCGGACGCAGGAAGAACGGATCGACGTTTCCCCTCAAGTTAACCGCGAGCCAGCTGGAATCGGGTGGTGGCTTATTTTTCATCGGCTTCCTAAGAGACCTTACGGAGCGGGAAGAGGCTGCTGCTCACCAGCAGCGGATCCAGGCGGAATTGGCAAGATTGGCCCGCCTGAGCGAAATGGGCGAAATGGCATCCGCCCTTGCGCATGAGCTGAACGAACCGCTGTCGGCGATCGCAAATTACGCTTTCGGGTGTACGAAGCTCTTGAGCGACATGGACAACAATGTCCCAACGGTCATGAGAAACGCTTTGCAGGAGATTGAACGTCAGTCCCTTAGAGCGGCAAAAATTATCAAACATCTCAGAGAGTTCGTCACGACAGGTGAAACGGAAAAGGGCCTCGAAAATATCCGCACGCTGGTGGAGGAAGCAGGCGTCCTTGCGCTTGTAGGTTCCCGAGAAAAAGGCGTCAGGACTGTCTTCGAATACGTGCCCGGCGCCGAGATGGTGATGGTCGATCGTGTTCAGGTCGAACAGGTCATCATTAATTTGATGCGAAACGCCATAGAAGCTATGCGCCACGTCGAGCATCGTGAGCTTACGATCCGCACGATGCCCACGCAGGAGGATGAAGTCGCCGTTATCGTGGAAGACACCGGCAAAGGCATTCCGGAAGAAATTGCCGCGGAGCTCTTCGAGCCATTCGTCACGACAAAGCCAAGTGGAATGGGTGTCGGCCTTGCGATCTCGAAACGTATTGTCGAGGCCCATGGAGGTGAAATGACGGTCTCAAGAAACGCGGCTGGCGGAGCTACTTTCCAGTTCACGCTTCCCGCCTATACGGAAGGACAAACGTGTGAAACCGACTGACTATACGATCCATATTGTCGATGATGAAGAGCCGGCGCGCAAATCGTTTGCCTTCATGCTGACCATGAACGGCTATGCCGTCAAGGTGCATCAATCGGGAGCCTTGTTTCTTTCCTTTGCGCCGGGCATCCACAACGGAATTCTTGTTACGGATCTCAGAATGCCAGAGATGTCAGGTATAGATCTCATCCGTCAGCTTAGCGTGAAAAAGATCTCAATTCCGTCAATCGTGATCAGCGGACATGGCGATGTGCCGGTGGCAGTTGAGGCGATGAAAGCCGGTGCGGTCGACTTCATAGAGAAACCCTGCGAAGACGCCGTTATCATTGAGGCGATCGAACGAGCGTCGGACCATTTACATGTTAATGGCGCTAACGTCGACGAGAGCCTTGCCATTCAAGCGCGCATCGAAACCTTGAGCGAGAGGGAGCGCCAAGTGCTTCTTGCCGTCGTGGTCGGCCTTCCGAACAAGTCGATTGCACATGATCTGAATATTAGCCGCCGCACGGTGGAGGTTCATCGCGCCCGCGTCATGTCGAAAATGAGAGCAAAAAGCATCCCGCATCTGGTTCGTATGGCTGTTGCGGTGGAGATGGGGCCCTTCTAGCTTCGTAGTGTTGATCTCGCCGCATTCGGGGTCCTGCCGTAACCTTGCGAACGGGAAGGGTCGTCATGGCATCTGTTTTCCCAAAAACTCTAAATTGATCGTCATTGCTCGATGACGGGATTATATAATCGAAGGCAACTTTGGAGGCGCTTTCGCGGACTTAGCGGGCCCATCCTGCGCGTCGAGACGTCTTTGCCGAAAGACTGTGATTAGGCATGGAATAAGGACCCCGCATTTGGGGTGATCGGCATCCAAACGGGACCCCCATTTGCGATGGGGTTACAACAGCCTCCGGTTTAATCGGAGGCTTTTTATTTGGATGCTTGTTGTGGAGACAATTCTGAAGATACGGCGACTTTCCCGCGTGCAGGGCAAGTCGATTAAGGCGATCTGCCGGGAGCTTGGTATATCGCGCAAGGTGGTGCGGAAGGTTCTGCGCAGCGATGAGACGGAGTTCAAATACGAGCGGGCCCGCCAACCTCAGCCGAAGCTCGGTCCTTGGCGCAATCAGCTCGATGGAATGCTGTTTGCCAATGAGGCCAAATCCTCTCGGGAACGGCTGACGCTGATCCGGCTGTTCGAGGATTTGCGCGAACTCGGCTACCAGGGCGGTTACGACACCGTCCGGCGCTATGCCCGAACCTGGGCGAAGGAGCGCGGCTCGGTGACGGCGGAAGCCTATGTGCCGCTCTATTATGCGCCGGGCGAGGCTTACCAGTTTGACTGGAGCCACGAGATCGTCGTGCTGAATGGCGTGACGACGACGGTGAAGGTGGCGCATGTCCGGCTCTGCCATAGCCGGATGATGTATGTGAGAGCCTATCCGCGCGAGACGCAGGAGATGGTCTTCGATGCCCATGACCGGGCGTTCGCGTTCTTCGGCGGGGCCTGCACGCGCGGCATTTATGATAATATGAAGACCGCGGTGGAAACGGTCTTCGTCGGCAAGCAACGGCAATACAATCGCCGCTTCCTGCAGATGTGCAGCCACTACCTGATCGAGCCGGTGGCCTGCACTCCGGCGTCAGGATGGGAGAAAGGCCAGGTCGAGAACCAGGTCAATCTGGTGCGGGAACGCTTCTTCACCCCCCGACTGCGCTTCAAATCCTACGACGAGCTGAATGGCTGGCTGCTGGACAAATGCATCAGCTACGCCCGCGCCCATAAGCATGTCGACCAGACAGAGCGCACGATCTGGGAGGTGTTCGAAACGGAGAAGCCGCATCTAGTCAGTTATCCCGGTCCGTTCGATGGCTTCCATGCTGTGCAGGCCTCGATCGGCAAGACCTGCCTCGTGCGCTTCGATAACAACAAATATTCTGTGCTGTCGACCTCGGTCGGTCGCCCGGCCGAGATACATGCCTATGCCGACCGCATCATCATCCGTCAGGACGGCGTCGAGATAGGCCGGCACGACCGCAGCTACGGCCGCGGCGAGACGGTCTATAATCCATGGCATTATGTGCCGGTCCTGACTCGAAAGCCGGGAGCATTGCGCAATGGTGCGCCGTTCCACGATTGGGTTTTGCCTGCCGCCATGGAGAAAGTGCGACGCCGGCTGAAGGGCATGCATGACGGCGACCGGCAGATGGTGTCGATCCTCGAATGTGTCGGTCTGGACGGGCTCCCTGCCGTCGAGGCGGCCTGCCAGGAGGCGCTCGATCAGGGCGTGTTCTCGGCCGCCGTCATCATCAACATTCTGGCCCGCAAGCGTGACCCGCAGCCGGCTGCCATCCTTTCCATTCCCGATGCGCTTCGCCTGACTCATGAGCCTCTGGCCGATTGCGCCCGTTACGACAGCCTCAGGAGGGCAAGCTGATATGGAACGACCCCAAATCCTCGACATGATGGGCACGCTGAAGCTGTTCGGCATGCGCAGCGCCTATGACGAGATCATGGCCTCCGGCATAAAGCGCCAGCACGAACCGCCGCGCATCGTGGGCGACCTACTGCAGTCAGAGATCGCCGAGAAGCAGTCTCGCTCCATCAAATACCAGATCGCTGTTGCCAAGCTGCCGCTGGCCAAAGACATCGACGACTTCGACTTTACCGACACACCGGTCAATGAAGGGCTGGTGCGCCAGCTCGCGACCGGAGCCTTCCTTGCCGAGCAGCACAACATCGTTCTGGTCGGCGGGACCGGCACAGGAAAGTCCCACCTGTCCATCGCGCTTGCTCGTGCTCTGATCCGCAACGGAGCACGCGGGCGCTTCTTCAATGTCGTTGACCTTGTCAATCGGCTTGAGACAGAGGCACGTGGCGGAAAGCAAGGGCGGCTGGCCGACTTCATCACCAGGCTCGACTTCGTCATCATGGACGAGCTCGGCTACCTCCCATTCGCCCAGGCCGGCGGGCAGCTCCTCTTCCATCTGATCAGCAGGCTCTACGAGCGGACCTCAATCATCGTCACGACGAACCTGGCGTTCGGCGAGTGGCCGGCCGTGTTCGSCGACGCCAAGATGACCGCCGCTCTGCTCGACAGACTCACTCATCATTGCGAGATCGTTGAGACCGGAAATGAATCCTGGCGCTTCAAAAACCGCTCTCAAAGCTAAAGCCGAAAAGACAAACAATCCGCGCCCGCAGGCCCCTGCGCTAAATGGAATGCTCCGGGCCTACGCGCGCTGACCCTATGCAACCAGAGGCAGGGGTCCCTTTTGGGAGCCGATAAGGGGTCCCGTTACAACGCCGATTGACACAAAGACTCGCCCGCATTATTTTCTGACCGGGCGGCGCCACGATTTCTTATGACGACGACAAGCTGCTGCCTCTAGTGATGAACACCCTTCGAAAGGGATCGGAATAAATCGCCGGCAATTCGCACGAGATGCCGGTTAAGTGTTTACCCTTAGTGATAAAACCGAATTTATCGCTCCCATAAGAACCGGCAATCTTGCCCCGGAACATGGGGAATACCAGATGCAGTCGAAATTCATGCCCGCAGCACAGCCTTGGACCTCGCCGACGAAAATTGTGGGGCCGCAAATTGGGGGAGCGCACATCGCCGTCACATATGAGCGCGGCCAAGAGATATACGCCCAGGGCGGGAGCGCCGATAAGTGCTATCGGGTTTCTACCGGAGCTGTTCGGGTATGTCGCATCCTTTCCAACGGGGGGAGGCAGGTCGTCTCCTTCCATGTCGCGGGGGAAATGTTCGGCTTCGAAGCTGGCTCTCAGCATCGTTACTTTGCCGAAGCGCTCGCCCTGACAAGAATAGTGGCGTTTGAACAGGGCCTTGCTCAGCAGCGGCATTTGCCGGAACTCCTTGCACTTGCTCTTGAAGCTATGGAACGTGCTCAGGAACACCTTCTGCTTATCGGACGGCAGTCTGCGATTGAACGGGTGGCCACATTTTTGTTGGATCTCTGCGAGCGCCTGGGAGGCACTCGGCAGTTTAGATTGGCCATGTCGCGGCAGGACATTGCGGACTATCTCGCCTTGACGATCGAGACGGTATCGCGTGCCATGAGCGAGTTGAAGGAACAAAGCATAATCAGCCTGCGACATGCGCGAATGGTCGACATTCGGAAGCCTGATGCACTTCGTTCGCTCTGTGGCCATGTTGCCGGACTATCTTAGCTCGGCGCGACCTGTGCAATGCAGGACGTTGCGGCCTTCGGGCGGAAAATCGCGATTTGCGCCCGCGTGTCATTTCATCTGGGACATTGTCTTGCGGGCCCACGTCAACTTGTTTCAGGTCCTTGTCTGGAACTGATGGCGTGGCCCGTAAACGACGGTCACCTTCCGTCAGGCGCGCTTCAGAGCCTGTCAGCAGGAGTTTTGTGGATCGATGCCGATCCCGTTGGTAACGACATCGGACATTCGGGCATTGGCCTGAACGGCACGACCGTCCCGCATCATCATCAGGAAACCCTCCGCCACCATGCCTGGAGCGAGGGGCCAGGTGCTGCCCCCAACAGGAAGGAGATCAGATCGTAGCGGCTGTCGTCCACCGCGAGATCCAAACCGAGAATGGCTTCTCCGTATTGCCTAATGGCCTCAAGACGCCGGCGCCGGCGGCGTCTGGAAAAGAAAAGAGGTCGCCCTTCGGCTGGATTGATCCGGTGGCTGAGATTATTGGCCGCCACCATGGCCTGTCGTCCCTGCCTGCGAACAGCGCCGTCCGCGAGCGTAGCGGAAGCCGGAACATGTCCCGGCAAGATCGATCGCACCTGCTATTTCGAAGGCCGATGCGGTGTGCGAGCAGGGTCAGCGCGGTGTCGTTACGAACGATGCCGCAGCCCTCAACGGCAGCCTCAGCGGCCTTCGCCGCACGTCCGCTGAGCGTCTCGGCATCGTCAAGCCAGTGGCGCGGGGATGCCGATCCGGCGCGCGATTCAGTCGGGTTCAAGGCCGAGCCCCGATTCAATCCGGGCATTCTTGACGCGTCAATCGGGCACCGCATGGCCGAGACCTACCAGAGAAGACGAGCGCTTCCCTGATTGCCGCCCAGCCCCCAGAAAGCCGCAGTAAGCCTTTCGCTTTGACGCTCTGCGAGCTTTACGATGCGCTCGACGACCGGTTCCGTCATTTAAAGACAGGCACTATCCCGTCCGCTTCGCGCGAGCAAGCCGGCCATCACAAATCGCTTGGTTTTACGCAACAACCGGAGAGGGATAGCCGATAAGGCTCTCTGGGAAAATCATCACCAGGGTACGGTCCTACTTTTCCTGCTAACCAAATGGGATATAAGCGGACACGAAGATGCGCCGACCCTTGGCTCGGCCGTTCACATCGGAACCAATGACGATTGCCGCTGACTTCATAAAGGAGCTTGAAGGATGTATTCGCGAATTCTCGCTGAATTTCAAGGGGATCGTGGTGGTTTGAAAATGGTCCCAGCGAGCAATCGTTTGTCGCTGATTAAATTAGATCGCCGATCTCGCAGCCGTGATTTGACTTCATCGTGCATCGGATTACTGAAGCAAATTGGCTAAGCTCTCTAAAGTTGTTATAACCTGACAATGTTCCCCTCGGAACGGACAGAAGACGACCTCAAAGGGGCAAAGGCAAGCAGTTCAAGTCCGTCCACGGCGATCCACGCTGACCGGCGATTGTTGAAAAGTAGGGACAGGCGGTGACGCAAGATCTAGAAAGTTACAAAAGTGCGAGAGGCCTCGTAGATACCACCGATCCGGAAGTCGACAAGCCGATCTACCGCAAGCCCGGTTTTGACGGGAAAGTTGCGACGCTAGGAGATATGGAAGAACTGATCAGCGCATTTTTAAAAAAAACGCGCGAGGCCGAGGGCCTCGCTCGCGCGGATCTTGCGCCAATGCTCGGTCTGTCGACACCCGTGTACGGACGTTACGAGCGGGCGTTTTCAAGGATGACGGTCACCCGAATGATCCATCTCTGTGAAATTCTCGGCTTTATGCCCATAGATATGCTCTTTGAAGCGGCGCCCCATCTTTGGGGGCGCACGCCTGAGGAAGCCGAGGATCGTCTCACTCTGGACCGAATTATCAGAACCCTTCCGAGCGAGGCAAAGCGCGATCTCGTTCGGCTGCTGAAGCGTATGGTGCCTCAAGATAACGGGAGCTAATGAGACATCAATCGCAGGTAAGCTTGGCTGTCTGGTAGGCACTCCGGCAACGGAAAGCGTCGGTCTTCACCGCGATCTCGCCGCAAAGTGGTTTTCATGATCATCTTTTTAAAGGAACCAGCGCCACAACTATAGAATCCTGGACCTCACACTCACTCGTTTTCCGGTCGGTCACCGCATGCGCCGACATCGTCGCTCACTTTGATCGTGGCGCATGAACAGTGTCGACTAGAACGCTGCACCGCTTAAGAGCGTGACCCACCAGTTAAGTTTGCCCGGCCATTCGAGTGCTTTGCTCAAGGTCGCGGCGAGCCGCCAGACCGAAGACCGAGCGGGTAAGATACAATCTGCCCGCGGCTGCGCGCTCGGCCATTGCGCGCAGATATCCGCCGGGCGAACTGACCTCCTGCCGATTTGCTTTTTCCAGAATAACTGCCACCGCCACCGCTGCTTGCTGTTCGCCCATTGCCTCCACGGCGCCACGGCGGGCATCCTCTGAGATCCCGACGAAGCGGCACAGCATCGGAGTCAGCCGAACAAACTCCTGGAAGCTCTTGGGAGTGCATCCAAGCTCCGCGAGGGCCGGGGCCGCCCGCAAGACATCCTTAAGCGCGATTAGAGCCTGCCGCTGAGGTTCTCGCTCGCTGACTGAGCCTCGCCAAAGGGTCGCGGTTTCTTCAAAAGCCGAGCTGCTGGCGGCGCTGGCTTTTGGAAAACTGTATTGTCCGACATGAGCCGAACCCTCTCGAACATTACTACTACGTTTTGATTGATAAGGAGGTGTAGTCTGTTTCTGCATGTCGTTTTCGACAGGCACGCATGTCGTTTTCCCTGCGCCGAGTTGGTCTTGAGGTCGCGGGTCAAGCCGCATCAGTCGGTCCATAGACCATTCAAGAAGGACAGTCGCACGACGCAGCATCCGGTTGGATGCTTTGGCAGCAATTCCGATATAATTGCTGATGCGCTCGACCCGGTCGGCAATGCGTTGGCGCATTGTTGCACTTACATCAGCGACAGCAGCGAGGGCACAACGGATATTGCGCAAGGCGCCTCGGTACCGTCGCAAGGCAGCTTCGGTCGCCCTCTTCTCCGCTCGGATGTCTTTTACGAGGCGAGTAAGCTCGCCATATCGCAGGACCAATATTCGAAGATCGACCCCGCATCCATCCGTTATGACGCCATCGCTGTTTCTGACGGGATATCGCTTATAGTTTCCACTGTCCTGCATCGTGATCAAACCCAGATCGAAAAGCTTGGAAAGCATTCGACTGACCCGGCCGGCCGAACGCCCGACCTCAAATGCCAATTGTCGGTTCGATTTGAACACGATTGGCCGCCCCGACGTATCGAAAGTATCGGCGGGGGCGGTGTTGATCAATATTAGCAACAGATGGCTTTCCGTTCCATTTATCAGGCCTGTGCAGGTCAGATTTTGAGCAAGCACAGCCAATTGGGCACGCGTCACCATTCCGATTTCTGCCGATTTTGCCCAGCGCCGGAATTCAGCCCTTTGGGGCGTTATCTTACGGCCGACCGGCCGTTGGCAGGTGGTCATATCTTCCATGTCCTCGTCTCCGTTCGGGACCAGGCAAAGCTCCGCCGTTCACCAAAGTGATGTTTTTTGTTGACAAGGAAGGAAGGGTCTGCGACAAAGGTTTTGGCTAATTTATTCTCTTACAGACCCGCTTCCGGATTGCTTCGGGAGCGGTTTTTCTTTTTCTGGCCGGTTTTTTCTCTCCATTTCAGACCCGACGCACGCGTCGGGATGTTTGCGGTCGATACGCGAAAAGCATATCCCAACAAATCAATTTGGCGCAAGATATGTACGAGTTTGAGCTGCTACTTGAGGTCGCAGCGGGATAGTGACTAAACTAACGCATTGATTTTATTAATTGTTTTGAAAGTCTAAATGCCATTTCGATACCGTTTCGACCGATCAAATTTGGTTCGCCTTACGGACAAAATTCTCAAATTGGCCGATGCTCGGACATGGAGCCAATGACGCTTGACCGAAAACGCAATGCTCCTCCCGTACTTGACGTTGAGGATCAGCGTGCGAAACGTGGATGGCTGGATGAATAGCGACAGCCCGCTTTCCCAGCTGGTCATCATCGACCCGGGGGCTATCACAAGAGGCGGGAGGATTGTGCCGTGCGTGGTCGACGTAAACTCCATCCCCTCATTTTGGGTTTTGAGATCTGATCTCCTGGAGCAATGATTACCCGAGGTGCGTTGGATCGCCATCTCAGACCTGCAAACGGTGCGCGCGTTTTCCGGAGTTCCCTGAGATCTGCCAGCCTATTTAGCGGCAGCGCCACCGCAGCAAATTCATTAAGGGGTTGCCGCCTGGCAAATGAGTGAGTGAGTTGAAACCGAATACCTAAGCTTTTGCCGCCATGCCCGCGCGATCTTTCGCGAGCGTGGCGGTCGGATTTATTGTATCAAACCGCGATTTTCGCTCTCTTCGAGCACGGGAGAGCGACGATCAATGCGGACTTGCAAGCTTGCCAGTGCCCCGGCAACTATAAGACCCTTTGGCGTCATATCGCCGGCCGTGGCAAAGACTGGATCGAGCACCGGCCGGCAACATCGGAAGCGTGCCGCCGCATCCGCAATCGTGATCAATGGGGCACGATAAGGTTGTCCGCAGTCGCCTCCCACAAGGACAATTTTCCCCGCCAGAGGCTTTGGACAGCCATCAAAGATTGTAAAGGCGGTTAGCCCATCACGCAACGCTTCTTCATCTACGAACAGCGAGTGCATATCGTCAAAGCGGATCATCTCGATTAGCCTGCTACCAATCAAGTCATAGATCGGAGCAATGCTTCCATCCTGAAGCTCAACCGCCCCAAAACGGGCGGTATCCGACTCTAACACGTACACGATATTTTTCATTTGCTTTAGCCTCCTATTTGAAGCGATCTCGTGCCCACAGAGATGAGGGAGAAGGGAGAGCTGTGATACCAACCATAGATAGCGGCGGCGCGACGCAATATGCTGTTCTCATAGGGCGTTGTAAATTGCCGTACGCGCCGATTTGGCACGTGTTTCGCAATCTGGACAGCTTTCCGGGTCGGCTGAAATTCTAAAGATTTGTACTGAAATCAGTTGAATCGAGCTGGTATTTCATAGGATACCTTTAGTGAGAACGCTTGAAGGTGAGCCAAATATATTTTGCGTTTTTTCGGCAAAAAAATGGAAAGCATTATGTCAGTCGACTCATTTTTTGAGCTGAGTATGCAATTTTCAGTAAGCGTAACGCGTGGAGAGCGCTGGATAACCCGATCGCCCGTCCCGACTTGTGACCTCAAAAAAACACGATCTGGAGGAGCCGATCTATGAACGGGTTTCGGCGATCCCCTCTGAGGCTGATGGCCTATCTCGCGTTCCCGCATGTCGATCATCAGACCTAAGCGACAGAGAGCCGCTTCGGGGTCGCAGTGAACAAAAACCACAGGAAAACCACCCTACAGATTCTAGACATCGCATTGATGCGTTTCTCACGATATCGGATCGGTCGGGAACGCCATGCCAGTGCGGTGCGTAACCTGGCGATAGCCAATTTGGTGCGATTGTGTTTTTTCTTGCACCAAGAGAAACCAGTGCCGATTTCAATTATGTATTGAAAAACAATAATAATATGCGAAATTAGTGCACGTTTGACGAATTCGCTTGATAGAAAGATGCGCCAAAAATGATCAAAAATGCAACGTTACAGGTTTTAACCTTAACGTTTTTCCGTATAAAAGAGATCTTGCGCGTTAACCCTCAGTCTCAGCAATGGCAGGTCCATCTTTGAAGCAATGGATTAAAGAACTCGGTTTACAGCAGGTCGTTGACCCACGCATAGACAAACCTGTCTATCGGAAGCCTTTTGATGGGCGAATTGTGCTTAGCGCCGAACTGGAAGAACAGATCTGCACCAGTCTTCGCGGCGCCCGCGACAGACGAAAACTGCCTCGATCGAAACTTGCGCCCCTGCTTGGGCTGAGCGAACAGGTTTACGGCCGCTACGAAAATAAGATCTCCCGCCTGACGGTATGCCGGCTAATTCATCTCTGTGAGGTTCTGGACGCCACTCCGGAGGAAATTATCGCGCCAGCAGCACCCCATCTCTGGGGTGGGACTGAAGCAAAAGCGGTTCTGCTATTGGCCTCAATCGAAAAGTTGCGGACCTTGGACGAAGAGACTCTGCGAGATGTTTTCAGCTTGTTAGGTCGCATAGGCGAGACCTGCGGCCAAAATGATGGCCAGACAGTAGGCGATCCTGAATGCCGCAATGGTGTCGAAATCGCAATTGGTAAGCAAATTGACGGCAGCAAATGACCGAAATGCGTTGCGCTAATTGAAGTAAATCCATCGTGACATTTCCCGGCCACTCCTCGAACATGTATTCTGCTGCTTTGTCCGCACTACCTATGGTAAGATATTGACCGACCCGACGCGTTTCGAGCGTCACTGGTAGCGTCCACCAGTGTAGCGTCATCTTCGTTTCTTCCGAACCGCGATGAACTGGGTTCCGACGGAACACAGGGAAGCGCTTCAGTGCGAGTGCCACTTCCCAGGGATGCCGATCTCAGGGAGAAACCAAAATGATATTCACTCAAGCCGACCTTGATATCGCAAATCGCCATATTGCCGAAAGTGAAGAACAGGTTTCACGGCAGGAGCGAAAGGTGACTGTCCTTCGTATGCAACACTTGGATACGGAATTGGCGGAAAACATTCTGACGGTTTTTTACGAAACGCTGCTGATCCATAACGCCAGTCGCGACATGATTGCTGCTCAGCTGAGACAGAAATGATCGCAATGCCTCTCCAGTGTGGTGAAGCATCCAACGGGCATCGGCATAGTTTTCGACGACGTCGGTCTATCAATTGGCGGTTTTCGCATGGCTGGTAACGGAGTGTGGAATGCCGCACCAGAAGTGTGGCTAAGCCGTACCGGGATCGTGTCCCATGGAGTGGTGTAGCTGGATTTCATAGCCATCGGTGATTTCCGGTAGGGTCGGGTTGCTTAGAGCCAACCTGAGGGACACCACCGATGACCGACGACATGATGAACCTGCGCTCACTCGTTGAGAAGAGCGCTGATGCCGATTTGCTGCGGGAGATGATCGGCTTTGCTGCCGAGAAGCTGATGGGGCTGGAGGTCGGCACGAAGACCGGCGCGGCCTATGGCGAGAAGAATGGCTTCCGGCTGGCCCAGCGTAACGGCTATCGCGACCGGGATTGGGAGACACGGGCGGGCACCGTCGAGCTGCGCATTCCCAAGCTTCGCACCGGCAGCTACTTCCCGAGCTTCCTGGAGCCGCGCCGCATGGCCGAGAAGGCTCTGACGGCGGTCATCCAGGAGGCTTATATCCAGGGTGTTTCGACCCGCTCTGTTGATGACCTCGTCAAGGCCATGGGCATGTCGGGCATCTCCAAAAGTCAGGTGTCCCGGCTCTGCGAGGAGATCGATGAGAAGGTGAAGGCCTTCCTCGACAGGCCCATCGAAGGAGAATGGCCCTACCTGTGGATCGATGCGACCTACCTCAAGGTTCGGCGCGGTGGTCGTATTGTCTCCGTCGCCGTAATCATCGCCGTCGGCGTCAACACCGATGGCCGACGCGAAGTGCTCGGCATGGAGATCGGCACGTCCGAGGCCGAGGCGATCTGGACCGAGTTTCTTCGAAAGCTGATCAGGCGGGGGCTGCGCGGCGTCAAGCTCGTCGTCTCCGATGCCCATGAGGGCATCAAGGCCGCAGTATCGAAAGTGCTTTCCGCCACCTGGCAGCGCTGCAGGGTGCACTTTATGCGCAATGCCTTGGCCCATGCTGGAAAGAGCGGACGCCGGGTTGTCTCCGCGTTCATTGCAACGGCCTTCGCTCAGGACACGCCGGAGGCCGCAAGCACTCAGTGGCGCAACGTCGCCGACCAGATCAGGCCAAAGGTACCGAAGCTCGCCAGTCTCATGGACAGTGCCGAGCAAGACGTGCTCGCCTACATGACCTTTCCCAAGCAGCATTGGGCCAAACTTCACTCGACCAACCCCATTGAGCGATTGAACGGTGAGATCAAGCGGCGCACAGAGGTCGTCGGCATTTTCCCCAACGACGACGCCATCGTGCGCCTGGTCGGTGCGCTGCTGCTCGAACAGAACGATGAATGGGCCGTCCAGCGATCCCGCTACATGACACTTGAGACAATCGCCACAATGAGCGATGATCCGCTCATCAGCCTGCCAGCAGCAAGCTGATACTCATCCGACCCTCTGGGATGAGCCGTGGTCGTCTAAGCTACACCACGTCCTGGGACATGATCCGTACCGGTACTTTTCGATATGCGTGTATTCCACCCCTTTTGCACCACCAAGCACATTACCGCTGACCAGAATGTTTACCTGCTGGCGGTACAAGTTCACACACATTGTTATTTTAAACTGGCGTTCTATCGACGGCATCAAAGACATTCCTGCCAATCTGCCTTGCACCGTTCGCCGACTTGCCAGATCCGTTGAAAGCCAGGTGCTTCGATGGCCTCTCTTCCCTATAAACTCTAAGCCGATCTTGCGAGTATCCGCATGAGATGGGCTCCAGCAACATTGCTGGCATCCACTCAATGCTCTGCCGACGGGAGGGCAAGGCGCGATGCTTCCTGTAATAAAATCCCGCGCATCCATAGGCTCGCCGGATCACTGTTTTGAAGCGCAGGCCATTGAACGGCCTCTGTGAATGGGGGAAGCGGCAGTGGAAGGTCCATGATCCGAAGGGGCAAAACTTCTGCGAAATGTTGCGCCAGTCGCAACGGCACGGTCGCTATGCGATTGGTATTGGACAGAACGGGCAGGATCATGCTGAAGCCCTGCACGACGACCTCGATACGTCTCTTAAAACCGTGTTCGAGCAAATACCATTCTTCGATTGATGGTCTTCGTGAATTCCCGAATTTGGCCGCGACGTGCCCCATGGACATGTATCTGTCGAATGTAAGCGGCTGTGATAGCTCTTGGTTCCTGCCACAGCCCACGCATACGAGCCTTTCCTCAAACAGTTTCGCTCGAGGATGTCCAGTTGGCATGAACACGTCCGGGAGAATGATAAAATCGACTTCGCCACGGCGCAAAAGCTCGTCGTAATCATCGGCGAGGGGCAGGAATTCGAAGCTCACGCCTGGGGCTTCCCGCGCAGCACGCTTCACGACCTTTTCCATAAACACGAGTGTGAGGAAATCGGAAAGAATGATCCTGAAACGGCGATCCGACTGAAAGGGATCAAACGGCTCCCAGGAAATGATCGAAAGCTGGATATGGAGTAAGGCTTCACGTACGGCCGAAACAAGGCCCTTCGCACGCGGCGTCAGGACAAGTTCGCGACCATTCATCGTAAACAGTTCATCCTCGAAATAGACACGCAATCGGCCCACAGCAGCGCTCATCGCAGGCTGGCTGAGATTGATGCTGCGTGCCGCGGCCGTCAGGTTACGCTCGGTCATCAATGCGTCGAGCGCGACGAGAAGATTTAAGTCCAGTCCTTTGAAGCGCATCTTTTCCTTCATTCAAGATGTGGATGGTTGCCATCCAAACAATCAATTTTACCGATTCGGCATGATGGTGCATGAGGAAAATGTCGATAACCTGACAAGTATGTCGATTAGCAGACGAGTACATCGGCGTAAGCTTACGAACGACCGACGACGGTCGGAAGTATTCAGAGAGTTGATCATCTCAGACGCGAGCGAAATAGAAAGGTTCTACTATAACGATTGTATGCCGTTGCGACCGCCTGGGGCGTATGACGTGGGTAGACGAGCAGTTGCTGCAATCACACGATGTTTCCCTCAGAACTACAGCAGGAAAAAGGAGGTCTTTGCATGCGCTCAAAGGTGCGGTGGAGACTGTGCTGGGAAAACGAGTTGGAACTCGCCGAGCATATCGAGCTCGCCGACTTCTTTCGGATGACCTATGGGCCAACCGGGCCCTTTAATGCAAAACCATTCGAGGGCAGTCGAAGCTGGGCGGGAGCAAGGCCCGAACTTCGTCTCATCGCCTATGATGCTAATGGTGTCGCGGCTCATCTGGGCTTGCTGCGCCGATTTATTAAAATTGGCGCAATTGATCAGTTGGTGGGTGAGCTCGGACTATATGGCGTACGTCCGGATCTCGAGGGATTGGGGATCGGGCATTCAGTTCACGCCATGCTTCCTGTATTGCGCGAACTCGCCGTTCCATTTGCTTTCGGCACCGTTCGGCCCGCATTGCAAAAGCATATCGAAAGGTTCGGCCGTTACGGTCCGGTAACGATCTTATCGGGGATTCGTGTGTCGTCCACTCTACCGGAGGCGCGCCTCGACAAGCCGCCCACACGCATTGACGACGCGCTTGTCATCGTCCTGCCGATTGGAAGATCCATCTCCGATTGGCCTGCCGGCACGGTAATCGATCGGAACGGGCCAGAGCTATGACGCAACTCGATTGCTTATACGAAATGCCCAATGCGTGCGATGACGCCACCGACCGGCCGAGCATCTATCTGACATTTGACGACGGACCTCATCCCTTCTGTACGCCTGAGATTCTAGACGTGCTGGCGCAACATCAGGCGCCCGCAACCTTCTTCGTTATCGGAACTTACGCAGCCGAGCGGCCGAAACTCATCCAACGAATGATCGCCGAAGGGCACAAGGTCGCCAATCACACGATGACCCATCCGGACCTGTCCAATTGCGGTCCCGGCGAAATAGAACATGAGATATCTGAGGCGAGCAGGGCTATCAAGACTGCATGCCCGCAGGCGTCGGTGCAATATATGCGCGCTCCCTACGGGAGCTGGACCCAAGACGTTCTTTCCGTGTCGGCGAGCGCAGGGCTGGCGGCCGTCCATTGGTCTGTGGACCCGCGAGACTGGTCTCGTCCTGGCGTCGATGCCATTGTCGATGCAGTGCTCGCCTCTATCCGTCCCGGGGCAATCGTTCTGTTGCACGACGGATGCCCTCCAAGCGAGGCGAAGCCGAGCGTAGATAGCAGTCTGCGCCGTCATACCATCATGGCACTCTCTCGCATCATCCCAGTCGTGCGCGACCGCGGATTTTTAATCCGCTCGCTTCCTCAACATCACTGAAAGCGATATTCATGAATCTGCTCGACGCAACCAGCACTGCCGCTATCTCGCTTTATGCGATGCTCTCGACGGCTTATAAAAGCATGCAGGTCGTTTATGCTCGGCCAATCGAGGAGCCATCGACCTCTGCAGAGCCCATTGCTTCGGCGCAATGGCCGAGCGTCGATGTCATCATACCCTCCTTCAATGAGGATCCGGGCACACTCTGGGACTGCCTGGAGTCCATCGCGCAGCAAGAATACGCTGGGGATTTGAATGTCTATGTGGTTGATGACGGTTCCAGCAATCGCGACGCCATCACGCCCGTCCACACGGCGTTTGCACGCGATCCAAGATTCACATTCATTCTGCTCAGGGAGAATGTTGGAAAGCGCAAGGCGCAGATAGCAGCGATACGCCGTTCCTCTGGGGATTTGGTCCTCAACGTCGACTCCGACACCATTCTCGCCCCAGACGTCGTCGTGAAACTTGCACTCAAGATGCAAGATCCGGCAATTGGCGCGGCTATGGGCCAGCTTGCCGCCAGCAACCGCCACGAGACCTGGTTGACCCGTTTGATCGACATGGAATACTGGCTGGCCTGTAATGAGGAGCGCGCGGCACAGGCTCGTTTCGGTGCTGTCATGTGCTGCTGTGGCCCATGCGCCATGTACCGCCGGACTGCGCTTACCATGCTACTCGACCAGTACGAAACGCAAATGTTCCGGGGAAAGCGAAGCGATTTCGGCGAAGATCGTCATCTTACGATTCTCATGTTGAAGGCCGGATTTCGAACCGAATATGTTCCAACCGCCATCGCGGCAACTGTTGTTCCAAACAAGCTGCGCCCTTATCTGCGTCAACAACTTCGCTGGGCACGCAGCACTTTCCGTGACACGTTGCTTGCAATGAACCTTCTGCCTGGTCTTGACCGTTTTCTCACGTTGGACGTCATTGGTCAGAACCTCGGACCGCTCTTGCTCGCCCTATCGGTGCTAACCGGACTAGCGCAGTTCGCGCTCACCGGGACCGTGCCCTGGTGGACATGCCTGATGATCGCATCGATGACCATGATCCGCTGCAGCGTCGCAGCGGTTCGTGCTCGCCAATTTCGATTTATCGGCTTCTCCCTGCATACCTTCATCAACATCTTTTTCCTGCTGCCCTTGAAGGCCTACGCGCTCTGTACGTTGAGCAATAGCGATTGGCTGTCGCGCGGCTCTGCTGCCAAGGCAACAGGCAAGGGTGGAAAGCTGGACGCCATCCAAGACCCGGTTGCTGCATCAAGCCCGAGAGAATCGCAAGAAAATGAAGCTCCGCTTCGCCGGCACAATCTTGCGAGAGATGCTACCAGATCGATGGCATATGACGGCATTTGCACCGACCAGTAATGATCGCTCTATCAAGGTAGACGGCTTGAAAACGCACGACAATTATCAACTTTTAAATCGCGAACTGGCTGCAGATGATCCGTGGCGCCTCGACGGAAATCCGTTCGAACGCAAGCGTCACGCGCAAATGCTCCTGCTGTCGCTTGCCCAGGGGCCCATCGCAAATGCACTCGAAGTCGGGTGTGCGGCCGGCGCCTTCACGGAAAAACTGGCGCCCCATTGCCAGCGCCTCACCGTTATCGATGTCGTGCCAGAAGCGATTGATCGAACACGCCGGCGCATGAACAAGCCGGCACATATCAGCTGGGTTGTCTCAGACGTACAACAGTTTTCCTCTGAAGAGCTTTTCGATCTGATCGTGGTTGCAGAAGTTCTTTATTACCTCGGAGACATTGCCGAGATGCGAATGGCAGTTGGGAACCTGCTTCGCATGCTTGCGCCGGGCGGGCATCTGGTCTTCGGCTCGGCTCGCGATGCGAACTGCCAGCGCTGGGGTCATGTTACCGGCGCTGAGACGGTCATTGCCATTCTCACCGAAATGTTGGTCGAGGTAGAGCGTCTTGAGTTACAGGGGGACTCGGACAACGAAGACTGCTTGCTCGTCCGTTTCCGCAATCCGGTTTCCTCTTCCTAATCAATTGAAGTTTCGAGCTTAGACATGGAGACACTATGCGCATCTGTGGTATAAAGCTGACCCATGACGGGGCGATCGCCCTTATCGAGGACGGACGGCTAGTCTTCTGCATTGAGCAGGAGAAGCAAGACAACAATCGCCGATACCAAACCATCGACAATCTCGACGCAATTGTCACCGCGTTGGCGGAACACGGTCTTAATCCAAGCGACGTCGATCAGTTCGTCATCGACGGATGGGATGGTGAGATCGAGTCGCGTTTCCAGGTCCTCAGCGGCGCGGCTCCCGTCACTCTCACGGGGGCGCCCTACGTTGAACGCCACCCCGACGGTCTTCTCGATTCGCTCGACGGCTCCGGCCTTATTCTCGACGACCGGGTTCTTTCTTATAAGAGCTATCCGCATGTTACCGGCCATGTGGCCTCCGCATACTGCACCAGTCCATTCGCCAAGGCTGGTGAAGCCGCGTTCTGCCTGGTATGGGGTGGCTGCATCTTCCCGCGCCTCTATCACGTCGATGGCCACGGAGCGCGGTTCCTTGAGTCCTTATTCCCGATGATAGGGCAAGCTTACGCTGCCGCGGGCCATTACTTCGGGCCATATAAGCAGCCAAGCCGCGCGGGCTGGGACCTCGGTGTCGCCGGCAAGCTGATGGCCTATATCGCGCTTAGCTCGATTGATGAAGACATCGTCGCGGTGTTCGAAGAGCTCTACGAGGAGCACTTTTCAGGCGATGCCGAGCGAGCCTGTCGCTATCGCGCAAACATCAACGACGCTGAATCTTCCCTTATAGCCGTACATGACTTCTTCGATGCCAGCGTGGTCCGATTGGAGGATAAGGCGCCCGAAAACGTGCTTGCATCATTCCATTCTTTCCTGGAGCTTCTCTTAGTCCGTGAAATGGCGCTTGCCATGCAGCGCCACTCACTGCCAGGGCCGCGTAATTTATGCATAGCCGGCGGCTGTGGTCTCAACATCAAATGGAACAGTGCACTGCGCGAGACGGGCCTGTTCGATGCCGTCTGGGTTCCGCCATTTCCGAACGACAGTGGTTCTGCAATCGGTGCCGCCTGCAGCGCCATGGCGGCGCATGAAGGCTTTGTGCCGCTGGAGTGGTCGGTCTACAGCGGCCCGGCTTTGAAAAACGGCGATGCGCCGCCCGGATGGGAGGCTGCCCCGTGCAGCATATTAGAACTCGCCACGATCCTCGCCAGCAATAAGCCCGTTGTCTTTCTTGCCGGGCGCGCCGAGCTCGGACCCCGGGCGCTCGGAGGCAGAAGCATTCTCGCAGCCGCGACGTCGCCGCAAATGAAAGACTATCTCAACGAAGTCAAATTTCGCGAACACTTCCGGCCGGTGGCGCCAATATGCCTGGAGGACCTCGCGCCGGATATATTCAGTCCCGGAACGCCCGATCCCTACATGCTGTTCGACCACCAGACGCGCCCGGAGTGGAAGGACAAGATTCCCGCTGTCGTCCATCTCGACGGATCTGCACGTTTGCAAACCATTTCCAGGAGCTCTGAACACGCAGTTACCGAACTCCTCATCGAGTATGAAAAACTCACAGGCATTCCGCTGCTTTGCAACACGAGTGCCAACCTCCATGGACGGGGCTTCTTCCCGGATGCTGCCGCAGCCTGCGAATGGGGACGCATCGACCATGTATGGTGCAACGGCGTGCTCTTCACCAAGGAGCGGGTCGCCGAATTGGCGCCAGTTGGCGTCGCAGACAACATGAAGATGAGCACATGTCCACGGTAGCAATCGAACTTGCCGGTGTCACGAAGTCTTACGGCGAAAGGACCGTCGTCGACGGGCTGTCGTTTTCCGTTGGAGCGGGAGAATGCTTTGGCCTGCTCGGGCCGAACGGCGCGGGAAAAAGCACAATCGCGCGAATGGTTCTCGGCATGACTCTTCCTGATTCCGGCAAGATCAGCGTGCTCGGTGTACCCGTGCCGGCGCGCGCCCGCTTGGCACGCAGGCGCATCGGCGTCGTCCCTCAGTTCGACAACCTCGACGCCGAATTCACTGTGCGCGAAAATCTTGTGGTGTTCGGACGCTATTTCGGCATGAGCACACGCGAGGTCGAAAAGGTTATCCCGTCACTGCTCGAGTTCGCGCGCCTTGAGAGCAAGGCGCATGCACGCGTTTCCGAGCTGTCCGGCGGCATGAAGCGGCGCCTGACACTGGCGCGTGCGCTGATCAACGACCCGCAGCTGCTTGTCATGGATGAGCCGACGACGGGCCTTGATCCGCATGCGCGCCACTTGATCTGGGAGCGCCTGCGGGCACTTCTGGCGCGCGGCAAGACAATTATCTTGACCACCCACTTCATGGAAGAAGCTGAGCGTTTGTGCGATCGCCTGTGCGTCATCGAGAAGGGACGCATCATCGCCGAGGGCCGCCCGCATGCGCTTGTCGACGAGCAGATCGGCTGCCAGGTGATCGAAATATACGGCGGCAATCCGCATGAACTGCATTCAGCGATCCGGCCATATGCGCAACGGTTCGAGGTGAGCGGCGAGACGCTCTTTTGTTACGCGTCCGATCCGGAGCCGGTCTTGGCGCAACTGCGCGGGCGAACGGGCCTGCGTCTTTTGCAGCGGCCACCGAATCTGGAGGATGTTTTTTTGCGGCTGACCGGGCGCGAGATGGAGAAATGAATGATGGGTGAAGGTTATGCGACAACGCTGCCGGCTAACGCTTGGAACTGGATTGCGGTTTGGCGCCGCAACTATCTGGCATGGAAGAAGGTTGCGCTTGCGTCGATACTCGGGAATCTCGCCGATCCCATGATCTACCTGTTCGGTCTCGGTTACGGCCTCGGCATAATGGTCGGTCGCGTGGACGGGGCTCCATATATCGCGTTTCTGACGGGCGGCATGGTTGCGGCAAGTTCCATGACATCTGCTACCTTCGAAACGATTTATGCGGCTTTCGCTCGCATGCAATCTCACCGCTGGGAAGCAATCCTATACACACAACTGACGCTCGGCGATGTCATTCTCGGCGAATTGGCATGGGCGGCCACCAAGGCGTTTCTGGCCGGGACGGGAATTTTGATCGTCGCCACTATGCTCGGCTATGCGGCGTGGACGTCGATCCCCTGCGTGCTGCCGGTTATTGCGCTAACAGGGTTTGCATTCGCGAGCGTGGCCATGGTCGTCGTGGCACTCGCACCCAGTTACGACTATTTCATTTTCTACCAGACGCTCGTCCTCACGCCGATGTTGTTCCTCTGCGGCGCGGTCTTTCCGGTCGCGCAACTGCCGGGCGGATTTCAGGAAATGGCGCAGTTGCTGCCGCTCGCACATGCGATCGACCTCATTCGTCCAGCAATGCTCGGCCGGCCGGCGGAAAGCGTCGGCCTGCATGTCGGTGCGCTCTGCCTTTACGCGGCATTGCCGTTCTTCCTTTCGGCAACGCTTCTGCGGCGCCGTCTGATGCCCTGAAGCCGTGACCGCTTACGAAACGGAGTGATGAAATGCAGTATCGCGGACTCGGCCGCAGCGGCCTGAAAGTAAGCGCGTTCGGCTTGGGTACGATGGGCTGGGGAGAGCAGAACACGGAAGCCGAGGCACGCGCGCAACTCGGGGCGGCTCTCGATGTAGGCGTAAACTTTGTCGACACGGCGGAGATGTATCCTGTACCACCGCGCGTCGGGACGACGGTCTCTCGGCGCGCTATATCGACAGTTGGCTGCGCAAAACCGGCCGCAGGCAGGATGTGGTGCTTTCGACCAAAGCGGTCGGTCCCGTCCGGCCAGCCAAAGCAAACCTGCCCTATATCCTGGACGGCCGCGTCAGCTACACGCGCGCAAACCTTTTCGAAGCAGTCGATGCCAGCCTTCAAAGGCTGCAGACGGATCATACCGATCTGTTTCAGCTGCACTGGCCAGACCGCAGTACGAACGTCTTTCAATAGCCTGGCGTAAAGAACCAGCCGGAGAGCCCTTACGCTCGTCGGCGCAACGGCGAAGTTCTTGTGCGGGCGCCATCCCCACCTTTGTGATCAATAACAGTTGGAAACATGCGCAATGATCCATTCCCTACCGTCGCCGGAGCCATTTGTAATCCTTGCGATGCCGCGAACTGGGACGCACTATCTCGAAGCGTTGCTGAACGATCATCCAAATATCTTGAGCAACGGTGAGTTGCTCAACAGCTATGATGAAAATTGGCCCGATAAGGATCGCCTGAGGCACAGCGATCGCGAGCTTCTCGAGCTCGCCTACATGCGCTATCCACCAGCCAAGAAGAAGGTGACGCATGTCGGCTGTAAAATTAACGAGCCTCAATTTTATGAGCGTCCAGGCTTTTTCGACGAATTGGCTCGCTGGCAAGGCCTCAAAGTCATTTTGCTTACTCGCAATACATTGGAATCCCTACGATCGCTGGTGCAGGCAAGGCAAACGGGTCAGTGGCTGAAATTCAGCCCGGACCGTAATGAGCCCCCAAGTGTCTCGCTGTCAGTGAACGAATGCGAAGCCTATTTCAAAGCTGCCGACGATTTCCATGCGCGGGTCAAGGATGCGTTTGATCCGAGCAAACTGCTGATGATCGAATACCAGGATCTTCTTCTTAAACCGAGCGCATGCCTGGCAGCCGTTTTGGCCTTCCTGGGAGCTCCCGCGCATCGGTTTTCCAATCGCGCCACCATTCAACGGCAGGAAACACGCTCGCTCGCTCGCTCGCTGCGGAATTTTGTAGAGCTACGGCGGCACTTTGCAGGCGGCCCCTACGCGAAGTTCTTCGAGCTTGACGACGCATCGGCTCCGCAAGGATAAATGAGATGTCTTTCGACAATCTGCGATACCTCGAATCCGAAGCCATCCATATCATTCGGGAGGTCGCTGCGACCTTTTCCAATCCGGTAGTGCTCTATTCCATCGGAAAGGACTCCTCCGTTTTATTGCATCTCGCAATGAAGGCGTTCTTCCCGGGAAAACCGCCCTTTCCCTTTCTTCATGTGGACACCCGGTGGAAGTTTCGGGAGATGATCGATTTCCGCGACCGCATGATGCGGGAAATGGACCTGAAATTGATTGTCCACGTCAATCAGGATGGCATCGATCAGGGTATCAGCCCGTTTCGAGACGGCTCCAACGTGCACACGCACATGATGAAGACCATGGCGCTGCGCCAGGCGTTGGACAAATTCAGTTTCGATGCTGCGCTCGCAGGCGCACGCCGCGAGGAGGAAAAATCGCGAGCCAAAGAGCGGATCTTTTCCATTCGCAACGCACAGCATGCTTGGGATCCGAAACGCCAGCGTCCGGAGATGTGGAGAACCTACAATACGCGTGTCAGCGCAGGCGAAACGATGCGCGTCTTTCCGCTTTCCAACTGGACGGAACTCGACGTCTGGGAATACAACCAAAAGGAAAACATCCCGGTCGTGCCACTCTATTTCGCGGCGCCGCGGCCCGTCGTTCAGCGCGGTGCGGGGATGATCATGGTCGATGACGAGCGCATGCCGCTTGAGCCCGACGAAACGGTCACGCAGCGCATGATCCGTTTCCGTACGCTCGGCTGCTACCCTTTGACGGGCGCGATCGAATCCAGTGCGGAGACGGTGCCGGAAATCCTGCGCGAGATCGTGGAGGCACGCACCTCCGAAAGACAGAGCCGGCTGATCGATTTCGACGAGGCCGGCGCAATGGAGAAGAAGAAGCGGGAAGGGTACTTCTGATGCCATATCCTTTTTCGATATCGCCGCATGACATGGAAGAGCATCTGGTCCAAGAGGACAAAGGACCGGTTCTTCGATTCATTACCTGCGGTTCGGTCGATGACGGCAAATCGACCTTGATCGGGCGACTGCTCTGCGATGCGCAACTGGTCTTCGAAGACCAATTGGCAGACCTTCGCCACGGGGGCATCCGCGGCGGCAATGGCGAGGAAATCGATTTCTCTCTGGTGCTCGACGGCCTTGAGGCGGAGCGCGAACAGGGCATCACCATAGATGTTGCCTATCGCTATTTCTCCACGTCGAAGCGCAAGTTCATCGTTGCCGACACGCCAGGCCACTTCGAATATACGCGCAACATGGCGACGGGCGCATCAACTGCCGACCTTGCCGTCATCCTCGTCGACAGCCGCCAAGGCATACTCCAGCAAACACGCAGGCATTCCTATCTCGCCTCGCTTCTCGGCATTCGCCATGTCGTCCTGGCTGTGAACAAGATCGATCTCATCGATTTCAGCGAGCCGATATTTGATGCCATTGTGGCCGAATACGTGCGCTTCTCGGCGAAGCTGGGTTTTGCCAGCGTAATGGCCATTCCGATGTCCGCCCGCTTCGGAGACAATGTTGTTTCGAAATCGGGGAAATTACCCTGGTATCAAGGCTCCCCGCTTCTTGAATATCTGGAAACGGTGGAACTCGACGCACCTGACAGGCAAGAACCCTTTCGTTTTCCTGTTCAGCTCGTCATGCGGCCGAATGCGGATTTTCGAGCTACGCGGGCCGGATCGCATCCGGAAAAATTGCGGTCGGCGATCCGGTGATCGTTGCAAAATCAGGTCTGCGATCGTCGGTCAGGGCGATCATTGCCCCTGATGGCAACCAGATATCTGCCGCAGAAGGGGAACCGGTAACCTTGGTTCTTGCCGACGAGGTAGATGTCTCGAGGGGCGACATGCTGGTTGACCCCGCCTCAAGACCTTTTGTCTCGGACCAATTTCAGGCGCATCTTATTTGGTTCGATGCCAATCCGATGCTCCCCGGACGAAGCTATCTCTTGCGGACGGAGACGGACAGTGTCAGCGCCACGGTGACTGTGCTCAAGCACCAACTAAATGTCGACAGCTTCGTTCGCGAACCGGCCAAACTGCTTCAGATGAACGAGGTGGGCGTCTGCAACATCATGACGCAACGACCGATCGTCTTTGACGCCTACAAGGAAAATAGGTCAACCGGCAATTTCATCATCGTCGATAGGGTAAGCAGCGCGACCGTCGGCGCCGGCATGATTGATTTCCCGCTTCGTCGTGCCGACAACGTTCATTGGCAGGCGCTCGACGTCGACAAGGCCGCGCGGTCGGCTCTCAAGAACCAAAAGCCTGCTGTCCTTTGGCTCACCGGTCTGTCCGGTTCGGGCAAGTCGACGATCGCCAATGCACTCGAAGCGCTTCTGCATACTTGCGGCAAGCATACCTATCTATTGGACGGAGATAACGTACGCCACGGGCTTAATCGTGACCTTGGCTTTACCGCAGTTGATCGGGTCGAGAACATACGCCGCGTCGCTGAGGTCGCCAAGTTGATGGCGGACGCAGGGCTGATCGTAATTTGCTCCTTCATCTCGCCCTTCCGAGACGAGCGGCGTATGGCGCGCGAGCTCATGGGCGAAGGCGAGTTCATCGAAATCTTTGTTGACACGCCTTTAGACGAATGTGCGCGCCGAGATCCGAAAGGGCTTTATAAGAAGGCCTTTGCCGGAAACATTGCCAATTTCACCGGCGTCTCGTCTCCCTATGAGGCTCCGGAGAATCCGGAACTTCACCTCAAAACCATGGGCCAGGAGCCAGCGAGGTTAGCGCTTCAGATAGAAGAGTTCCTTCGAAGCCGAATGGAGGAGAAATAGCTCACTGGCCCAGTGCAGACAGGAATTTTAGCAACTGAGAGCCTGTCAACAGGGGAGGGCCGAAAATCTCCTGCAGCTGCTTCGCTGAGAAGAGTAGCCGGCCAGGCCAGCGGGTGCTGGCGTTTCACCAGCTTTACGGACCATATGACGGCAGCCTACCGAGAATACACCTTCAAATACTGGATGGACACTCATCGCAGCGAGGAAATCTTCTTCGTCCTGCAGGTCCAGAAGGTTATGCCAAAAACCTTCGTTGCATTTGGCTCCTGCCGGTACGTGGAGGAAGGGGAGAGGCTTCCCCGATCTCACATCATCGCTGATTGCAAGTCGGAAGCTGATGCGCTCGCCTTACGCGATCGGTTCTTCGCCATACGAGTCGATACGGGCAAGACTATCGAAAAGGAGATGTATCGGCGCGTTGATAAGTTCGCAGCGCGCGCAGAGGGGAAGACGCGAAGACGCTGAAGAAAAACCTATCGCTGCCTCCCACATATATTCGGGAGGCAGGCATGACCTCACCGGCCGTACACAAAGACCCCATCCTCTCGGGCCGCCTTAATGATCGCCTCTCGCACTTCTTCGGCAGTTATTCTGCCCTCATGGGCTGCAAGAACCGCTCTCTTGGCGTCTTCATAGGCTTCGCCGGTATTCTCTGCCGGCCATTCGTTGAGCAGGAAATCGGCAGCGCGCTCGGCGCTGTTGATCGCGACCGCTCTGCCGGCCTGTCTCGTTTCCAGCATCAGAGTTTTATCCCACCATTGTGTGGTCATGGCATTATTCCTCCGCAATCAAAACTGGCGATCAGATGCTTGGTTCCAAGGAGGGCGGCGTGATGCTCATCTTCGAAAGATCCTGTATTCGCATTCGGGTACCCCTCGCACATGCAGGGTTCGCTTATCGCCTACGTGTTTCCAGAATCTCTTTTTGTCCGCTACGCGACTATCTGCGAGGCCTTGGCGCCGACGTCAGGCTTTCAAGACTGATCGAGAGGCGGCTTTCATGCGCAACAGTTGATTGGCAGCCGCGTCAAGTTCCGTTCGCAGGGATCCGACATGGCGTCGACATTGTTCATGATCTAGAAGGCGGCAGTCGGTTCCGCAAGAACGACGAGCGCGGAAATTCATCATCCGCCCGCCATGCTCGGTCCGCCGCAAAGCGCCCAGGGCTCCCCGTAGCTAGTTTCCGTCCACAAACAGGCGTATTTAAGCGCGTTTACAAGGGTTTGTCCTTTGCGGTGAGAGTGGTTTTGGGGCGACGGACAGGATCATGAACGCTTGTGATTGGGCAGTATACAGTTGGCGGCGCTGAGGCGTACGCCACGAGGCCGGCATTGTAGCGACGGCGCAATTCTAAAAGCTGGTCGGAGTTCAGGTCGGTTTGAGGCGGATGAAGAGGACGAGGTTGTAAGCCACGACGGAGGACCAGACGTAGGTCTTGAAGTGGTCAAGGCCCCGCCAGGTGCAGCGTGCCAGGCCGTAGGCACGCTTGAGGCATGATATTCCGGCTTCGATACCGGCGCGGAAGTTGCGCAACTTGCGATAGACCCAATTGCTTCTGACCATGTCCTCGACCTTGAGGCCAGCTTTCTTGTGGAATGCCATGTCGCGAACGCCCCAGGTCTTGGCTGTGGCCAGGTTGCCGCGACTGGCAAAGCCGCCGTCGGCCGCCGCCTGCCGCGGCGCGTTTCCATAGACGGCGATGTGGCGCTCCAGCATCGGCAGCAGCCGCTCGCTGTCGGGCGGATTACCTGCCTCGATCACCAGATCGAGGATCATGCCGCTTCTGCCGGTGGTCAGGTTGAGCTTGTGGCCGTATTCGGTCTCGCGGCTACCTTTGACGATGATATCGGCATGGGGTTCGAACAGGCTTACCAGCTTCTCGCCCGCCGGCAGCTTCTCGCCCGCCAGTACTCGCCGCTCGCTCTGTTTGATGATGCGTTCGATCAGCGGTCGATAGCGGCAAACCTGGGCCTGCCAGAGTTGGACGAGCGGATTGCTCGCCGCTGCCAGTCGCTCGGTTGCCTGCTTCAGGTATGCCAAGGTCGCGCAGGCGATCGCGATCAGCTCACGGTAGAGCCGGACCCGATTGGGCTGACCGCGTGTGAACTGGATCTCGCGGGCACGCTTCTTGGCCGCGCGGCAATGATCGCGCCATGCCAGGCCGGCGCCGACCAAGGTATCTGCCTTCTTCAGCAGGCGCACCATGACCCGCACGGCATCCCACAGCAGGCTGCTGTCGCTCGGTTCGTGCATGAGTGCCGAGGTCACTGTACTGTCCAGCCGCACGACCGTGCCGTCTTCCAGCTTCGCCTGCCGAGCGCTCGACAGCAGCGCCCGATTGATCACTTCCCAGGTCTCGGGTCGGATCGCGCTGATCGTCTTTTGCAGCACTGACTTTTGCGGGCTCCATGACCACGGCAGGCGCGCAAAGGCCCGAAACGACGCGGAGTCCTCGAGATGGAACGCCAGTTCCTGGTAGCTCAGCTGCCGGTATTGCTTGAGCAATGCGCAACGCAGCACTGCCTCGGCCGGCAGCCCTTGCCGTCCGGTGGCCTTGACGCCGTGCCGACCCAGATCCCGCCCCACCAAGCCAAACAGATCGTGGTGCTCGTCCAGCCACTGCGACATCGACTTCAGTTCGTGGCCGATCTCGTGCGTGGCGAAAAGATCGAATATACTGGCTTGGACGGTGCGTTCCTGGCGCATTGTCGGCTCCGGCGGTTGCAGATTGTGCTTCGGAATCAGTGGCATGAGCCCAAAGTATACCTGAAACCGCCGGGCCTTGCTTGCGCAAAATTCAGATTCACTTAATAATATCAATAACTTGATGTTCGTGGACGGAAACTAGCTAGAGTCGCCAGGCAGAACTTAATAGCCCATTCGAATACCATTCGGCGTGATGGGGCCTGCGAACCGAATCCTGGAAGCGGCGGTTAGGTCGTCGTCTACAAGGACGGCCGGGAAATCGCTGCATTGTCCGCAGGCTTCGGTGAGACCGCGAACAATGTCATCGAGCTTACCGGCATGCTGCACGCTACCCAATGGATCATCGATTATTTCAAGAAGGACGAGCCGGCAACGATCTGGCGTGACGCCATGTACGTCGTGAACGGATGCAATGAATGGCGTAACTCCTGGGAGAGATGATTTTGGAGCGCCTGATCGAGGCGATGGAGACGGATATCGCGTAGCCCGTAAGGGTCGGGCCGAAGGCATTCGGAAGCAGCATGCCGCAATACCTCCATTCCGCCGCGGAAAACTTCGCCCGTCGGCGCGAGGACATCATCAAGACCGGTGGCGCCAGAACCCGCGAGGATGAAGCCGCCCAACGCAGGCAAACCGACAAGTCTTTAAGGTTTGTTGTCATAGACCGCAGAGTGGCAGGTCACCGCCGATCTACAATACGGTCGATTATACAAGGAAATTTGTCGAGGAGTGCCTCCTCAAAGGGCGTATATCATTGATGACATTACCATGTTCTAATTCAACAGTCGGCCGTGCCCACGACCGTAATTGAAACGAGCACTTGATGGAAACTCTGCCCCTATCCCTATTCGGATAGGGGCTTTTTGTGGGTGTGCTTGGGCATTGCTGTACGAAATACCGTTGTCATGCAGTCCGATGGTACAACGCGGCCTGTTACTCCCAGGTCTGTCGATTGTACCAATCGTCGATGTCGCGCCGCGCCCGATCTTTTTCCAAGCCGTAGCGTTGTTCTTGGATCTTGCCTTCGAGCTGATCTCGGCGTCCGTCGATTAGATCCAAGGTCGTCATCCGTGAGCTGTCCCCACTGCTCTTTCACCTTGCCCTTGATCTGCTTCCAATTTCCTTCAACTCTATTCCCATCCATGATGTTCTCATCGTAAGGGTTGTCCCTGCAGCGGTAATGTAGATCGGCTATCTTTGTTCGCCAAATAGTTGGAGGGGCCGCCGCGCGAAGCTGGGCAAAGCGAGCGCGCGGAAGCTGGGGTTAGGCCTCCGCTTTTTTTCAAGCATGCAGAAGTGGAATCAAGCCCTGAACGATAGATTCTGCCAATGCTTCCTATCGCTTCGCTATCTGGAAATTTCATAATCAAGGGCTTCTTGCCCCAATCGTCCGACTACGGATCAATGGCAAAGTATTTTACCAAGAAGGGGTTCGCTAAAAGTGGCCATGCACCAGCAAGTCTGGCGAGGTGGCGTTCGTCATGAATGCCTTGCTTATAAAGAGTGACAACGATTGGTGCCAGTCGCTGGGCTTCATTTACATCTTTCATTAGGTTCAATCTTGAGAAAATCTGCTCGAAAGCAAGCTGACAAATCTCTAGGTCACGCAGACCAAAGATTGCCTCATGGTTTCGAATATATTGGGAAAACGTCGAACCATCCTCATCATGCCGCTCCGCCGGGCTGGATACCGGTGACCCCATCTCGGGAGAATCCGAAACCATCCGCTGCTCTCCGATCGTGCATGAGTATACAACGCACGTTTACACTCCAGGCAACATTCTCGCAACCTGAGGCATCATTTCTTTGAGCATCTTCTCGGCGCCGCCACTTTACTGCTGAGCGGGCGTTTTCGCGGGCGGCGTTGTGGTGGTCGGCTGTGTCGTTGTCGTCTGGGCTGGGGCGTTGGGATTTGTCGTGCTGGTGTGGGGCCAGAAAGCCCAGGCGAGAGCTGCGACTACAATAATCCCGAGAATGACAACCCATGGCATCCAAGGTTGGCGACGTACCGGTGTCGTTCTGAGATCTGGGGCACGCTTGTTGATGTCGTTGCTCATCTGAGTACTCCTCTGGGACGTAACCTTTAGCTGCAGCAAAGGTTCCTGACCACGAGGCGTTGCGGTGAAGTTGCGCTAATATTGCGCGCAGTTCATTGGGTTGGTTGATGTCCGTGATCGGATTCATCTCGCAAGTATTTGGCATCGTATAAGAATGGAAGAAGCCGAGCCGTTCCGGGCACAATCTTGGACTCGTCGGCGTCGACCTCGAGGCGAGCTGTCCATCTAATCATGTGGTTGTTGTCGGTCGGGTCCAACGTCGGAAACTTGAGGCGACGGCTTTGATCAGTTGTGACCACATCAATGGTATAGCTATCGTCTTCAAGGTATCGATCTGAGATGATCTCCACATGGAACCGGCCACCTTCCGTCCTGGCATCGCCCTCGTAGCCACATCGCTGGATGCAACCTGGCAAATCACCCCTGACTGTGAATGAGATCAATGTGCCGTCCACCAGGTTGGTTATCCCGTTAAAAGACGGTGGATTTCCTTTGCTCATGGTTATCGCGAGCGTCAGATCGTTGTCGCTGGCCGCAAAGGCAGAAGGGACCATGATGAGCGACAGTGCGGCAACGACGACGGCGTGATGCATAGCAATCCCCCAATTACCGCAATGATTATCGGGAATGATCTAAGAGTCGAGTCAACTATGCGTGCGAGCGTGGCGCCCTGTGAACGGCTCAAATTCATCGTCGCCGTGCAGATATTCCAGCTCATGGTCAATGTGGTCGATCGCCCAACAGAGCGCCTCGATCTCGCTTCTCAGGTGCTCGGCCAAGTCCCCGGTGATACTGGCGATATCGGCCGCCGGCAGGGACGCCCTGCTGTTGATAATCTTGATCTCGTCAGCTTCAAGACCGGCAAGGTGGTGCTTCGCCCGCTCGATCTGGAACAACAGCTTGCCGCGGTGATCCAGTAGGTATTCTCTCGTCTCGTCGATCATTTGGGCGTCTCCGAGGGATGTGGCTGTAGCCTTATATGCTTCGAGACCGTGTTCGGTAATCCAAAAATATTCGATATTGTCGATACAATCTCTGGGGACGAAACCGCGGGCCTCCAGACGGCTAACGATATCGTCGCCGCACCCATAAAAGCCCACGCAAGGCGGGCCCGGAAAGGTGGAATGATGGAGGTGATTTAGGAGATGCCGGCCGTGTGACGCGCTGACATCATCTTTGATGCGACAAGGCTAAAATGCCTGATAGGATTTGAGCTTAATCGTGGAGGGGACCATGAAATCAGCGGCAAACGACAAAGAAAATCTGCCGCCCGTCGAGCAGGAGTGGGCCAGCGCCATGCTAGTCATTGCATGGCCGTTTGGGGTTTTTGCCATTGCGCTTTGCTGTAAGTTCTTCGTGTAGCGATTAAGCCCCCGCCTGACCTAACGCTCGGGCCTGGCCAAGACGGTTGTCGGGATGTTGATTTTGGGGATTCTAGCCGTCGTCCCAACAATGATGGTGCAGTCTCTCGTGCCCATAAATCACGCTCTTCGTCACTCGCTCTCAGTTTGAGCAAGCGATCGGTGCCGCTGCGAAGCGCTCCCTGGCTCACGCTTGCGGCTATGCCGGATTGACAAGAGCAGCCGCAACTTCACCAATCGGCAGGTCAATCAGGGTGATGCCGCATTCCGTGCAGAAGCGGCGTTCGTTCTTGGTCATGGTTTTGGCATCAATCACAGCGAAGTGTGGGCCGTTGGAGCGCTTCATGATCTGGCGGGCAAAGATGCGCAACATCTGATCGTCGAAGCGGCAGCCCAGAAAGAAAAAGCCGCGGTTGGTGCGCCGTGCTTTGACGGCTTCGGGGATCGGCGTCTGGATATCGATCTCTGTCAGAACTTCGACATAGTCCGCATCTGACACGAGAAAATTAGCAGCGGGCCGAACGCTTCCATGAGGCGTATACAACACCGTTTTTGCTGCCGGACCGGGCCTGAGTTCCTTTCCGGACAAATCGTAGGTTCTCGTCCATATATCGCGGTTCTCATTTGCCCGCGTAACGCCTTGTATCTCGACCACGTCTGTTCGGCCATTCGCCACGAGAGCCGCGCGCATCGTCCCGTCGTACCAGCTGTCGATGATGAGCGAGAGTGGCAGCGTTGCAAGCCAGGCATGGAGGCCGGTCAGCGGCGCGGATGAGGCGAATATCTCCGCCATCCAGGCTTGAAGCGTCCGACGATGCCTGCGCTGCTCGATAAACTGTGCGACCGACCACATGTTGCTGCGTATCTTGGAAGGTGCTGTCGCCCGTGTGTTAAGAGCTGCTGCAACGCCTTCTGGACCATCAGGTACAGGCGGTGCCGCCGAACTTTGCCGGAGAAGCCCGGGACCGAGATATGGGATTATTGCGTCTGCGGCGAGCGCTTCCTTCAGCAAATAAAGTTGCTTTTCGGCGTAATCGCCCCGGCAGACCAAAAGATGATCGGATTTAGGAAGCACGGGCATGCCGCTGTCGCTTTTTGTCGTTCGTTAGCAGCGTTTAGTCCTCCTCAGATATCTTCTTTGCCTCGACCGTAATGGGCAGGCGCGTGTCCTTTGGCAGATCGGGCAGGGCTAGCCTCCATCCATTCCTAAGCAGCACGCAGCCGCCCCATAGATTTTCATTTTCCATAGCAATGATCGGCTCTTCGAGATCCTTCTTGGAAACATATGCCGATAAGCCGGTTCCGGTTCTGCGGATCATCACTTTCACGGGGCTATTCCTTCCCTGGCGCTGGTAGTCGTTTCGGCAATGCTTGCTGCGGCTTTGTCGAGGCTCGTCAGTTCACGCGCGCGCATGCCGACGATGGTGCCGCGATCCACCCATTCGACCGCATAGATATAGAACTGCTGGAGAAAGGTGCCGATGTCGCGCACATAACCCTCATCGCCCTTTCGCACCAGGTTTTCGCCAACGTCTTTGCCGGGATAGGTGCCGTCATTCTTTATGTGGCGCGTGGCACGAACCCGCTCGCCTGGTAGAAATTGCGGTGAACAGCCGATTTCCACTTCTTGTTCGCGTCCTATGCCCACGGTGGTGCCTCACTTTCTTGAGACTGCTCGGCTTAACCGCGGAGGTCAAACCTTTGGACGAGATATTGCCTTCGGCGGCCAGCGAACAGGCGATCAGGCTGGAACGCAGGTCTTCGGTACCGGACATACCGATGCGCATTGCTGCGTCTCGAAAGCTCCCTCGCATTCTGTGCACTTCTTCGGATCGATCACGTAGTTCTCGCCCTTCAGTTCTATCGCACCTGATGGACATTCGAACTCGCAGGCTCCGCACTGGGTGCATTGGGATGCGATGATCTTGAAGGCCATTTTCAACTCCTGAGGAGGTTAAACTAAAAAAATTCACGCCGTCCCTGTCAGCAGGTCGACTCCAAACTCGGTGGCATAAACCATGCTGATGGCGGTTTCGATGTACTCATAGGTATAAGAGTCCACTGCTCGAATGCCCGCGTCCGCCAACCGCTTTTTAGGGCAATCTCCGATCTTTGCGCAGAGCACGATGTCGATCCCCTCGAGCGCAACTATCACACCGTCGAGTGTAGCGTCGTCACCCCAACCGCCGCGGCAATATTGCTCGACCTTGCGATGCCCCACGAAGGCGATTCCTCTCGGAGAGGCTTCATAAATCTGGAACTCTTTCGCATGGCCGAAATGTTCGTTTATGCGGCCGCCGCCCTTGGTCGCCACCGCGACGTGAAGCGACCCGTCGGGGCCGGCTGCTTTGACCATTTCGATCGCCTCGCTCTTGGCTGCTGCGTGATTGCCTCTCTCCCGCGCCACTACTTCCCGGTATGCCTCGCGATTGCGCTCGTCGTACGAGACTGCATCGGGAATGTGGTCGAGCGTGAATTCTTTGCCACGATCCTCGCCGAGCAGACCGACGGCATCGGCCCGGCATTGCCGACAATGACGCATCAGCTTGGCGCCTTTTTCGAGACGACCTTGAAGCGCCTTCAATTCGATTGCCCGCGGAGCGCGCTGTCCGGTCAGGCCATAGTAAGTGCCGTGCGCTGGGTCCGAAATCAGGGGCATCACATTATGCAAGAACGCGCCGCGCTCTTTCACCCATCTGTTCACCTCGATCAGGTGCTCGTCATTGACCCCGGGTATCATGACCGAATTGACCTTGACGAGGATGCCCCGCGCCGCCAGCATTTCCAAACCCAACATCTGTCGCTTGTGCAGGATTTCGGCGGCTTCGATGCCGGTGTAGCGCCGGTGATTGTAAAAGACCCAGGGATATATCTTTGCGCCGATTTGCGGGTCGACCATGTTGATTGTGATGGTCACGTGATCGACATTCATGCGTGCAAGCTCATCGACATGATCTGGCAATGCTAGCCCGTTGGTGGAGATACACAGCTTGACGTCGGGAATTTCCGCGGCAACTTTTTCGAAGGTCGCCTTGGTTCTCCTCCAGTCGTAACAGGCATCGCCCGGACCGGCGATTCCGACGACCGAAAGCTGCGGCACTTCGTTGGCGACCGAAATAACTTTGCGCAGCGCCTGCTCTGGCGTCAGCTTTTCCGAGACGACACCGGGCCGGCTTTCGTTTGCGCAGTCATATTTCCGATTGCAGTAGTTGCACTGGATATTGCAAGCCGGTGCGACGGCGACGTGCATGCGCGCGAAATAGTGGTGTGCTTCTTCCGAGTAGCAGGGATGATCCTTTATCTTCTCCCATGTCGCTGGATCCATGTCATCCGGTTTTGCGGTTGAGCCGCAGGATGAGGATTTGCAGCTGTCGGACTTCGCATTGGTCAGCCTATTGTCGGACGTTTTGGCGCTGGCCGAGCGATCAAGCGAAATCATCGATGCGGTCATCTAGCAATTCCGTTGCTGGTGAAGATTGCAGTTCAAACTGCAAGACCTATGCCAGGGCCCGGGATTGTCTTATGTCCGGCGTTTTAGTGTTTCGCGTTGGATTGCATACACTTGCTCCCGCACGATTTCGTTCGTTCATGACAATCGGCACATGGATCTCGTCGCGAATGCGACGCGCCTCTGTCACGTAGAGTGCCGAGAGCGCATTTCCGACCTGACGAACGACATAGGCTTAGAACTTTTTCATCTCGATATTGTGCCGGCGCAGAGCATAGCCGACCTGACGGGGCGTGAGGCCGAGCATACGAGCCGCTTTGGCCTGAACCCATCCGACTTTCTCCATTGCCTCGATCAGCCGGTCCCGCTCTGTGAGGCGCGGTGATAGGGCTGGGCAAGCCGGACCATTGGGGTCGCAGGCCTTGAAGGGCGCTACCTCGGGATGCGAGACGCTGCCTGGTTGGGTAGAGAGCGGCGATACTGCCGGCGTTGTTCCACCCCGAGTGAGCTCATCGATAGGCTTACCCTCGCGGCCGCCGCCGTCGCCTTTCCAAAGACGAGCCGAAAGACATTGGTTGTTCTGGCACGCAAAATCCGAGGGAACGATCGTCTTCGAGCGCGCCAACGTCGCCGTCCTACGCACGCAATTTTCCAGCTCGCGGACGTTCCCAGGAAAATAGCATTGCGAAATCAGGTCTAGCGCCTGCGCCGTGAAGGCGTGCTCGCGATTGTTCTCCCGGTTGAAACGGTCGAGAAAGACTTTTGAAAGGCGCGAAATGTCTCCGGGCCGCTCTCTGAGTGGTGGCAAGACGATCGGCACGACATTGATGCGATAGTAAAGGTCGGCTCTGAACTCGCCATTTGCAACAGCCGCCTCGAGGTCCTTGTTGGTTGCGCATACGAGTCTGATGTCGACTTTGAGGGTCTTGGTTCCGCCAACCCGCTCCAGCTCGCCTTCCTGCAGCACGCGCAAAAGCTTGGCTTGAAAGGCAGGCGAAATTTCGCCAATTTCATCAAGGAGCAGCGTTCCGCCATTTGCCAATTCGAAACGCCCCGCGCGCTGCGATACAGCACCGGTGAAAGCGCCCTTTTCATGTCCGAAGAGTTCCGATTCCAGGACACCTTCAGGCAGTGCGGCGCAGTTCAATTTGACAAAAGACTTCTTGCGGCGAGGGGAAAGCTCATGAATGGCCTGTGCGAAAAATTCCTTGCCAGTGCCGCTTTCACCCCGCAGAAGCACTGTGGTATTCGTCATAGCCACCGCAGAGACGATTTCCAACACCCGCCTGACTGCAGGGCTTTCTCCGACGATCCAGTCGACTTTGGCTCTTGAGTTTTGGCTCGGATCATTCCGTCCCCCTTCGGCGGATTTCCGGTGCAGCTGGATGATTTGCGGACCGGACGTGCTCAGGGCTCGGTGGAACGCGATCGTCTGGCCGATAAGATCGGCGACCATGGTAAGGAAGCGAATATCCTCGTTGTGACGCAGTTCAGTGGCGCTGTCCCTGAAGCGGTCGATCCATAACGTCCCGACCAGTTTGTGCGCAGCCCTCAAAGGAACCCCGATAAATGTGATGGGGATCGTGTCGCTGCTCAAAGACGGCTGAGGGTCAGCCCGAAAAAGTTCGGATTTACTGGTCTCCCTTATCACCAGCGGCTGTCCGGTCGTCACGATCTGATCCATTGCAGCCGGTGGGATGGTGTGGCGTGCGCCGGATTGACGAGAATCGGCGACGCCGGCCGACGCGGTAATTTCCGGCTCCCCTTCGCTCGCCCATATAACGATTGCCCCATGACGCATTCGCAAAAACGTGGGGAGGATATTGGCGACCTTGACAAGCGTGATCTCCAGCGGGGCAGCGGCCGTTAGGAGCTTCGATATTTCGTAGATCCCGCTGCAGGAGATTCCGACTTCAGGCGTTTTGCTGGATACCCCGGGCAAAGGTCCAACTTCATCGACGCAATCGCGTAGAATGCGGGTCATTTTCAACACCCCTAGCTGTGTAGAATGCCCCCATTCCAACCACTGTTTGTGCTTATTTGTATAAGCGGAAACTCTAATGGTAGTTTCTGAAATTGCAAGCTGGTTCCTGTCAAAATTGATGCAGCGCCTGGCTGTGACGACATAATGTGTTTTTCAAAAGTTTAACAATAAATTGTTCACCCGAACTTGAAGAGAACACCAAAGCCGCCTCGTGGATAGTTCCACGTGATGTCCCCACTTGCCTCACACAGCACCCTGCATGTGCCGCACTCCATGCAGCCGTCGGCGGCAATCTCCACTTGGCCTTTGTCATTCAGTTCATAGCATTTTGCCGGGCAGATGCGTGTTAGCGCCAAAAGGTTTGCACTCGGATGCTCGTGCGGCCGCACCTTAATGTGCGGGCGTCCCTGATCAACCAGATAGCGATTCTGGAAAAGCTTGTCCTCAACACGCAACTTCGTCACTGCAACGGTCATCCTATTTCTCCTTCAACGCCAAGCCAATGCCAGACGCACCGCGTCGCTGACCAGCCCCCAGCGCGAACGCGCCTTTATGAAAGCGGCCGTTGTCGCCCTTTCATTTTCGATCTTCGGCGTACCATCGACACGCATGAAATTTTTCGAAGCTTCAGACATCAACTTCGGGTATGTCATGAAGAAATTGCGGGAATTGGTATGAAGTAGGGCCGGCATGTCTTTGTATTTCCTAAGATCTTTAATGACAAAGGAATCGTCCAGCATCGTCTTGTATAGTGCGAGGTTTCTTTTGGTCATTCGACCTCCGCGGCTCTTGACCTCGAAAATAGCCTCCCCGGCGATGCGACCTGACGTCATGGCGAGATTGGAACCTTCGCGGTGAACGGCATTGTTGAGCTGTGCTGCGTCGCCGACAACGACCCAGCCATCGCCGAAGAGCGCGGGAATTGCCTTGTACCCACCTTCGGGAATGAGATGAGCTGCATATTCCTTGACTTCCGAATCCGCGATCAGATGTTTGATCGACGGATGGTTCTTGAACGCTTCGAGCAACTCGTAAGGGCTTTCGCACGTTGCGGCGAAGTCGGAGACGAGGCAACCGATGCCAAGAGAGATCGACTCCTTATTGGTATAAAGGAAGGCGAGCCCGGCCATGCCGCGGGAGATGGTGCCGGCCGCCTCGATCACACAACCCTCGTTGCCATGAAGACCGAAGCGCTGATCGATCACGTCTTCTGGCAGAAAATGTATTTCCTTGACAGCGAGAGCCACGCTCTCCGAAGTCGGCGTCTGACGCAAACCGGCCCGGGCGCCGAGCAACCCATTGGCGCCTTCCGCAAGAACGACCGTGTCCGCAAGTATGACATCGCCAGTACGGTCAGTGCGCACGCCGATCACCTTGCCCCCTTCCTGGGCAAGTTCTGTCGCCGTCGTCTCGCAAAGGACTGTCGCTCCCGCCTCACGCACCTTACGCGAAAACCAACGGTCGAACTGAGCGCGAATGATTGTATAGCGCTCTGGCGTCGACTCGTTGAAATCATCCGATCGGTATTGGATCCCAACGTGGGATGTGTCATCCATCATCCAGAAGCGCTGCTCGACGAGATGCCGCTCAAGAGGCGCATCATCTCGAAAATTCGGGATGATTTTCTCCAGCATGTTCGCGTACATGATTGCGCCCTGGACGTTCTTTGAGCCCGGATACTCGCCACGCTCCAATTGCAGGACTTTCAAGCCACGGCTCGCCATGGTGTAAGCAGCCGCATTCCCGGCCATGCCCGCGCCAATCACGATGGCGTCAAACTTTTCCCCGCTCATAACCCGTGCCCCCTAATTCGCAAGCTTATCGCGACTGTGCGGCGACAGCCGTTGGGTGAAAACATCAGTGAGGGCCGGCAAGAAGCGGATCGCATCCGTCACGACGCCAACGTGGGCGAAGTCGAAAATCGGCGCGTTCGGATCGGTGTTGATCGCCACAATGAGATCAGCGCCCTCGACGCCAACCCGGTGCTGAATGGCGCCGGAAATCCCGGCCGCTATATAGAGCTTCGGCCGGATAGTCTTACCCGTTTGCCCGATCTGCCGATCAGCCGGCATCCAGCCTTTCTGGACCAGCGGCCGTGAACAGCCGTATTCGGCTCCAATTACCCGCGCGAGATTCTTCGCCAGCTTCAGGTTCTCCGATGTTCCAAGACCGAGGCCGCCGCCCACCACCACATCGGCATAGGCGAGATTGGAATTTGTCGATTGCACGTCGGAAATGAACCCGAGGACTTTGGTGACGATCTCCTCCTCGACCATCAGGACCCCATGCTGAATGACGCAGCCGATAGGCTTGTTCGTGCGCTGCGGCATCGCCATGACCCTTGGCCGCACTGTCGCCATCTGCGGTCTGCAGTTGAGCGTGTAGATTGTGCATAGTAGAGAGCCGCCGAAAGTCGGCCGCGTTGCGGCAAGCGAACCGTCCGCATCCACATCGAGTTCGGTGCAGTCCGCGGTGAGCCCCGTCAACAAGGTCGTCGCCACGGAACCGGCAAGGTCGCGACCAAGCGTCGTCGCACCGAGAAGCAGGATCTCGGGTTGGTAAGTGGCGACGAGATTTGTCAGAGCTTTGGTGAAGGGCTCGTTCCTATAGTCTTCGAGCAGGGGGTTCTCCACCAGATACGCAACGTCGGCGCCATAGGCAAACGCCTCTGCGATGGCCAGCTGCGTGGCGTCCCCCGGAGGTCCGAGCACGACACCTGCGAGTTTGACGCCAAGCTTGTCCGCCAGCTTGCGGCCTTCTCCCAGCAGTTCGAAGGAGACGGGATGGACATTTCCGCGCTCCACTTCGATGAAGACCCAAACATGGCGGTAGTCTTTGAAATGATCGGGCAGTTCTTTCTTCATTCCCGCGCGGCCGACGGCTGGGCGCGGTATTTCTTGATTTGCGGTCAACGTCATGGCTCCTTGCCGTTATGCGCTGGCGTCGAAGGCGAGTTCGTGTTCGAGCGCCGGCTGACGGGCGAAGATTTCGACAATCAACTCATCAGCAAGATCGCCGAGCGCCTTATCGGTGGTGGTGATTTGCTCTGCCTTTTCCGTCCTTACTGTCGGGGCAAAGACGCGTTTGACGACCGTCGGCGAACCACGCAGTCCACACTTGCTGAGGTCCTCGATGCCGGCGTCGCCCGCGCTCCATTTTACGATCTGACTGCGTGCGGCACGTAGCGCGTCATCAAGCGAGCCGCGGCGGATTTCGTTGGTGCCTTCCAGCATAGTGATGAGGCAGGGAAGCCTGCCATGCAGCATCTGGGTACCGCCTTCCGAACGGCGGTCGACCTTAATTTCGCGTGCATCAAGATCGAGGGAGCAAATCTTCGAAACGTAAGTGAGTTGCAGGAGGTCGAGGCGCTTAGCAATGCCCGGCCCGACTTGGGCAGTGTCGCCGTCGATGGTCTGCTTGCCCGTGAAAACGATGTCGGGGGCGCCGAAGGTCTCGCCGATTTTTGCAATCGCCTGCGACAAAGCAAAGGAAGTCGCCAGGGTATCGGATCCCGCAAAATAGCGGTCGGTCAACAATACCGCCCGATCCGCACCGTAAGTGAGCGCCTTGCGCAACGAATCCTCTGCCATGGGCGGCCCCATCGTGAGCACGGTGACCTCGCCGCCATGCACGTCACGCAACCGCAGTGCTTCTTCAAGGGCGAATAGATCGTAAGGATTTATGATGGTCGGCACACCCTGGCGCATGATCGTGTTCGTTACAGGATGGACGCGAATCTGTGCGGAGTCCGGCACCTGCTTGATACAGACTACGACGTGCATGTGGTCTCCTAGCTGCTGTTAAATGGCGGGTTTGGCGCTTCGTGTCCTCTAAAGCACTATCTGTGCCAAGGTTTTTGAATGTGGCATCCCTTTGAAATTTCAATGATTTATGCTGAGGTGCCGACACTGGACTCGCCATTGTCGGCTTCGCGACATCGTTCAAGCCGGAACCATGTCGCATTCACTCCCTGCCGAAACGCTTCAAGATAGAATCGAATGGCACGAACGTGTGACCCGGTTGGGCAGGCTTGGCCGGATTGTGATCGTTGAGCACCTTGAAGACCCGGTGCGCAAGTGGCGAGGACGTCGCAAAATCTTCGTAGGCGCGTTCAAGCATGGCGCGTGCTCTGGCAGCAATCACCTGTTCCGGGAGATCGGCGAAATCCTCTTCGGCGAGGTATTGTCCCATCCGCTTCATGATGTGAAGCCGCGAGACGTCAAGCACCTTCGGATCATAGGCGACGTCAAGCAGCGCGAAAAACTCCTCCGCGGCAGACAGATTTTTCAACCGCGCGAGGATTTCGGCCGTATCGCTGGTTCGACTGGCGTTGCAAAAACTGTTCATAACATTCTCCCCGTTTGGAACGATGCTCTGTGGTGCTCCGGTGCGATGACCCGCGGTCGCGAAAGCCCCGCAGGAAAAGTGCTCGCTCTTACGGCTACAAGTGGCTTTGCCAGTCCGAGCTCTTCTGCCTCGCAACAGCGACGAACATCGCCTGGTTCCGTCAAGCCAGATCGAGTCTTCAGAAAGTGAACCGCTTCATGAGGTGTTTCCGTCCGTCTCCGTAGGCTTCATAAAAGCCAAAGGTCTTCGCCGCTTTGCCGGCGTCGGCTTAAACGAAGAACCATCTCGTAAACTGCCGACGATTCCGGGTAAGACATCGAGCACGCGATCTATATCCTCCTCGCAATTATCACGCGACAGGGAGAAGCGAATGACCCCGTGGCTCGAGATATCGGGAATGTTCATCGCGGTCAGGACATGGCTCGGCTGCGGCGACTGAGAAGTGCAAGCCGAGCCGGAAGAACAGGCGATGCCATAGCGGTCGAGGAGAAGCAGTAAGCCATCACCGTCGACTTGGTCGAAGGCGATGTTGGAGGTGTTCGGCAACCGCTTTTGCTTATCGCCGGTGACGAACGCATCTGGGATGCGCTGCAGAAGCCCTCTTTCCAGGCGATCTCGCAGCGATCTTACTCGTCCGTTCTCTTCCTTCATGAAGCTCGACGCAAGTTCAGCGGCCTTGCCGAGCCCGACGATGCCAGCGGTATTTTCCGTGCCGGCGCGCCGGTCGCGCTCCTGATGTCCCCCCTTGATCATCGGATCGAAGCGCACGCCGCGCTTTACCCAAAGCGCACCAATCCCTTTGGGTCCGTGCAGCTTGTGGCCCGAGAGCGACAACATGTCGATCGCACTCGATTTCAGGTCCATCGGCAGCTTGCCGACCGCCTGCACTGCGTCTGTATGGAAAAAAGCGCCAACTTCCTTGGCCAACTTAGCGAGGTCAGCGACAGGAAAAATCGCGCCCGTTTCATTGTTTGCCCACATGATCGAGACGAGTGCAACATGTGGGGTGAGGGCAGCCCGGTATGTGCGCAGGTCGAGGCGACCATGCCGATCGACTGGAATCCTGTGCACCTTTATGCCACGCGTCCTCTCAAGGTGCGCGCAGAGCGTTAGCACGGCCGGATGCTCGACTGCGGACGTCACGATCTGTGTGCGATCGGGCATGATTTCGAGCGCTGACAGGATCGCTGCATTATCGCTTTCCGTGCCGCCGGAGGTAAAGACGATCTCATGCTCGAACTCTGCACCGATCAAAGCTTGCAATCGTTTGCGCGCGGTCATTATCGCGGCACTTGCCGAGGCACCAAAACTGTGACTGGACGAAGGATTGGCAAATTGATCAGTAAAGAACGGCAACATCGCTTGTACGACTTCAGGATCAACTCGCGTCGTTGCATTGTTGTCGAGATAGACAGATCTCATGGAAGCGATCCTCAGTTGGCGGAGTGACCTCGGGTAGGCTCCGTCGTTCACTGCTCGGGCAAGAACAATCGCCGCAGCGTTCGATTGGTCGAATTGGCTGCAGGAACGTTATCTGGCAATTTCAGGCTCCGGTGAACTTTGTTCAGGCGAGCTCCAAGCATCCTCGATCCGCGGCGACATGCCGCCGAAAAACCCCGTCGGTTACAAAGATATTTCTTGGACCTCGAGTACGCTGCCTTCCTTTGTGCCTGCCGACAAACTCGTCTCTGACCTAACGAGGCCTTCAATGAACAGCGCCGCAGGGACCGTAACAGTCGCTTCTTCGACAGCTGTGAAGCATGTGACCGGATCGCGCGACTTTGCGCCACACATGAGGCAAACGGCGACGGCGAGGTGGATGGCGGCCGGTCGACAACATACGTTAAGTCGCAATTGATGTTTCGAATGGCTTCATAGGCGCTCTTGCCCACAATAAATTCGATGAACTCGGACGAGCAGGCGATCGCGAAACGGGTTCGGAGCGACTGCAGTGTTGCGGCACTGATCGCTTCCGTCGGCCGATCGAATCCCATCATTAATTCAACCGCATCCCCAGATGCGACCTTGTTTTCAGATTTGGCTGTTTGCAGAATGCGGGCGCCCTTGTGATCGCAAAATGATGTCTTGAGCTTGCCGCGATACTTCCGCATGACTTTTCACACCAACCCCGGATGGTCAGGCAAAGGACTTGCCACAAGCGCACATCTCTGCCGCGTTGGGGTTGTCGAAGACAAATCCTGAGGACTCCAGCCGTGTAACGAAGTCCACCGTCATGCCGTTGACGTGTGGTTGAGAGCCTACGTCCACGAACAGTGTAATCCCGCCTGTTTCGATGATCGCATCGCCCTCGCGTGGGCCGCTCTCCGGTCCCATCAGGTATTTGAGCCCGGCGCAGCCGCCGGTCTCGACCGCGATGCGCAGGCCTTCGGCCGGCTCGTCCGCTCGGCTGAGCGCAATCTTCATGGCGGCAACGGCGTTCTCTGTGAGCGTGATCATAAATATGGTTCTCATTGGTCGTCGGGAAATTTGCAAATGACCTTGCATGTGCCGTGCCAAAGAGAAAAGCATTGAGCAGGCGTCGGATCTTCCGCTGGCAATATGCATGCGCATGCCCGACAATGCCCGACATCACTGAACGTCCAACATCAAAAAGGAGCAGTCACCCGTGATTTGGGGACGCCCGCCAAAGACATCACTGCGCCATTTTCACGCCGTTGCCGTCATCGTAGCTGGGAAAAGGTTTGTAGCAGGCGCACCGGGAAAGGCCCTGGGTACCAACAACGATTGTCTGGTTTGTCGATTAGCCGACATTTTGCGTTGGCCAATCTGTATTTGCACGCTCATCACGTTGTTGAGAAACTCCCGGAGAGTTGTGCCGACGCTGTTTATCGCCAGGCTGGCATAATTTTTGAAGCTTTCTCGTCATGGCCGCTATAGCTGCAGGCGACCTTGATCAATGAAACGAAGGAGCAAAAGCGCCGTGTCAGATCAGCATCAATTCCAGATCTTAAAGGGAAAGAGCATCAGTCCCAGGATACTAATGTCTGATCGGTGGCGACATTCACAGTCATCCAATGCCAGGCTATGGCTGCGAATGGGCTTGGAGATAGACTTTGACGACTATGTACTTACCTGTGTCTTTTCGCGAGCGCTTCAGGAGATTGAAGCTGGCCAGGCGTCGGCGACCGAGGCGACCGGGCTTTCTCGCGCCGAGCTGCGGGACATCCTGACACGAAGTTTTCATGCCAAGCTCATCGACGCCTTTTTTCCGGAAGAGGCGAGCGATCCAGAGCTCGGCACGGAGGAAGAGCTCCTGCGTGACTTGCTACTTTCGCATGCCCGTCCAAACGATCCATTCAGCGCCCGGTTTGCTAAAATCATTGCCCGCCGTGCCCTGCGCGACGACCATCTATGGCAGGACCTTGGTCTATTTGACCGAGCCGAGCTTGGTCGGTTGTTTGCCATGCATTTTCCGACGCTAGCGGCAGGCAATACCAACAATATGAGGTGGAAGAAGTACCTTTACCGCAAGCTCTGCGAGGCTGAAGGTTTCTCGCTCTGCGCCGCTCCCAGCTGTCAGGAATGCAGTGATTTTAACGCGTGCTTCGGCCCCGAAACGGATGAAGCCCGTCGTTAAGTCGCTTTCGCGAGCAGTGCAAGATCGTCAGCGCTTGGTCGGCGCCTATACAAATCCCGCACGGATCTCTCGACGACGTTGAACGGAAGAGGGGATATTCATTGCTTCCCGGTATTTTGCGACGGTGCGGCGCGCAATATCGATCCCGCTTTCCCGAAGTTGGGCGACCATATTGTCGTCGGAGAGCACACTGTCCTCCGTTTCCGCGGCGATCATTGCCCTGATGCGATGGCGGATCGCTTCGGCCGAGTGTGCCTCGCCGCCTTCCGAGGATGCAATCGCGACCGTGAAAAAATACTTCAGTTCGAACACGCCGCGAGGGGTGAGCATGTATTTGTTCGAAGTCACACGGCTCACCGTCGACTCATGCATCTCGATCGCGTCGGCGACAGTCTTAAGATTGAGAGGCCGAAGATAGGCAGTGCCGCGTTCCAGAAAGACATCCTGCTGGCGGACGATTTCAGTTGCTACCTTAAGGATCGTCTTGGCCCGCTGATCGAGGCTGCGAACCAACCAGTTCGCGTTCTGGAAGCATTCGTTGAGGAATGCCTGATCACCGGTATCATGCGCGGTCAGACGAGAGACTTCGGCAAAATAGGTTTGGTTGATGAGCACCTTGGGCAACATCTCGGGATTGAGTTCGATCTGCCACCCGCCTGCGGTCGAGGGCAGAACTCGAACGTCCGGTATGATGGCCTCCGGCCGTCCCGATTGGAACCGGTTTCCGGGCCTCGGATCGAGTGTCCGGATCTCATGCAACATGTCGAGAAGGTCGTCGTCGTCGACACCGCAGCGCCGCTTCAATGCGCGAAAGTCACGTTGTGCAACCAACTCAAGATTTGCGACCAGCGCTTCCATAGCAGGGTCGAACCGATCTTGCTGCCGTAACTGTATCTCGAGGCATTCCCTAAGAGTTCGTGCAAAGATTCCAGGTGGATCGAAATCCTGCAAGGTCGCGAGGACTCGCTCGACGTCAGCCTCGTGGACACCCAGCCTTGCCGCCAGCTCTGATAGGTGCACCTGAAGATATCCAGTGCTTTCCAGATGATTGGCAAGCGCACCGGCAATCAGCCGATCTCGTGAGCTGAATGCTGTGAGGGCGATCTGCCGGGCGACATCGTCGTGCAATGTTTCAGTAGAAGCAGCAAACTCCTCGAAGCCCGGCGGGTGCTCTGACGACGCGTTGGCGGAACTTCGAATTGATTTCCATTCTCCAAGTGGCTCGGGAGCCTCGAGCCTTGTCGGCGCATCAACCTTGCCATCGTGTGTGGCACTATCGGGCCTGTTCTCCGAGGTCGAGACGACATCGTCAGAGGCGATGCCGTCACTTGAAGCCAGTTCTAGAAACGGGTTCTTCTCCAATTCCTGCTCGATGAACTGATGCAGTTCGCCATGCGCCAGTTGCAGCAAGCGAATAGATTGGATGAGCTGAGGCGTAATAACCAGCGATTGCTTTTGGCGCTGGAGAAGGTTTGCTAAATACTGCATCCTAAGAGAGAAACCCCTATCGATCTTGGTACTTCGTCGCGCGAATTTTTCATTTTATGAGGCTTCAGTCCTCCGGTGGTTATGCTGCGGCCGTGGCCTTCAGCGTTTCCAGGACGTTTTGCGGCGATGAAATGCCGTAGGGATCGGTTTGACAGTTGTCCGAGAAGCCTTCTTCCTCAAACCACTGCTCTACCACGCCGTTATCGACCAGCGCCGCGTAGCGCCAGGAGCGCATTCCGAAACCGAGATTGTGCTTGGCAACGAGCATGCCCATCTTGCGAGTAAATTCTCCCGACCCGTCAGGGATGAGCTTGACGTTGAGAAGCCCTACGGACTTGCCCCAGGCGTTCATGACGAATGCATCGTTTACGGAGAGACAGTAAATCTCATCGATGCCCTTCTTTTGAAACTCCCCATAAAGCCTTTCGAAATCCGGTAGCTGTTGGTTGGTGCAGGTGGGGGTGAAGGCGCCTGGCAGCGAAAACAAGATGACGCGCTTGCCGCGGAAATAGTCGTCGGATGTCTTGTCTTTCCACCGATAAGGGTTCGGCCCTGGTAGGGCCTCATCGCGAACACGCGTCCGGAATGTGACGAAGGGAACCTTCTTTTTGATGTTCATCTAACTGTTCCTCATACCGACAATTGACGCGATGTTTGGCGATTGCGGCTGCATATCCGATCTCGGTCGATATATATTGATCAAGCAAGCGCCATGCCATTTGCCTTAAATGCAGAAAATCATTGTACTGCCGGAAGGAGCCTGGGTTTGAGTAGGAGCGCCTCCGACAAGGGCGCTGACCCAACCTTCTCACCTCGAATGACCTCCGCCGCGGTGACATCGGTTGGGTCGCTTGTTATCGGCAAGCGTCCGATGTTCGCAAAAGACGGAACCGTTTCGGATAGTCATGTCAGATCCTTGAACGAGCACCGCCGGCAGGCTTTGACGTGGCCGCCGTGCTCGCGTTCTTAGGCATAGCGATTTGCCGAGACAGCTCTTCTCATTGCACCGACTGATGTGCCGCTGTTGTTGCTCTCGATCATATCCAGATCGGGACGTGCGCCACCCTCCAGCTCTTCGGCAAGGCGCCCGCGTGTCCGGTCGCAATGAGATTAAAAGTTCGTGCCGTGTCATCGCTATTGAATGATTAGGTTCTCCCTCGCGGGGTCATTCGCCAACCTTTTGATGTGCGAAACGGGACAAGAATGTCGGGAGACCGACGATTGGATTACAAGGCCTGGCCGCCGGCCGGGGCAAGTCGTGCAGTGCGGCCGCCCGCGCTCATCCGGCATGCAACTTGCGTCTTTGATTGTTCGCTGCGCTTGGAACTTTCCGATTTTTGATGGAGCATGACATGGATCAAAAGGTTTTCGTTCCAAAGAGCATCGGGGCGATTGAGGATCCGACGAAATCGCTCCGCGATCTGATTTCCTCCCCAGACCTGACGCACCTGATGGGAGCGCATGATGGGCTTTCCGCGGCGGTCGCCATGCAGGCGGGCTTCAAGGCCATTTGGGCGTCTGGCCCGTGCATTTCGAAGAGCCTCGGCTATCGCGACGTCAAGGAGGCAAGCTGGACACATTTGATAGAGGTGATGGAACGAATGGCGGACGCCAGCGGCCTGCCGATCCTCGCTGACGGTGATTCCGGCTTCGGGAACATGAATGGCGCGCGGTTAATGACAGCAAGGCTCTTGCAGCATGGTGCCTCTGGTGTGTGCATCGATGATAAGAGCTTCCCGAAAATGAATTCCTCTGTCGGCAATCGTCCTCCGCTGGACGATATCGAAAAGTTTTCCGGCCGCCTAAAGGCGATTAAGGATGCCACGGGAAACGACCTCGTGCTTGTCGCTCGCACCGAAGCCTTGATCGCCGGTTACGGTCTCAAGGCGGCACTATTGCGCGCGGACGCCTACGCGAACGCCGGCGCCGATGCAATCCTGATCCACTCGGGGGAAGCGAAGACGCACGAGGTTCTCACCTTTGCGAAGCAATGGAAACGGCTTCCTATCATGATTGCGCCTTCGAATTACTATCGCACAGTCATTTCAGCGCATCATGAGGCTGGCATCTCGAATGTCGTCTGGGTCAACCATGCGATGCGTGCAGCGATTGCAGGTATGCGGGCCGCGTACAACTGGATCATCGCCGAAGCAAGCGCCGGGCCGATTGGGCAGGAGGTCGCGAAGCTCGACGACGGACCCGCTGCGTTATGGTGAACCGTCTTCGGCGAAAATCGGTATCTCTCTGCGCGCGTGATTAGCATTTGTAAGCTGAAGCGGTCAGCCTCGGTACGGTGTCTGCGGAGCCCGATCCGGACGACTTAATGAGACACTTTCCCGCCGAGCTGATGACAATGTGGCCGATCGGCAAGGATGTGGGCTTTGAATGACCGCCCCGATATCATCGAGCCTATCGAGGATGCGGAGCCGCCGTCACTGTGATCGGTGACGAGATTTTGAAAGAACGTGCCGCAGAAAGGTACCACGATCGTCCGTTTGAAGTCGGCATTATCGTTAACTAAGCAGAACATGATGGGACCCTTTCATTTGTGGTGATGTAGGTCGCTCTCACATGCTTTCCCTCGGTCCAATCACGCAGCCGGTTTGGATGGGTGCCGTTGATAACGACCCCCGCAGCACCCCGCAATGACATGAAATGAGCTGCACAAGCATCGACTGACGCATGACCAAGCTCGGCAAGATCGTGGGCATCTATTTCCTCGATCAACGCCCCCGGATCGTGAGTTGCCGCATTGCGATAGACGCCGTCTACATCGGTCAGAATTGCCAGTAGCGGAGCATTGGTTACCCACGCAATCCACGCCGCCACAGCGTTAGACGTTATGTCCAAACTCCATTCGACCGAATCCGTTGTGAAGAGCATGCGCGAGGCAAGCAGAACCGGAATTTTGCCAACCTTTGCCAGGCTCCGACATTCGCTCAACGTTGCAGACGGAACAAGTTTCGAAGAGAAGGCACGATTCGCCAGCAAATATCCTGTCTCATCTTGGACAAGAGCGCACGCGTGATGGGTCATCACCGATGGGGGAGGATATAGGTCTTCAACACGCTCAATCGCCTTGTCGTTTAAGTCTCCGCCAGGAACGACCAAAATTCGATGTCCACGCTCGACCAAGCGCTCGAGTTCGGCGACAGCCGTCCTAAAAACCGACAGATCATGCATGAGGCTTCCGTGGAACTTGACAACTATTGAAAAGCCGCATGGGGGAAGACTTTGGGTGAACATGCCTGAACCTCGCCCTGCCACTGTGAAGGCGCCATGTAGGTTTTGCGGGCTTCTCGATGTCAGATGGAGAACTGAGACCTTCTGAAAAGCCGCAGCGTACAACTGCATCCGTTCAACGCCATTTGGGAGAGCAAGCTCGATTACGTTGAACCTAATGTCGAGAAGTTTCGTCGCGTTTGAAAAGTCGCTCTTCCTCCATTTCTCCGCAATTCTTCACCGAACGATGTTGGAGACGTCTCGAACGTGCTACGGCTCTTTGTCCGGGATGCTCAAGCTGACGGGCCTTTCATTTAGCTGTAGGCCTACATGATCCAGTGTTCCACGCAGCGACCAACGAGAGAAATATGTCTCGGCGGCTCTCACTGCGTCGCAACAACCTCAAAAACCATGCCAACTTTGCAGAGCGAGCCCGCGAAAAGTTTTCTCAATGTTTCCTACCGACTTAGGGCTGAAGATAGCGAACACCTCAGAGGCGGCGTCGTGAAGATTCAAACGCACACACTGTCCAATTCGTCAGATAACCGACACGGGTTTTGTTAAGTCAATTTCTCGCCGTCCCACGCTAAACATTTGAAATTGACGAACGAAACCATTCCGTCCGGCGACACGGGTCGCGTTGGCGTGAGATTTGAATGGGATGGGTGCTGGAATGGCGATGCTGACCTGTAAACGATTATTCGATCCGGTCGGCAGGAGAAAAGGCGGACCGTATCAAATCGTCCAATCGGATTTTGTCAAAGAAGAGAACAATGGAAGCCAAAAGAGCGAACGGTCTGACGTGCCATATTCCCGACAACTTTAAGCCGCGGCTGAGCGAACTTACGGACGTCGAACCAAACGACGGTTTGACAGATGAGAAGCATATTGGCGGGCCGCCCCGTGCCAGGTGCAAAGTGTAGCATCTCCTCGATGATCCGCCGGCTCCGAATATCCTGGCGCCGTTGCGGCGTCGCTCAATGTACGAATGCCTCTTCCCATCTTGAAATTAGCGACAAAGCGATGCGCCACGAACAAATTACCGAATTACTTGATCGGGAGGCGATCCGTGATTGTCTTTATCGATACTGTCGCGGGATAGATCGGGCAGACGAGGCGGCGCTGCGCAGTGCGTACTGGCCGGATGCGCATGACAATCACGGCGCTTATTCGGGCTCGGCAGAGGGGTTCATAGAGTTCGCGCGCGGTGTCTTCAAGACCGAACAGCGCAACATCCATCAGATCACGAACATTCTGATCGAGTTCATCGACCCGGCGGAGGCTGCCGTCGAGAGTTACTTCACTGCGCTGCAACGCGGACCGGACGGGGCAAGGACACTACGTCAGGTTCTCTTGTGCGGCCGTTATTGCGATCTGTTTCAGAAAAGGGAAGGTGAGTGGCGCATCGCCGAGCGGACTGTCGTCTACGATTGGTTCGAGGAACAGCCCGCGCCAGTGACCTCCGAGACGGAGCGTTTCGGTCTCCGGCAGCCGATCGGGGCATCATATCCAATCGATCCGGTCTATGCGCTCTTGAACCGTCGTTTTCTTCAGAAACGTGAAGGCCACATGGCGAAAACGCCTCGGTGATGAGCGGTTTCAGATCTTCGTCGGCGGCGAAATGGAAACGTGACCTTTCTGTCTACCGCCATGTCGGGATGGTTGTCCGGAAAAAAGGTCCGGGAAACGGTCAGGAGAATTCCTCATGAGAAAGCAACGCGTCGTCATCATTACAGGCGCTGCAGGCGGGATCGGCCGCGCACTCGTCGACGCTCATCTCAATGTCGGGGACATTGTTGTTGCCGCGGACCTCCCGGACAGCGGTGTGCTTGAACTGGCTCGCGGTTTCGGCGCTGCGGATCTCGGACTTGAATTCGATGTCTCACGGGAAGAGGACATCCTTGTCCTTTATGAGCGGATCGACGCGCAGTTCGACCACATCGACGTTCTTGTCAATAACGCGGCGATGGGGCCCAGCATGGCCGCGACCACGCAGACCCCCATCGACGACTTCCGACGCGTATTGGCGGTAAATCTGATCGGGCCCTTCCTCATGGCTCGCGAAGCCGCACGGCGGATGCAGCCAGGTGCTGCGATTATCAACGTCGCCTCGATGGCCGGGATAATTGGCAATCCAAAACGCAACGCCTACGCTGCTTCGAAAGCGGGCCTTATCTCGATTACGAAGTCGCTCGCCTGCGAGTTGGCTTCACTTGGCATCCGCGTGATGGCAGTGGCGCCGGGCTATGTGCGAACGCCGATGGTCGCGCAATTGGAACACGCTGGCCAGACGAACTTAGAGGCGGTGCGCAGCCGTGTGCCGATGGGGCGCATGGCGCGTCCGGACGAAATTGCACGAGCCGTGCGGTTTCTCGCCAGCCCGGATGCGCACTGTATCAACGGCACGGTGCTGACAATTGATGGCGGGTGGATGTCCTTCAACCAGCCTGGCGACGCGCACCCGCGAGTAAGCGAAATACCACAAGCCGAACTTTCCCGTCCGCCACAATCAACCAATAAGCGGATTGTCCTCGTCACGGGCGGCGCGACCAGCATAGGCGCGGCCGTTGCTCGCCGCTTTGCAGCAAATGGCGATACCGTCGTACTTGCCGACATAAACGGCGCCGCGGCGGCGAAGTTCGCAAAATCCCTCGGCGGCGAGCACATTGGAAAATCCGTGGACATTGCAAGCGAAATGCAGGTGGTAGCACTGTTCGACGATTTGCGGGAGCGGTTCGGGGGGCTTGATGTCCTCGTCAACAGTGCCGCTTGGCCCGACAGTTGCAAGTCGGGAGTTGAGCAAACGCCTGCCGAGATCGCGCGCGTCATTGATGTCAACCTCACCGGTGCCTTCACCTGCGCGCGTGAGGCTATCAAAATGATGCGGCCCGACGGGGTAATCCTGAATATCGGATCCATCAACCGCTCCCTGACGATTGCCCAGCGCCATGCATATGGCGCATCAAAGGCGGGCTTGGAAATGCTGACCCGCTGCATGGCGGCCGAACTCGGGCCGGTTGGCATTCGGACTGCGACGATTGCTCTTGGCTTCATTCACACACCTGATAGCGCACAGAACGCGATCAGCCGCCGCAACCCAGCCCTTGGCGGGGGGCAGTTCGAAGGCATGGCAAACGCCGCGTTCTTCCTAGCTTCGCCAGATGCTTCATACATCAACGGATCGACCCTCTACGTCGGCGCCGGCTGACTTCGGACAATGTTGTATTCTACCCACGATCGGAAGCATTCACGGGAAATCGAAAACGACACTGTGTGCCAAACGGCATCCGGAGCGTCATCGAATTTGACAGTTTTAAGGAGCACTTGCGGCCGGGGAACGGCAAGCGATTTTGTTTCAAAGCCCCGAATATCAAAAAAGCCGATTGGATCAGTAGCCACGGATACATGCCCGCTGACCATTCGCGAATGGACCCAACGTGAATGAGGAAACGTTATGGAATTTGCGACCTTCATCCTTGCCTCCCAGCGGGGCTATCATCAATCGGCCGACAGAATCATCCGCAACTCAATCGAACAGGCAGTCCTTTCGGAGCAAGCTGGCTTCAACACCGCATGGTTTGCCGAACACCACTTCAACAACTATAGCCTCGTTCCATCGCCGTTGATGATGGTGGCCCATTGCGCCGGCCGGACGAACTCCATCCGCCTCGGCACTGGTGTTTGCGTATTGCCGCTTTATCAACCGCAGCGCCTGCTTTCCGAGATAGGTTTCGCCGATATCGTTTCGAGCGGCCGCCTGGAGCTTGGCGTCGGCTCTGGATATCAGCAGTTTGAGTTTGACCGCTTTGGTGTCGATATCGATGAGGCGCCCGCTGTCTTTTCGGAATATCTGGACGTCCTTCTCAAGGGCCTCACGCAAAAGATTTTTGAGCACAATGGCCAATATTTAAAGGTACCACCGACGGCGATTTCGGTGCGGACTATCCAGAAGCCGGCCCCCCCAATCTGGATCGCTACGGCGTCCGGATACAACATGGGCCGGGCCTATCGGGAAGGACACAATCTTTTCGTCACGGCATTCCACGATGGCTTGGGCGCTTTAAGCAAGCTTCGCGAGAGCGTCGAGAACGCGGCACTCGCAAAAGGTAAGGATGCCGCGGATGCCAAGATTTCGCTGTTGCGTTGTTGTTATGCCAGCGATAACGAAACGGAGATCAACAGCTATCTCGACAACGCCCGTTTCCAGCGCCGGCTATCGGAAGCGCTTCATCAGCGCCGCCAACAAACCGAGGACGGCTATCTTCTGCAGGAAACCCCGACCAAGCAGGACCTGTCGTTTCAGACGATGCGCGACAATCTACCAATCGGCAGTGTGAATCGGGTGATCGATCGCCTGCTCGAAGAGATCAGTGTGCTGAAGCCGTCCCAGATCGCAATTCACTGCCAATTGGGCGATTTCGATCATCAGGCGATGCTGCGGCAAATCGAACTCTGGGGAGACAAGATCATCCCGGCTGTCAACAAGTCGCTCGGTCATGCGCAGCCATGACCGGATAACCCCTTCCGAGATCACAGAGCAATTTTTGATGATGAACCGTCTGGATATCACTGAAGTCGGTCTCGGTTCACGGCGAACGGCCCTCGCTGACGATCCGGATCTCTGGCCAGAAGAGACGGCGATTTAGAGCCTGACCGAAAAAGAGTTGAGTGAAATCAGTCATTTGTGATTCTGTTTGTTTGCTTAGGACGAACGGAGACCACAATGGGTTGGACTGATTTCACCCGTCGGCAATATGCCCGACGCGCGAGTCGTTATGCAAGTGATCTGACGGACCGGGAGTGGGGGTTGATCTCGCCTTGCCTACCTGGGCCAAGGCGTTTGGGCAGGCCACGGAGAACCGATCTTCGCGAGGTCGTGAATGCGCTGCTTTATATTGCTTCGACGGGTTGTCAGTGGCGAATGCTGCCAAAGGACTTTCCACCGTTTACGACAGTTCAAGCCTATTTCTACGAATGGCGGGCAATGGGTTTATGGGGCCGGATCAACCATCGTCTTGTGATGGAGACGCGCGAGCTGGAAGGTCGGCAAGCCTCGCCGTCCGCTGGCGTGATCGACAGTCAGAGCGTGAAAACCACAGAAAGCGGCGGGATTTCGGGCTATGACGCCGGCAAGAAGCTCAAGGGGCGAAAGCGCCACATCATTGTCGACACGCTGGGGCTGATGGTCGGCCTGATAGTGCATGGCGCGGACATTCAGGACCGTGATGGGGCATTCGGTCTCCTGAAATCGATCCGCCACCGCTGGCCCTGGCTCCGACATGTTTTCGCCGATGGCGGCTATGCGGGCGACAAGCTGAAGGGGAGATTGGCGAAGTTCGGCCAGTGGACAATTGAAATCGTCAAGCGTTCCGACAAGGCCAAGGGCTTCACTGTCCTGCCGCGCCGCTGGGTGGTGGAACGGACCTTCGCCTGGCTCGGTCGTTGCCGTAGACTGGCCAAGGATTGGGAGAAAACGATCGCCTCCGCCGAGGCATGGATCACAATCGCCCACATCCGCATCCTTACACGGCGGCTCGCAAGATAAAGATATTGCTGAGGTCTTTTTGAGTCAGCCTCTTAGCTCGACTTTGTGCATTATGCGGCGAAGCAAAGCGCCTGCGCCATACGGACAAGTCGCCCTGGCGGTATTTTATGCATTTCCAGGTTTGACGGTGAGTGTCGATAAAGATCGTCGCTCCACAAAACGAGACGCACAGCGCCAATCGCATCTGTGAATGTCAGATCGGTTTTCCTGTACCATGCGGCGGCGTAAGGGCGCGTGCTTTGGCTGAGAACATCTCCCGCCCACAGCGTCACGAGACTATAGAGGGCCAGGAGCGAAGGTGTTGTGCGGATGATGGCGTTGCCATTCCACTGGCGCTGGGTCTCCACACCGAGATGGGCGCGTGTTTCGGCGAACGTCACTTCGATCTGCCAGCGCCGAACGAAATAGGCGATGATCTGGGTCGGCTCGAGCTCGGTATTGGTGCTCATAAACGCCTGCGGTTCGCGGCGGCCGGTCGGGTCTCGAACCAGGACCCAGCGAATTGGCCTTGGTGGGGTTCCCCGCCGATACCACAAGCCAGTGCCTGTCGTGATATCAAGGTGTTTATCGGTTTGTCTGCCATACCAGGTTGACGCGATGACGCGTTGCCAGACGGTCTTGGGATTGTTGAGGACCGCCTTGAGCTTGGGCAAGGGCATGCCTTTTTGTGCGGGCCGCCCGAGCGTATGTTCGTGTCGCGGATCTGGCGGGGTGAACAGACTGGCGTCGAGACGCAGGCGTGTGATGAGGGTGGCTCTGCCTGGTAGCGCTGCAGCCAATGTGTGGACAGCAAAACTGCTGTCGCCAACAAAGATGAGATCGCGTCCAGGCAGCCAGCGGCAAAGCTGCATCACGCCCTGTCTTGCCCAATCCGTCAGCAGTTTGTGCCTTCGTCCCCTCTTTTTGTCGTAGCGCTCTGAGGGGCATAAAAGCGTTAAGACTGGTAGGGCCTTGATGCATTTGGCCCATGGGACCGGGGCAAGAACCATGAAGCTCAACCAGCGCAAGCCGCTGGCTTTGACGAAGTGACCGTGACTGGAGCGCACTGGATCGCGATAAATGCCACGCGCGGCAATCTTTGGTCCCCATCGGCGTTCGATGGTGTCATCCATACCGATCACAATGGGACCATCGGGTACGAGGCTGGCGACAACGACCGATAACAGCCGCGAAGCCAACGTACGCGGGTTCCAACGCGCGCGATTGAGGAGCTGATGGTAGAGGGAAAAATTGCCAGCCTCGGCGCGGCCGGTGATCCGCAAACAGGACGTCACTGTTCGTTTGCCTGGAGACAGGATCGCACCCATCACCAGGACCAGGAGATGCTCCCAGCTGGGTGCCGTGAACCAGGGACGAAACGACGACAGCCACTGGCGAAGGATTTGCGGAACAGGATCACCCGACCCGACGCAGTTCTCATTATGATCGGTCATCCACCGGTTCGAATCCGGTCACGCGAAACAGGCAAGTCAGAGAGACTGCGGCGAATTGATTCACCCCGCTCAAATTGCCTCAAAATGAGAGTGCCGCGCGCGCCACGCTGCCAGTACGCGGAAGATCAGCGCCGCCGCTACAAACCCGAAACTCCAAAGAGATTTTGTACAAAGTCAAGCTTAGACTTTGGCGAACTCGCTACAATAAACTGCCGTAGTGACCATCATCACCCAGCGAGACTGAGTGTCTCGAAGTGAAATGGGCCGCGTACCCCGGCGGAAAAACGCTCGGCGGCGTTCAGAGCCATCTCTAACCTTTCGCGAGGCGGTGAGCTTGATGATGCATAGAGCGCGCCCAGTGCTATTTGCTGACCACATCCACAGGCGTCAAAGCCATCGACCGGCTCAACAACCTGGTAATCATCGTCAATTCTGAAAAGCCTTCCGGCATAGCCGACGAGGAAGGTGCCGCCGCGCTCGACTTCGTCCTGCCGCCGTGCGTAGCCGCCATCTTTCAGGCACTGGCGAAGCGCGTCGACGAAATCCGTCACCATGAAGGCATAGACATCCGTTTCAGGATCTCTTTTGGGCGGCTTGAGCGAATGTGCCAATAGCTGGCCCATTCTGAACGAAGAGGTAAACCCGAAGAGAAAGTCCTAGTTGCGGAAAACTTTGCGATCGGCTCGGAGGGTAAGCGAATAGCCGGCCACACCAGCGCTATCGCCGCCGATGTGAACAGATCCGTCGCTGATCAAACCGACAATGCATGTCATCCGCCGTCGCTCCTCCTGTGGGCTGATTAGTAGAACCCAATGTCGCCACTGGCTGCCGACCATGCTTTGTCGACTTTGCTGCCCCAAGCTCTGCAAGCAAACAGCTTGCCAAACAGCGCCTCGGCCACTGTCAACCGTGTGTCAGCTTCCCGACGGTATTGCCGCTTTCTGGCCGATTGGCGCGATTACCGGGTCTGTGATGAACCGGCACGCGCTCGCCTGAAACTTCAATAAATCTTCGCGATGTTTTTGCTTCGGGGGACGATGTCGGATTTGTTCCGTCCGCGACACCGACGTGTTCGCCAACTGACGCATCCATGCTTGAACCGTTGGGATAGCGGTCATTTCACGCTCTTTGCGCAGCTGGCACGGCTTTTGAAGTTCCTTTGCCAGGAGGTGATAGAAACGATGACCTGTGACGAGATCGATCCGATGAAAGGAGGAGAAAGGCATCATGCCAAGTCTGGCGCAGATCCGCATTAAGTCCAAAAGGACCGTTACCTGCCTGGCATCGGAACGCTCGATTGCTGGAGTGGCGGCGTTCTCATAATTACTCGGCTCGACCAATAGTCGCCAATGAACCCCGCTGGTTTCAATGAACATGTGCTTACCCGACTTTCGCATTCGTCGGATTAGAGTCGCGCAGGTGCGGCGGTGAAACAGCCGTTCTGGCGCCAAATTGAGGACCGCCTTTTCTTTGCCGCGCCAGCTACGATTTTTCCTGCGGAGGTGAGTGGAGCCCTAGTTCTGTGCGAGCTTTCCGCGAGCCTAGACCGAACCGTCTGACGATTGCTCCGTTTGCGGAGATCATCGCCCAGCGGCCACGGGAGCAGTAACGATTTCTGGCAGGGCTAAATCCATTTGGTCGGCTAAAACAGCCACGTGTTTCTCACCTTCGGAGGCTCGGCAACACAAAACCAGGCAAGGACAATACCATCCGTTCTCGGGACAGATCGTACGGCCATCGTGTCCGCCATCACAGACTTACCTCCCCGCACAACGGAGTTCTTCCCGATTAGGAGTTTTTCGCACATGAGTGTTATCGATGCTCGGCCGACACTGAATGCCCCCGATGACGACCCTTATCTCTGGCTCGAAGACATCGATGGCGAGAAAGCTTTGATTTGGGTCACTGAGCAATCGGCGCGAACGCTTTCGCGTTTTGGCGGGCCGCCGTTCGAAGGAGACCGCGACACGCTCGCGGGCATTTTCGACTGCCCTGACAAGATTGCGGGGATCACGCGCCGGGACCGATACCTTTATAATTTCTGGCGCGATGCCGAAAACCCGAGAGGCGTGTGGCGCAGAACAACACTCGCCGCCTACATGGCGGCGGAGCCGGAGTGGGAGATCGTTCTCGACGTGGATGCCCTTGCCAAGGCCGAGGGAAAGGACTGGATATGGGACAGTGCCTCGATCGAACCGGGCAGATGCGAAAGCGCCGTCCTTCACCTGTCGCTGGGTGGCAGCGATGCGGTCGTGCATCGCGAGTACGATCTAACCACGCGAAGCCTCGTTACCGACGGCTTCAATCTCCCGGAGGCCAAAGGCAATGTTGCCTGGCTCGATTACGACACTCTTTTGCTTTCCATCGCTCTCGGCGATGGCATGGCGACGCGCTCCGGCTATGCGCGCACAGTGCGGTTATGGACGCGTGACTCCGATCCGCTCGCCGCACCGGTTATCTTCGAGGCGGGTCCCGATTCCATCCTCGTGTTCGGCTTTCTGGATCGTACCGCCGCAAGCGAACGCGTTTGGTTCATCGAGCGGGGCTTTTTCAGTACGGTCGGCTGGATCGGCGACAGGAGCGGTCCGAAGACCAAGATCGATCTTCCTCGAGATGCTAGCTGGAACGTCTTCGGTGATTGGCTGGCTGTGAAGTTGCGTAACGCATGGACGGTCGGAGGAACGACCCATTCAGCTGACGCACTGATCGGCATCTCCCTGTCCTCGTTCATCGCCGGCGCGCGTAACTTTGCTACGCTGTTTGAACCGGACGAAAGGTGCGCCCTGCAGTCCTTCTTCTGGAACGATGGAAAGCTCGTGGTATCCCTCCTCGACAATCTCGTTCCTCGCTTCGATATGTTCACGCCTGGACGACAGGATTGGACGCACCGAACGTTGGACACCATGCCCGCTGCGACGACTGTTCGAGCCTGGCCCTTAGATGCGGAAGTTCACGAGAGCAATGGGGAAGTCCTCGTCTCGGCTGAAGATCCAGTGACGCCGCCGCAGCTTCTCTTGTTCAATCTTAACGGGGCGCCGCGGCTCGGCGCCCCCGTCGTCCTGAAACGCGATCCAGACAAATTCGATGCATCAGGATTGCTGGTCACGCGTCACGAGGCGGGTTCGACGGATGGTGAAATAATCCCCTATACACAGGTCGGGCCGGAAAACGGAAACGGAAATGCGCCGGTCCACCTCACCGCCTGTGGCGACTACGGCAAATCGGTTCTGCCCCATTACAACTCCGCGATAGGCAAGCTGTGGCTCGAACCCGGCGGCACGAGCGTGGTGGCCAACATCCGCGGCGGCAGCGAGTTCGGTACGCGCTGGCGCGAGGCTGGAAAAAGGGCGAAAAGGCGTCTTGCCCATGACGATTTCGCCACCGTGGCCGCCGACCTGGTGCGCCGGGGTGTCACGCGTCCCGGACGGATCGCTGCCGAGGGCGGTTCAAATGGCGGTCTCCTGATCGCCAACATGCTAACTCGATATCCGGAGCGTTTCGGCGCACTCTTTTGCACAGTACCCGTTCTCGATCTGCGTCGTTACACCAAGCTCCTCGCGGGCGCGAGCCGGATTGACGAAAAGGGTGATCCCGACAAGCCGGAGGATTGGGCCTTTCTCAGTCAAATGTCTGCCTATCACACGGCCGAAGCCGGGCAATTCTACCCGCCCATCCTGCTCGCGACCCGAAGAGGGGACGACCGCGTCCATCCGGGGCACGCACGTAAGATGGCTGCAAAGCTGCAGGCACTCGGCTGCCCCGCTTACTTCTACGAAGCTGAGGTCGGTGGTCATGGTGCCGGCGCGGACGATCGCGAGCAGGCGGCGTTCCTAGCCCTAGGTTACGGTTTCCTTCGCGATGCGATCGGCTTTTCGGAACGTCTGTGACTGGTTGAGGAAAGCAGCAGATCGACTTGAAGCGGCGAGGCACTCCCTCCATCATAAACGGTATCATCGACCCTTAGGTCGCCGCGCGGCAACTGCATGGCAGAAGAGGGCCTGCCAGGAAGGCAGTCGGAGTGCATTCCAACAGGCGAAAGCGGCCTGTCAGAACTTGGATCCGCGCCGGAACGGTTGCTCGTCTAGCGAAGAACCGGCTCTCCATGGAAACGGCGTTTTGATGGTTTTGAGACGCCAAAACCGACCTCCATCATCAGTCGCGGCCTCTGCTTTGCCAAGGTACCCATATGAAAGCCGAAAGGATCCTCGACGAAACCTGAACCCGCTTTGCCGGTCAAAGTGATGGCATTTTCTGCGCCATAGAAATCAAGCACCTCGTGCGCCGGATGGCCAACGAGCAGAGTCAATTGATGCCTCAAGCGCCGACGGTTGTGGCTGCCGCGCACGTAGACATGCGGACCGGAATTGCCATCGACGTCGGAGAGGTAAAAGAAAAACTTCAGCATCCGCCAATCATCAAGATCGAAGTGAAACTTGAAGGAAGCGCGGCTCAGATCCGCATCCGAAGCGTTTTTCGTCGGAAAGCTCCACCACGTCCGCGTGGTGATCAATCTCGCGTTGCCGCCGAGATAATGCCTTGCCACGTCGAGAAGCAGCGGATCTTGCTGAACGGCAACGACGGCATCACATCGTAACGCCCGTTCGTAATGGTGGCCACTTAGTATCGTCCTGCCAAACCACCCCTCGGCTTCGACATGGTCGCTGGCCAAGAAGTCGAACCTTCGGTCGAAATTGCCGAAGCAAGGCGTCTCATGTCCAAAACGGGCAATTTCCTCGCAGATTGCGGTGGGAAGCGTCAAGCCGGCAAAAAGGCCCGTACTTCTCAATTCGGCTGCGATCGTCTCTGCCTTGAGGTCACCAAACATCGAGGGCTTGCGACTTTCCTGCCGCGGCGCTTGTCTTGCGGTCAGCCAATGTGCCTTGCGGAACGGCATCGTGCGTGCCAGCAGGAACATTGGTAGCCAAGCCGGGTTCTCCCGCATATCAGTGAGATAGGTTGGAATTCGAGACACCATCCGACGAAATACCCCGCCGTTGCGCGCGATCTGTTCGAGGTCCTTCGGGTTGGAGTTTGCGGAGCTGAGCATTCGATCGCCTTTCATGGATGATGGAAGTTCCTCCTGCGGGCAAGAACCTGCACTCGATACGGATAGTCTCGACAAAACGTGTTCCTGTTGATGCTATGAAATCCAGTAACGGATCAACGGAATGTGCAAAGGCGGTGTGCTGTCGCACGCGCCTTTGCTGGCCTTGTCCAGGGGAGGATTCGTTCAAGGGAATGTGTTCGTTGCTCCTCTTATTGAAACCAGATTTGACATTAGGCGCAGTCGGACCTAGCCCAATGAGCGGAAATCGGGAGCACCGGCTTTGATTGCATGACTGAACATCAATTTCCCTAAAGTTTGTTTTCGAACGATCAATGTGGAGGCATAGGAACCGATTCTTGACTTCGTTTGCAAATTTATTGTTTAGATAACGCTTATTTACGATATGGATAAATCAAGACACAGCTCCGCAGTTTCAGGGACTGAGACCCGTTCATGATGCCGATCTACACCGGCATTTCCGTACGGCAGTTTCCTGTTGAAGACTCCCCACCGGATGTCAGATCGCCAAGGCGTTAAGGAATGGGGATGAGCGGATATTAAACGCGCTGATAGCCGATCTCCTTCGCGTGGATCCCGTACGGCGGCGTGTTCGGCAACGGCGGGTGCTTGCCACGTTCGCTCTGATATTCGAACCAAGCGATTGCTCTTGCCGCGATGACGTGAGTGGAGGCCTTTATGCCGAGCTCCTGGGTCGGCCCGAAATTTTGTCCGATACCATGCAACGATGCGTGGAAGGTTCCACGTCTTGTCGTCTCACGACCGCCCCCAAAGGGGTTGCCCGGTTAAGAGAGTTGCCAAGACGCGCAACGAGAGTAAACCCCAAACATCCCCAAGGCCGATTTATGCGACCGTTCGGGCGAGCCAATGCAACTGTGCACTCGATTTACTTGATTTCGGTCAACTTATATTCTTTCAATAGGCACGATGATCGATGGCGTGTATGGCACACCTCCACGCCGTGGATGAAGGAAAACATGCGCTTTAAAGGTCTTGATCTAAATCTCCTTGTCGTGCTCGACGCCCTCATGACCGAGCGCAACCTCACAGCAGCGGCACGAAGCATCAATCTGAGCCAGCCCGCGATGAGCGCGGCCGTCGCGCGGCTGCGAAGCTATTTCCGCGACGATCTCTTTACGATGGTTGGCCGTGAACTTGTCCCAACGCCACGTGCCGAAAGGCTCGCCGTGGCCGTCCGAGAGGCTTTGCTGTATATCCAGCTCTCCGTTATTGCCTGGGAACCGTTCGATCCGGCTCATTCGGATCGCTGCTTCAAGATCATCCTATCCGACTACGTGACACTCGTGTTTCTTGAAAAGGTCGTCGAGCGTATGGCGCAGGAAGCTCCTGCCATCAGCTTCGAGTTTCTACCTGTTTCAGACGACTTCGATGAGCTCCTCCAGCGCGGCGACGTCGACTTCCTCATTATGCCGAAAGTGTTCATGTCGAAGCATCCTCATGCTGCACTGTTCGACGATATATTCGTGTGCGTAGGGTGTAGTACGAACAAGCAGCTATCAGAGCCGTTCACGTTCGAGCAATACATGTCGATGGGCCATGTTGCGGTCAGATTTGGAAGTGGCCTTAGGCCTGCCATTGACGAATGGTATTTGCGCGAGCGGGGTTTCAAGCGACGTATCGAGGTCGTGGTGCAATCCTTTAGCATGATACCGCCCATGCTAGCAGGTACCGACCGTATAGGGACAATGCCTTTGCGGCTGGCGCAGCACTGTGCGAAAACGACGCCCCTGCGCATCATGGAGCTTCCGCTTCCGATCGCCACATTGACCGAGGCCGTCCAATGGCCCGCGCTCCACAATAGCGATGCGGCAAGCCTTTGGATGCGGGAGACATTAATTCGGGAGGCTGCCCGGATGGTTTCGCCGCCGGCTGCGGAACGTCAAGATGCTCCGACAATGAAGCCCACTCGTCCGAAAGTTTACGCCGGATAAACGGCCGGCTCGCTTGATGCGGCTGCGATGCATTCAAACTTTTCAAGCCATTGGGCATGCGAGCTTGTCCGCGACCGGCCGCCAGGAATATTGCGCAGCTTACCTGGATCCCTGCGCTTACCGCTGATTCCAAACGCATAAATTGCCAAGGCTGTCCTATCCGTTTCGTGTGGGTCGCGCCGCATGGATATGCCGCTTTCGATCCTGGGGCATGATGCGGCCGAACAAGCAGTTGGGGTCTCAACTGGTTTGGCATTGTTTTGAGGCAAACCCGGGTGCTTCGCCAGTGGCACGATTTGATGTGGGATTGTCTCCAATTTTAAAAATTCTTTGGTCCCGCTGTGGTCTTGGCCAACCTGCGGCACCCTCCGATCGCCAGGCTTTATCAGTTTACTGCGACACATTGCGTCCGATTTGTCGGGCCCGCGACAAAGGCTTGTCCAGTTGGAGCGCATGTCTGGCGCAGCTAAATAGCTGAAAAACAATCAAGAGAGTTTCCCTTCAAGTCGACTGCCAACTTGGCACGCGTTTTGAAACGCTTCTCGGCGGGCGGCGCGAGCTGCCGACCGTACTCCGCGACGGATGGAACGAAAGAAGGAAGGCAACATGTCAGATTTGCGTCAAATCGCATTCTACGGCAAAGGGGGCATCGGCAAGTCCACCACCTCACAAAATACGCTCGCAGCCCTTGTCGATCTCGGGCAGAAGATCCTGATCGTCGGCTGCGATCCCAAAGCCGACTCCACCCGCCTGATCTTGAACTCGAAGGCGCAGGACACCGTGCTGCATCTAGCGGCACAGGAAGGTTCGGTGGAAGACCTCGAACTCGAGGACGTGCTCAAAATCGGCTATAAGGGCATCAAGTGCGTAGAGTCCGGGGGCCCGGAGCCGGGTGTTGGTTGCGCCGGCCGCGGCGTCATCACCTCCATCAACTTCCTTGAGGAAAACGGCGCCTACGACAATGTCGACTATGTCTCCTATGACGTGCTCGGCGACGTCGTGTGCGGCGGCTTCGCAATGCCGATCCGCGAGAACAAGGCCCAGGAAATCTACATCGTCATGTCCGGCGAGATGATGGCGCTTTACGCGGCAAACAACATCGCCAAGGGCATCCTGAAATATGCCCATGCAGGCGGCGTGAGGCTCGGGGGTCTGATCTGCAACGAGCGCCAGACGGACCGCGAGATCGACCTCGCCGAGGCCCTGGCCTCCAGGCTCAATTCCAAGCTCATCCATTTCGTGCCGCGCGACAACATCGTCCAGCACGCCGAGCTCAGGAAGATGACGGTCATCCAGTATGCGCCGGATTCCAAACAGGCCGGAGAATATCGCACCCTGGCTGAGAAAATTCATGCCAATTCGGGTCAAGGGACCGTCCCGACCCCGATCACCATGGAAGAGCTCGAGGACATGCTGCTCGACTTCGGCATCATGAAGACCGACGAGCAGATGCTTGCGGAACTTCAGGCCAAGGAATCGAAGGTGGCGGCCGCCCAATAACCGCCGCTTTCGACGGACGCGCCGGCCCTTGACCCGGCGCGTCCTTCCCGAGAACGCGCCTCAGCGCGAGGCGACATCCGAACCTTAAAAGAGGGCAGGCCCTATGAGCCTCGACTACGAGAAAAACGGCGCTTTGCATGAAAAGCTTATAGCGGACGTGCTGTCGCAATATCCGGACAAGGCGGCGAAGCGCCGCAACAAGCACCTCGGCGTTGCAACGGGCAAAGACGCGACCGACAAGGAGGACGACGTTCTTTCCGAATGCAGCGTCAAATCGAATATCAAATCCATTCCGGGCGTTATGACCATCCGCGGCTGCGCCTATGCCGGTTCCAAAGGTGTCGTGTGGGGGCCGATCAAGGATATGGTCCACATCTCCCATGGACCGGTTGGTTGCGGCCAATATTCCTGGTCGCAGCGTCGCAATTATTATGTCGGCACGACAGGGATCGACACCTTCGTGACGATGCAGTTCACCTCCGACTTCCAGGAAAGAGACATCGTTTTCGGCGGCGACAAGAGGTTGGACAAGATCATCGATGAGATCGAGGAATTATTCCCGCTGAACAAAGGCGTCAGCATCCAATCGGAATGCCCGATCGGTCTGATTGGCGATGACATCGAGGCTGTGTCGCGCAAGAAGGCGAAGGAACACGACAAGACGATCGTGCCGGTGCGCTGCGAGGGCTTCCGCGGCGTATCGCAATCACTTGGCCACCATATCGCCAACGATTCCATCCGTGACTGGGTTTTCGAGAAAACGGATGTCGAGTTCGAGGCGAGTCCTTACGACATCAACGTCGTCGGCGATTACAATATCGGCGGCGATGCGTGGGCCACGCGCATCCTCCTGGAGGAGATGGGGTTGCGCGTGGTCGGCAACTGGTCTGGAGACGCCACGCTTGCCGAAGTGGAGCGGGCGCCGAAGGCCAAGCTCAACCTCATCCACTGTTACCGGTCGATGAACTACATCTGTCGGCACATGGAGGAAAAGTACGGCATTCCATGGATGGAATACAATTTCTTTGGTCCGTCGCAGATCGAAGCCTCTTTGCGCAAGCTTGCCAAGCATTTCGGGCCGGAAATTGAGGAAAAGACCGAGAAAGTCATTGCCAAGTACCGGCCTTTGGTCGACGCCATCATCGCCAAATACCGACCACGCCTCCAAAGCAAGACCGTGATGCTCTACGTCGGCGGTTTGCGCCCTCGTCACGTGGTCACGGCCTACGAGGATCTCGGCATGGAGATCGTTGGCACCGGCTACGAGTTCGCCCACAACGACGACTATCAGCGCACCGGCCATTACGTGAAAAAAGGCACGCTCATCTACGACGACGCGACCGGTTATGAACTGGAAAAATTCATCGAGGGGATCCGCCCCGATCTCGTAGGCTCCGGTATCAAGGAAAAGTACCCGGTGCAGAAGATGGGCATTCCATTCCGCCAGATGCATTCGTGGGACTACTCCGGCCCGTATCATGGCTACGACGGCTTTGCCATCTTTGCCAAAGACATGGACCTCGCCATCAACAATCCAGTCTGGGATCTTTACGACGCCCCCTGGAAGAGAAAGGTCGCGCCGGCTGAGGCGGTTGCGGCCGAATGAGGGCCTGGCCTGTCTTGGAGCAGGGGCAGGCTAGGCTCTCGCCGCGGATTTGATCCTGACACCTCGAACATCTCGACGTCCTTTGCCGCCATTGGTGCGGCACGATGAAACGAAAGGCGATTACCATGCCGCAGTCGGCGGAAAAAATTCTCGACCACGCGCCTCTGTTCCGCGAGCCGGAATACAGGCGAATGCTTGCCGAAAAGAAGCTGAATTTCGAATGTCCGCACCCGGACCAGGTCGTTGCCGATCAAAGCGAGTTCACCAAGACCTGGGAGTACAGGGAGAAAAATCTTGCCCGCGAAGCCCTCGTAATAAATCCCGCCAAAGCCTGCCAGCCGCTCGGGGCCGTCTTTGCGGCTGCGGGCTTCGAGCGGACCATGTCCTTCGTCCACGGCAGCCAGGGCTGCGTTGCCTATTACCGGTCGCACCTTTCGCGACACTTCAAGGAGCCTTCGTCGGCGGTTTCGTCCTCGATGACTGAGGACGCGGCGGTATTTGGCGGACTGAAGAACATGGTCGACGGGCTCGCCAACACCTATGCGCTCTACGACCCGTCGATGATTGCCGTCTCGACCACCTGCATGGCGGAGGTTATCGGCGACGATTTGCACGGCTTTATCGAAAACGCCAAGAGCGAAGGCTCGGTCCCCTTAGACTTCGATGTTCCTTTCGCCCACACGCCCGCCTTCGTCGGCAGCCATGTCGATGGCTATGACGGCATGGTCAAGGGCATCCTGGAGCACTTCTGGAAGGGCAGGGAGCGCAAGGAACCGAACGGCACCATCAACATCATACCCGGGTTCGACGGCTTCTGCGTCGGCAACAACCGCGAGCTCAAGCGCCTGCTGAACCTCATGGGCGTATCGTATACCCTCATCCAGGACGCATCCGACCAGTTCGATACTCCCTCGGATGGCATGTATCGCATGTATGATGGCGGCACGACGATCGGAGACGTCAAGGAAGCTCTTGGCGCCGAAGCGACACTATCGCTGCAGCACTACAACACCCGCAAGACGCTGGAATATTGCAAGGAGTTCGGACAGCCGACGGCTTCCTTCCATTATCCCCTTGGCGTTAAAGCAACCGACGAATTGCTGGTGAAAATCTCGGAGATTTCCGGCAAGGAAATCCCTTCCGCGATCGGACTGGAGCGTGGGCGCCTCGTCGACGCCATGGCGGACAGCCAAGCCTGGCTGCACGGAAAGAAATACGCGATCTACGGCGATCCAGATTTTGTCTATGCGGTGGCCCGGTTCGTGATGGAAACCGGCGGCGAGCCCACACATTGCCTCGCGACCAACGGCACATCTGCGTGGGAAAGCGAAATGAAGGCATTGCTTGCATCCTCGCCGTTCGGAAAGGATGCCAAGGTCTGGGCGGGCAAGGACCTCTGGGCACTGCGATCACTGCTTTTCACCGAACCGGTGGACCTGTTGATCGGCAATTCCTATGGCAAATATCTGGAGCGCGACACCGGCACGCCGCTGATCCGGCTGACGTTTCCGATTTTCGACCGGCACCATCATCATCGCTTCCCGCTGATGGGCTACCAAGGCGGGCTGCGTGTCTTAACGACAATCCTCGACACGATATTCGACAAACTCGACCGCGAGACGAGCCAAACAGGTGTCACGGACTATTCCTATGACCTCACACGCTAACGGCAAACGCTCGGCTCCGCCGCCGAGTGTCTTGCAATCGACATCTAAGGCCGGCGCAAGCCGGTCGCTCGATGCCAGGATCCAGGACGTCTTCGAGGAACCCGCTTGCGAGATGAACCGCGGCAAAGATGCCAATGTCCGCAAGAAGGGTTGTTCCAAGCCGCTCACCCCCGGGGCGGCAGCCGGTGGCTGCGCGTTCGACGGCGCAAAGATCGTGCTGCAGCCGATCACCGACGTCGCGCATCTGATCCATGCTCCGCTCGCCTGCGAAGGCAATTCCTGGGATAACCGTGGTACGGCTTCGTCCGGCCCGATGCTCTGGCGCACGAGCTTCACCACCGATCTTACCGAACTCGACGTGGTGATGGGCCACGCCGAGCGGAAGCTTTTCAAAGCGATCCGCGAGATCAAGGAAACCTACGCGCCACCGGCGATCTTCGTCTATTCGACATGCGTTACGGCGCTAATCGGCGACGACATCGAAGCGGTCTGTAAGCGCGCTGCGGAAAAATTCGGCTTGCCGGTGGTGCCGATCAATGCGCCCGGCTTTTCCGGCTCCAAGAATCTTGGAAACAAGCTCGCCGGCGAGGCGCTGCTCGATCATGTCATCGGCACGGTGGAGCCCGATGATGCCGGCCCCTACGACATCAATATCCTCGGCGAATTCAATCTTTCCGGCGAGTTCTGGCTGGTAAAGCCGCTTCTTGATCGGCTTGGCATTCGCGTGCGCGCCTGCATCCCCGGTGACGCGCGTTATCGTGACATTGCCTCAGCGCATCGTGCCCGGGCAGCGATGATGGTGTGCTCGACCGCACTCATAAATCTTGCCCGCAAAATGGAGGAACTCTGGGACATTCCGTTCTTCGAAGGGTCCTTCTACGGCATTACCGACACGTCGCAATCGCTGCGGCAGATCGCTGAGCTGCTCGTCAGGAAGGGCGCCGATCCGGAGATTCTTGAGCGCACCGAGGCGCTGATCGCAGAGCAGGAGGCGATCGCCTGGAAAAAGCTCGCGGCATACCGGTCGCGGCTTCAAGGCAAGCGTGTGCTGCTTAATACCGGCGGTGTGAAGGCCTGGTCGATTGCCCACGCGCTGATGGAGATCGGCGTCGAAATCGTGGGCACCTCGACCAAGAAATCGACGGCCGAAGACAAGGAGCGCATCAAGGAAATTCTGAAGGAGGATCACCGCATGTTCGAGTCGATGGGATCGCGGGAGATGTACGACATTCTCGCAGAACACAAAGCCGACATCATGCTGTCTGGTGGGCGTACGCAATATGTCGCGCTGAAGGCAAAAACGCCCTGGCTTGATATCAACCAGGAGCGCCATCATCCCTATGCCGGCTATGAGGGCATGGTGGAGCTCGTTCGCCAGATCGATCTTGCTATCCACAACCCGATCTGGAGCGAGGTGCGGGAGCCGGCACCATGGGACGCCCAGCCCGCAATGAAGGAAGAACTGCAAAGCACGCAAAGCGAGAGCGAGACGTTCCCCGCCTCACAGATCTCGTCGGCGCCTCCGCCGGCGGCTTCCGCGGGTGGTGAGGAAAGCTGATGGCCTGCATTCTCCCGCAGACCAAGTCGGCGGCGGTCAATCCGCTGAAATCGTCGCAGCCCCTCGGTGCCGCTCTAGCCTATCTTGGCGTCGATGGTGCGATACCGCTGTTCCACGGCAGCCAAGGCTGCACCAGCTTCGCGCTGGTGCTCTTCGTGCGCCATTTCAAGGAAGCCATCCCCCTGCAGACAACGGCGATGGACGCAGTGGCGACGATCCTCGGCGGCGCCGGCAATTTGGAAGAGGCGCTCCTCAATATCAAAACACGCGCTAAACCGAAGCTGATCGGGATCTGCACGACGGCGCTGGTGGAAACCCGCGGCGAGAATTTCGAGGGCGATCTTGTCAATATCAAGCTGGAGCGTGCCGAAGAGCTAGCAGGTACCGAGGTCGTGCTAGCGAGCACACCCGATTTCGACGGTGCGATCGAGGAGGGTTGGGCAAAGGCAGTCACCTCCATGATCGAAGGCATTACGACCCCAGGCGGCCGGCCCCGCGATCTGAAGAAGATTGCGATCCTCCCCGGTTGGCACCTGACGGTCGCCGATATTGAGCTTCTGCGCGAAACGGTCGAAAGCTTTGGTCTGAAGCCGGTGATCCTGCCGGACGTCTCGGGCTCGCTCGACGGCACGGTTCCTGACGACCGTTGGGTGCCGACTACCTATGGCGGCACGAAGGTCGAGGAAATCCGCGAACTCGGCACCTGCTTCCAGGCGGTTGCGATTGGCGAGCATATGCGCACGGCCGCCGCGGCCCTGCAGGCGAAGACCGGCGTGCCTTACGTCCTCTTCGAGCAGCTTGTCGGGTTAAAGGCAATCGACCGTTTCATGACGATGCTGGCCATGATCGCCGGCAATCCGGTGCCGCCCGCTGTGCGGCGGCGCCGCGCACAATTGCAGGACGCACTCCTCGACGGCCATTTTTATTTCGGCGGCAAACGTATCGCGATTGCCGCAGAGCCAGATCATCTTTTTCAACTTGCAACGTTCTTCAAGGGTATGGGCGCTGAAATAGTCGCCGCCGTTTCGACCACCGGCACAAGCTGCATTCTGCAGAAGGTGCCGGCCGACGCTGTGCAGGTCGGCGACCTTTCTGATCTCGAAACCATGGCGCGCCACGCTGGCGGTGATTTGATCGTGACCCATTCCCACGGCCGCCAGGCCGCCGAGCGGCTTGGCGTCCCGCTGATGAGGGTCGGCTTTCCGATCTTTGATCGGCTCGGCAGCCAGCATAAGAAAACCATTCTCTATGAGGGCGCGCGCAACTTCCTGTTCGAGGCCGCCAACATTTTTCAGTCGAACTGCCGCCGGCCGAGCCCCGAAGCGCTCAATCCCTTGCAAGACATGGAGGCAAAAAATGACGGCCGTCAGACGTCTTTCACTCGTCACTGAGGAGGGGCCAGCCCCTGCGCCAGAGTGCCCGAAGGGAGTTCTGCGCGTTGCCATCGCGACACAGGACCTGAAGAGGCTGAACGCACATTTCGGGTCTGCCAAGCTTTTTGCAGTCTATGACGTCACCCCAACCGGTTGGGAGATCGTCGAAGCCGTCGATTTTGGTGAAGCAACTGACGAAAGCGGCAAGCACACGAACGACGGCGGCACCGATCGCATCGCGATGAGGGTCGAGGCGTTGAAGGGATGTCATCTGCTGTTCTGCCTGGCGATCGGCGGGCCCTCCGCCGCGAAGGTCGTCTCGGCAAAAATCCATCCGATCAAGGTGCCGGAGCCATCGTCCATCGAAGAGGTACTGATGCGCACCCAGACCATGCTGAAAACTGCCCCGCCGCCATGGCTGCGCAAGGTGCTTGCAGACGCCGGCATGGGTCTCGCCAAGCCGTTCTTCGACGACGAAGATTAAAGGAGGTCGGCGATGACTTCGCCCAGCAACCTTGCGAACACACTCGCAGATGATGATCGCGACGCAATGGCAACCCCGTTCATGAAGCGCCTGGTTCGCTTGGTCAGGGCGCAGGATACTCATGGGTCGTGGGACGGAAAATCGGACACTGACCTGCTTGCCGATTTCATTGTGACGAAGGAGCAGCGCCGGCAAATGCCGATCATCGGCGACCCCGATCCGGACGTGATTTGGAGGCTTCAAATCTTTTACACCTGCGTTGGGCTTGAAATCGAAGGGCACTCAGGCCTCGTCGCCTCCTCGATCGTGACGATGAATCCCGAGGGCTTCGGGCGAGTGGTTCTCACGACAGGGCGTTTGGTCGTTTTGTCGAAGACGCTCAGAGACGTCCATCGGTTCGGCTTTGAGACGCTTCGCAAACTCACCGAGGCCGGCACGAAATTGGTCGATGATGCTGTCATCGCCATAAAAGCCTACCCCGATGTGGCGCGGGCGCCGTGAATTCGGGTTTTTGAGGAAAGAGATAAATGTCAGACATTGTGCAGCAGCTTCAAAAGGTCCGTAAACTGCAGTCACGAGCGACAACCGCGAAAATGGAGTTGCACGATCTTGCCGAGGACCTGCCGGTCAACTGGCCCAAGATCAAGACGATCGCAGCAAAGACGTTCGACGCATTCGCGGAGTTGAATGCGGCAAAGAACGAGCTTGCCGCCTTGGAGGATTCGCGATGACGGGGACCTTCGTTACCCGTGATGGATCCACCTGGTTGCCGGAGTATCTGACCGCTATCGATGGCAAAACTTGCATCGGCTGCGGCCGCTGCTTCAAGGTCTGCTCGCGCGATGTCATGCACCTTTACGGCGCAAGTGAAGCGGGTGAAATCCTCGGCATCTGCGATGACGAAGACGACGACTTCGATGGCGAACTCAATCGTATGATCATGGTCGTGGACGAAGCAGGGCGATGTATCGGCTGCGGCGCCTGCGCCCGCGTCTGCCCGAAGAACTGTCAGATTCATATACCGGCTGACAAGCTCGCTTCATGTGCTGGCGTATAAACGCGGGAGAACGACTGTGCCTTTTGCAATTTTCTGTCGCCTCCTGCAACCAGTCATGTGCTTCAGCCTTCTAGGCGCTTACTTCGTTTCACATTCAATCCGCAGAGCAATGGTCACGACGGTGGATATTTGGCTCCTTCTTCAGGTGGCCTATTTCGCAAGCGTGCTTTTTTTGATCTGGCGCGCCAGTTGCGCTTTAAAGAGGAGCCAGCGGGTCTTGCGTTTCGATGATCTCGAGGAAATGCGTTACCGGCCAGAGCATTGCGAAAAGAAAGACTGAACTACCCCGTTGTCTTCCAGCTCGGCTCGATGGTGGGTTTGTTGCCCTTGAGGGCCGGGAACAGATCAGTTGCGAGCCTCGGGCTGCCTGGAAGACATTGATCATCGAGCATAACGTTGTTGGAACAACTACACGACGTGTCCGTCGGCAATGGCTTCCACGGTGTAGCAACCTAAGGAGTTTATTGCTGTTCGGTTCCCATTGAAGGGTGCTGTGGCAAACGCAGCGACCGGCCTGTGGGTTGCGCCGCCTCGACGACGAACGAAGGCCGATGAAGCAATGGGATCTAATCAAACGCCGAGGATTGTTGCCGGGCTTGCCCGCCCACGCGTCGTGAACACGTCTATTTCAGGCGCAAATCACTGGAGAGAACATGCTGCAAAACTTCGAACGATATCCCCTTACCTTCGGCCCTACGCCTATCGAAAAGCTTGACCGACTTAGCGAGTATCTAGGGGGCAAGGTGGAGATCTATGCCAAGCGCGAGGACTGCAACTCGGGGCTGGCGTTCGGCGGCAACAAGCTCCGCAAACTCGAGTACATCATCCCGGACGCGATCGCGTCAAATGCCGACACGCTTGTTTCCATTGGTGGCGTGCAGTCCAACCATACACGCATGGTCGCCGCAGTAGCCGCCAAGATCGGCATGAAATGCCTTCTGGTGCAAGAGGATTGGGTACCATATGAGAACGCTGTTTACGATCAGGTTGGGAATATCCTCTTAAGCCGGATCATGGGAGCGGAGGTGCGACTGGTTGATGACGGCTTCAATATCGGCATCCGCAGCAGTTGGGAAAGGGCGCTCGACGACGTCAAGCAAATGGGCGGCAGACCCTACGCGATCCCAGCCGGTGCGTCTGTCCATAAATATGGCGGCTTGGGTTATGTGAGTTTTGCCGAGGAAGTGCGCGCGCAGGAAAAACAGCTTGGTTTTGCCTTTGACTATATCGTGGTTTGCACTGTGACGGGTTCGACGCAAGCCGGCATGGTCGTTGGTTTCGCCAAGGATGGACGACAGCGCAATGTGATCGGTATCGATGCTTCGGCAACCCCTCTCCAAGCCCAGTCGCAGGTGCTTAACATTGCCCGGCAAACTGCGAAGTTCGTCGAACTCGGAAGAGAAATCGCCAATGATGATGTGGTATTGCTCGCGGACTATGCGCACCCCCGTTATGGCATTCCTTCCGAGGAAACAAACGAGGCCATTCGCCTTTGCGCGCGGCTGGAAGGCATAATCACTGATCCCGTCTACGAGGGGAAATCGATGCAAGGGATGATAGATCTCATCAGCAAGGGCTTCTTTCCGAAAGGATCAAGGCTCCTATTCGCGCATCTCGGCGGCGTGCCGGCAATCAATGCTTACAGCGACACGTTTCGCAACGGCTGATCCAAAGGAAGAGCCTCCATAGATGCCCTGGACTTTGAAGGTTCCACGGATGCGCCAATAAGCAATAGTACTGCGGGCGACGGCCCTTCTTGCCAATCTCAGCAATATGAAGATGGGCTAACATCAGCAACAATGGAATACCGCTGGCAACTAAAAAATCCTCCGCCTGAAAAAGCTGAATATCAAGCGCTGTTGAATTTGACTGATTAAGACGCCGCCAAATTGGCGCCGCTTACACGGCCAGCTTCACGCCGATCCCGCAATTACGAATCCGGTTTTTCGGAAAGCGCGTAGCCGACAGTTCTTACAGTCCGTATCAGATCGCGGTCGCTATCCCTATTTAGTGCCGCGCGCAAGTTGCCGATGTGAACATCGATGGTGCGAGGCCCGATATGAACGGCATGGGGCCAAGCTGCATTCTTTAGTTCATCTCGCGAGTAGGCCCGGTATGGGTTCCTCATAAAGTGCTCCAGCAGGCGGAACTGGGTTGGAGCTACATGAATCGTCCGGCCGTTTCGGCGCACACGATGCGTGGCCACATCCAATTCAATGTCCTGAAAGGCAAGCAGTTCGTGATGCCTGGGAATGGAACTCCGACACGAGCCGTCCAAGATTCTGCCGATGCTCGTCAGCGCTATCTCTCGCGATCGGCTAACATGCTCATTGTCATCGAAAGTGACCGTGTCTCCTTGAGTTACTTCATCAGCAACCGCCGCAATCGCAATGATCGACATTGACCGCGCCCGGCGAGAAAGACGCAGGCGAATACAGAGCGTCTGCTTCTCAACGTCAGGGAAATGCGTCCTAAGAAACACCACATCTGGCGTCGCCTCTTGGAAGTGTTTGGCGAGGACGTTCCCATGGCTGGTATTGAGGTGCTTACATGCGCATTCCAAGAACTGACCAGAGCAATCTTCTGGTGCAGTGATCAGCACCGCCGCTGAGTGGAAATCCCGATTAGTCTCGTTCTCCGCCATCGCGTGCATCCTTCAATGAAAGTTCGACCGACCTTCAAATTCTTTCGCCAACAAAGTTTTGCACTTATCTCCAAAACCCAGTTTGTTGAACTGCGGCTCGCGCCGAAGCTTTCCATTGCGGCACCTCGGCGAATGGGCTTGATCCGGAGGGAGTTCACTCCTCAGTCGGCAATTTTGCGGATAACCATGCACACATCGTGCCAATGAAAAGATCGTTTTGAAACAGTGCCATGCCTCTAATCTAGAGCGCACATGTTGAAACTCGGACTTGGGCGCTTTGCCACTAAAGCAAAGATACTTCAGCGGATCTGTAGCCAGCGCGCCCTTGCATTAACACGCGTTTCGGTTCGTGAAGAAATGTATCTGTCAGCGGCAGAAAGAACACCGCATACTCTTGACGCGGACCATCTGTTCGACCCTCTGATCTTGATGCTTTCGCCGTCGCCGATGGCTGCGAACAGCGTTTGGACATGCGCCTGGAGGAGGCGCTGATCCACCAGCTAGTCAACTATCTGATTAGGGAGTGGACCAAGTACGTTTCGGGGTTAGTCTCAGCTTATGTGCACGATCCGAGGGCACTGCTAATGGAGACATGTGCGATTGTTATCGCAAGCCCCCGACATACTATGTTAACTGGCAAAGAGCGCTTCCCAGCGCGCGCAGTTATGGTCGGCGGCACGTCCGTTCTGCAACATCTATTATCTCAATTGGCACGCGTTGGCGTGCAAAAGACGATTATCCTTGGACTAGGAGGCATGGGCGAGGTCGACCATCGTTTCTGTCACGAGCTGTACGGTATGGAGCTCCGCGTACGCCCACAGCGCACGCCATATCCCGGGCGTCTTATTGATGTGACAGCGGCAGAGGAAGTCGCTGATGTCGATGGAGTAGTTTTGATATTTACCGCGGAAATGGTGATCAATTTAACTGTGCTGGAGCGCTTGGTACGGTCATCATATCGCAACATTGTCGTTGTGAGCCAGTCACTCGGCAAACGATCGCTACGAGTGCTGACGGGCAAAGCGCAACGCCTTACAGCAATTGTACCCGAAGGCTCCGACAGCTATAAAAGTGCGTCTGCAGATTTGAGCCTCGTCGGCATTTATAAATTTGATGCGGCGTTAGTTCGGAGGATTGCGCGGAGGCGGAAACGTCGCTCGCATGACGATCCGGAGTTCTTTGAAGCAGCATTTGGTTTTCACGGTCATCCAATCTATGTCATGTGTGCCGAACCCGGCGAAATACGATGAACAACGACATCCATGCAGCAAGATTTTGAGTGCCGCAACTGAAGAATCTGGCCGCAACCCTGTTCCTTCGGCGCACGCAATCTTTGAGGCCCCAGATGCGTTCCCTGTTGTCAAAATGCAAAGCTTGGTTCCTGACGCCAAATTGCGCGTATGCCAACCAGCGAGTCGCTCTCTTCTTTCTTCGAGCCCTTTCATACATACGTCACGGCGTAAGTGACTCATAAGAGTCGGATTCGAAAAGCGTTCAACGATATCCATACCTTGCTAGCCGTCTGGTGATGAGACGAATGTGGGCGATCATGATCCACGCTTCGGCTGATGCGATGGAGCGTTCGACGTCTTTGGCCAATCTGCGGCATCTGCCAAGCCAGGCGAAGGTCCGTTCGACCACCCATCGACGCGGCAGAACCTCGAAGCCTTTCGCCTTGTCTGAGCGCTTGATGATCTCGATCGTCCAGCGCCCGATCTTTTTCAGTCGCCGCTTCAACTTATCGCCCGCATAGCCACCATCGGCGAAGACATGCAGTAACCATGGCCACCTGTGGCGGATGGATTTCAGGAGATCGGGAGCACCGTCGCGATCCTGGATGTCGGCGCTGTGCACCATGAGACCGACCATCAGGCCGAGCGTATCGACGATGATATGGCGCTTGCGGCCTTTGGTCTTCTTGCCCGCGTCATAGCCCCGGATGCCGCCGCTTTCGGTGGTTTTGACGCTCTGGCTATCGATCACACCGGCCGTCGGGCTTGCCTCCTTGCCCTCCAACTCGCGCGTTTCCATCACGAGACGATGGTTGATGCGTGGCCAAAGTCCCAACGCTCTCCATTCATAGAAATAGCGCTGGACGGTCGAGCAGGGTGGAAAATCCTTCGGCAGCATCCGCCATTGGCAACCAGTTGTGGCGATGTAAAGCAGGGCATTCACCACCTCTCGCAAATCCGTGGTCCGCGGGCGGCCCAAGCGGCGCGGCATTGGCAGGAAAGGCTGAACCAGACCCCATTCCCGATCCGTCATATCGCTTGCGTAGCGTGCCGTTCGCCGGGCATATTGCCGACGGGTGATTTTGGTCCAGGCCATCGTGTTCTCCATCGAATCTCGCAAATCCGAAGGAATCATAACCTGTTGAAATCACCCACCTCTTTTTGAGGCAGCCTCTAAGAGAACTATTGTCAGGTTTGTCCAACCCAGGGTCGCGACGTACTCGGCTGATTATGCTGCATTTCGCATGCAGTTAAGAAAATTTGGTAGAGGCTCTGTGGGTTCTTTCAAATTGGCACGACTCTTGAACTACGGACAGCAATTCCGACCCCTCGGAAAAAACGAGAGGAAAGCAGGATGTCAGCTCTTCCACAGCCCGCTTCCAAAGCTTTAGCGATAACGTTCGCCGGTGGCCGCTCACGGCCAGCGACTTCATCTGGCGACAGCATGGCGTGCCATTATTTGCCCGAGAGACAGCATCGATTGTCTCGGGACGGTTGCGGTTCCACTCAAATCAATAAACAGACTGGCCGAGTTACCGATCTGAATTCCTCGGACCTCTCGCCACCTTCTCAAGCTTTAAATCGAGGGGAACTTGCGGCCGAGTTCGGCCGATTTCTTGACCAGACACATACCGTCGCTCGGTCTAAACAGTTATTTGAGCACTTATCAGCTTTTGCTCTGAATCTTGGCTGCACGTGGATAGCCTACGGTCCTCTTACAACCGAGCGCAAGGTTTTACAGCCGGTTCGACGCCCTTCTTTTGAGATCCTGAACTATCCTGATGAATGGCAGAAGCGATGTCTCGAAATGGGTTATGATCGGAAAGCTCCTATTATCAAGGAAAGTCGAATGCGATCAGGCCCTATTCAATGGAGGGAGGCATACGTTAGCTCGAGCACAACTCCAAACGAACGGCGCATCTTCGACGAGGCTGCAAGCTTTGGCGTAAGGTCAGGCATTACCATTCCATTGCGCAGCGCGGCTGGAAGTTTCGCCATCATGAGCTTTGCCCAGCAGATTGAGCGTGAATTCCACCACAGGGCAATCGCCTACTTACAACTAGCGGCGATACATTTCCATCTGAGACTTGCTAATGTCGGGAGTTCGAATGTCATGGAGAAAGTGCCTGAGCTCTCGCAAAGGGAGAAAGAATGTATTCTCTGGGTA